>CASBQF010000362.1 GCA_949127775.1 Oscillatoriales cyanobacterium PMM_0080
CTTTGCTAGCGCGTTATCGATCGCAGTTTGGAGAATTACCACAGGATAATGGCTAAAGAATTGGAAGTGCGATCGTCCTTAACCGCGATCGCACTTCTCATTCTCAGTTAAATATAGTTGACAAGTCTAAATTTTCGTGGTATGAGAATCTCGAATTTTACAACTGATCGTTTTGCGATCGAACTTGGGCAATCTAGAGATAGGTACGAGTGTGAGTGCCAGGCAAACAGCTACGGTAAAGGTTGGCAATGGAAAGTACACAGAAAAAATCTGGTGATAGTCGGGTTAATAAGGGCGATCGAACTAAGCAGATTTTTGCGTTTGTATCGATGGCTGGTTTTGCTGGTTCGGCGATTTTTGGTATTGTGAGTCTATTCGGCAGCGGTTTGAGCAGCCAGCACCAACAAAAACCTGTAGCTGCTGCTGTTTCTCAGGAGTCTCTGCTGGCGGCCCAGGAACGGGGATATGAGACGGTTTTGCGGCGGGAACCTCAGAATCTGACTGCTCTGGAGGGGTTGGCCAATGTGCGGTTGGGGATGAATAATAAGCTGGGGGCGATCGAGCCTTTGGAGCAGTTGGTGAAGCTAAATCCTGACAGAGCTGACTATAAGGTATTGTTGGGGCAGGCGAAGGGGAAAAAGTAGGGAAAGGGCGATCGGTAACAATCTACTAGAATTGAAAGATGGAAAAAATGAGTAAAATGTATTGTTAAATACGAAAAAAAAGCAAATGAAAAGACATATTTTATTGTCTACAAACGATCCAGGAGTAGGCGGAGTTGCACAATACAACTACTCTATTCTCCGTGCATTGACTAGATTAGAGTACAACGTAACCTGTATACAACCCCAGGCATCAAGTGATTTTACCAACAAAAATACACGGTTAGATAATGTTCAGTATGTTTCGATAGAAAATGAAGATAATCTTGAAAAAGATTGGAGGCATTTTTTTGAGGAATTAGATGATAAACCGGAACTGATTATTTGTAGTAACACTAATCCTTTTTCCAACTTTTCTATCAAGAAAATAGCTATCCAGTCTGGGATACCTTATATAATAGTTGAGGGGTTAGTTGAACCCCATCTAGCAGAACGTTTTGTAGCTTCCTTAGATGAATTGTCTTATCATTACGAGCAAGCGAAATCGGTTATTGCTGTTTCCTATGATAATTTAGATTTGCTACACACTTTATTTAAACTCCCCATAAATCAGGGACAGGTTATTTATTACGGAAGACCTTTAGAATATTTCACACCGTTCGATTTATCAGTGCGCGAGCGTCTGCGCCAAAGGTTGGGTATTCCTTTAGATGCAGTAGTTTGCTTCACAGCAGCTCGCATAGAGGCACGAAAAGGATACCATTACCAATTAGAAGCAATAAAACAGCTCATCAAAAGCCCTGTTTGGCCTCAACTTTATTTTGTCTGGGCGGGGGGCGGTATTTTCGATCTACAACTCGAAAATCAGCTCAAGGAAGCAGTTTACGAATTAGAAATTACTAATAAAGTGAATTTTCTGGGACAGGTGGCAGACGACGTTTCAAACTGGCTGAATATTGCTGATATTTTTGTTTTTCCTTCTAATTTGGAAGGAATGCCATTATGCGTTATGGAAGCAATGGCAAAAGGACTCCCGGTAATTGCTACAGCCGTCAGTGGCATTCCTGAAGAACTTGGTAGCACCGGCAAATTACTTCCTGACCCCAACATTGACTCCCAAGCTACAGTCAGAGAATTGGTAGCAGTGATTCAAGAGTGGGTGCTGAATCCTTCACTGCGTCGGGAAATTGGTCAGGGGGGCAAGTTGCGAGCAGAAAAAATGTTTAGGGAAGAACGTATGATAGATGAGACAGTGAAGGTGATAGAACGTGCTTTATTACCACAGGGAGATTATGTTTCACCAGGCTTTTCAATCATTCAGCCAGATTCATGTTTTTCTAACATGATCGTCGGTCGCACAAATGGTTGTGCTTGGCCTTATCTACGGCGGGAGATTCCCCATAACTGGTATGTGGACAAACGACATCCTATCGTCGGATTTGTCAGCCGAGACGAGGCTCATATTATTTACAATACAGCCTTAAAATTTAAAGGTAAGAAAGCTTTAGAAATTGGCTGTTGGTTAGGTTGGTCAGCCTGTCATATGGCCCTAGCAGGAGTGGAGTTAGATGTAATCGATCCTATACTAGCCAGACAGGAATTCTCTGAAAGCGTAACCAATTCACTCAGAATGGCGGGTGTTCTGGAAACAGTTAATCTCATAGCTGGCTCTAGCCCTCAAAAAGTTGAGGAGTTAGCCGCTCAACTTCAACGCAAGTGGTCATTGATTTTCATAGATGGCAATCACGAGGCACCAGGCCCCCTAAATGATGCGATTATTTGTGAACAGCTTGCAGAAGAAGATGCTTTAATTCTCTTTCACGATTTGGCTTCTCCCGATGTAGCCCAAGGCTTGGACTACTTTAAAGAAAAAGGGTGGAACACAATGGTCTATCAAACTATGCAAATCATGGGAGTTGCTTGGCGGGGCAATATTGATCCAGCGATACATCAGCCTGATCCCAAAATTAACTGGAAATTACCCACACATTTGCAACATTATTCTGTCAGCGGTTCATTACAAGGTGTGCCGACGGAGGAATTTCTCGGAATTCTCAATATCGTCCGACCGTACACTTTATTGAGTGAAGCGAGGTTATTCTCCCTCTATTCCCTGGCTAAGCAGGTGTGTTTAGAGGATATTCCCGGCAACTTTGTTGAGTGTGGAACTTGCAAGGGAGGAGCAGCAGCCCTGTTAGCAGTAGTGATTCAGCGTTACAGCTTACGCCCGCGAATCCTATACGCTTTTGATACTTTTGAAGGAATGCCAGACCCTACTGAAATCGATCGCTCTAACGGAATTTTAGCAAATCAAACAGGGTTTGGTGCAGGTACTTTAGAAGCCCCTATTGACGAAAATTTAGACAAGATATGTCAACTTTTGAACGTTAGAGATATTGTCATACCTGTTAAAGGGTTATTTGCTCAGACATTACCGCAGTATAAGTCAGTAATAGGCAATATTGCCTTTTTACACGCTGATGGGGACTGGTATGAGTCAACGATGGACACATTTAACACTCTCTATGATATCGTTGTTTCTAACGGTGTTATTCAAATAGATGATTATGGTCATTGGGAAGGCTGTAGAAAAGCAGTCCATGATTTTGAGCAGCTTAGAGGCGAATCATTTGACTTGCACCCTATTGACTACACGGGAGTATGGTTTAAAAAGAAGAATCAAGATTCTTCAGATCAGCGCCAGACAATTGCTCCGTTAATCATTGTTGATGGCGTATTTTTCCAGCTTTACAGAACAGGAATTGCTCGTGTCTGGAACTCCTTGCTAGCAGAATGGGCAAAAGATGGTTTTTATCAACATATTATCATTCTTGACAGGGCTGGAACTGCTCCCAAAATTGCGGGGATTAGATACCTTACTATTCCAGCTTACAACTACGAGACAACCGACGCTGACCGGGAAATGCTACAGCAAGTCTGCGATGAAACAGGCGCAGACTTATTTATCTCTACGTACTACACAACACCTCTATCAACTCCTTCTCTATTCATGGCTTATGACATGATTCCAGAAGTTTTACAGGCAAATTTGGATGAGCCGATGTGGAGGGAAAAACATCATGCTATCCGCCATGCTTCTGCATATATTTCAATTTCAGAAAATACAGCGCGGGACTTGGAAAATTTTTCCCCAGACATTACCCTAGAATCTATAACGGTAGCTCATTGTGGAGTGGACAATCTTTTCACGCCAGCGATTCCAGAAGAAATTAATAGTTTTAAAACAAAGTATGGCATCTCAAAACCATATTTTATTTCAGTCGGAGGCGGGTCTAATTATAAAAATACTATCTTGTTTTTTCAGGCTTTTGGAAAACTTGCTAGTAAACAAGGATTTGAGATTGTTTGTACAGGGACTGGAATTCTATTAGAAGGAGAGTTGAGAAATTATACTTTGGGAAGTGTTGTACATAAGCTACAACTCAGCGATGACGAATTGAGATTAGCTTATGCAGGTGCTGTAGCTCTGATTTATCCGTCAAAGTATGAAGGTTTTGGGATGCCTGTGTTGGAGGCAATGTCCTGCGGTTGTCCGGTGATCACTTGTCCCAATGCCTCTATACCTGAAGTCGCGGGGGAAGCAGCTTTATATGTGAATGATGAGGATGTTGAGGGTTTAGCCGATGCACTTTGTGAGGTACAAAAACCGAAAATTCGCAATTCATTGATTGCGGCTGGTTTGCAACGGGCGGCAAAGTTTTCTTGGTCAAAAATGGCGCAAACTATGAGCGCTGGATTGATTAATGCGACTCTCTTACATTTTAATTTAAGAGATATTAATTTGATCGTTTTCCCAGATTGGTCGCAACCAGAAGAGTCTTTGGGTTTAGAATTAGAGGGAGTTGTCAGGGCGATCGCAACTCACCCAGACAAAAGTAACATAACTCTTTTGGTAGACACGAGCAATATTTCTGATGAAGATGCTAATCTCGCTTTATCTAGCCTGGTGATGAATCTTTTAATGGAAGAAGATTTAGATGTTTCCGATGGGCTGGAAATTTCCCTGATTGGACAGTTGAGTAAAATTCAGTGGTCAGCTTTGATACCTCGACTTCACAGTCGGATTGTCTTGGAGAATGAGAACATAGAGGCGATCGCACAAGCTAAAGCGGAGAACATAGCCTTTTTTGAATTAGACAGCTTAAAAATATAAAATTAAATCCTCTGTTTCTGGTGACATCGCATTTAATTCCAGTTCAACTACTCAAATGTATTTGTGCAACACCTTGTTGCACAAATTATTTATCAGAGTATGCTTTAAAGTATAACATACGCAAGATTGGCTTATAGCAATTCCGAAATCTTGAATTCATAAAATTTGTATCAATTACCACTCGTGGATGCTCAATCATAACTGACGCGCCCACTCCACAGCATCAGTAATATCCTGTTCATTCACATTTAACGCTCCTAACTTAGCCCGTACAGAATCAGCTCCTTGAATTTTTACTGGAGTCAGAATAATTTGTCCACCTTCTACCTTAACCTCAAAATATTCAGCCGCCCCGATCGTTTGAGTTATACTTTTAGGTAGAATAAGCTGGTTTTCAGCCGTTAATTTGGCAAGCATAGCAAACTTTCCTATTTAGTTGTTTAAACTTTGCTTAGTTTAACATATCCTAAAAATAATAGAAATAAGTCCCGTTAACCTGTCATATAGCACGTCTAAATCATTAATACAGATTTGTAGGGGTAGTGTCCCGTGCCTACCTTAATCGATACGGGGGCGATCGCGGGGGAGTGTCCCTACGTTGTACTTAATGGTTTGATTTGTCAATATATATCTGCCACATTTGCTCGTAAGCTTTTTCCATTTCTCGCGTAAACTGCTTGCCATTCCACAATGGAGAGGTGTGTCTTGACTGTCGCAATTTCCACGATATTTGCTGTCGCAAAGCCGAGTCTTTTCCTAGACGAATTCCCCATTCGACATACTCTTCATCAGTCCAAGCAATGCCCTCAGTCACTCCCACATTCATCATCATCGTGTAACTGTTGCGACTGGAAAACTGCTGACCGACCCTCGTAACCAAAGGAATTCCCATCCAAAGAGTTTCTAATGTAGTTGTAGCTCCGTTATAGGGATAAGTATCCAGCACCACATCAGCAATACCTAAATTAGCGCGGTGAACTGTTTCTGTTGCCACTATTGGCAAGAATCGCAAACGGTCTGCGTTCAACCCTTCTGATTCTGCTATTTCACTAAAGAAACTTTTGAGTGATTCTTCATCCGCTAAACCTTTAATTAACAAATAACTATTTGGTACCGCTTTAATTATCTGTATTTGCAAGCGTGCTGTGCGGGAATTGTATTTGTATCCTCGCTGAAAACTTAGATATGCGACTGCATCGTTAGGAATATTTAATTGATCGCGCCGCATCCTTGGGGCATCTAATTCAAAGCCATCTACTGCTATGTAGGTTTGTGGCAAACGCCAGATTTTTTCAACATAGTAATCTTCGGCGGATTCAGGCAGCACATAAGGGTCAGCAATAAAATAATCAATATTGGGTATGCCCGGTGCATCCCAGCCGAGCCAACTGACTTGTATGGGTGCGGGTTTAAGCATCATAATCTCGCAGCTAGTATTCAGTGTCAGGCTGTCGAGTTCGACTAAAATATCAATCTCATCGTCACAAATTAGCTTAGCCGCTTCAGGACCATCCAGCCCTAATTTCCGAGCTTTAGAAACTTTACCTATGTACCATTCCTCTAAAGGGTCGTGCGTTAGTTTAGAGTCAGACCCCAGTAAATAAGCATAAATTTCAAAGCGATCGCGATCGTAATGCTCGAAGACCCATCGTGCCAGCCAGCCCACAGAATGGCGACGCAGGCAATAAGACAGATATCCAATTCTTAAGCGTTTTTTAGGAACATCTGTTTTCACCGCAGAAGACAGTCGCTGGCGGCACTTTTCCATTGACTCCTTAGCATAGTTAGCAATATTCAATTGACAAATTTCTGCTATTTGACGGCGAATTTGTATATTTTCCTGCGGTTTATCCTGAAAGTATGGGTAGAAAAAGATTGAACTAAATAAACGAATTGTAGCGCTTGAATCAAGATCGGTTGGCTGCTGCTCGATTAGCTCTACCAGTAGAGATTTCAGGGTCTGAAATGTTGAATAAGCCTCATCCCCGTAGCCGCCAGCAGTCATCATACCGCGAATAATTAAGTGACAAGCATACACTTTATCGGCTAGCTTTTCCATTACCGAATAGCCAAACCTAGCCATTTCTATCCCCTTTGCAGACTCACCTGTATCTTGATAAAAAGAAGATAAAGTACGCAACAACTCTGGATGCTTGGGATCTAAGCGCAAGCCTAGTTCTGTGAATTTAACTGCCAGGGGAAATTGACGCCCTAAATAAGAAATTATATAAACAAAATGGATTAAAGTATCAATAAAAATTAGTGGCTCTTGGACATGAGCTAGACAAGCTTCTGTCAATTCCAAAGTAGATGGGTGCAGAGGAGCATAATCTAAGACGCTCTTCCACGATTGCATCAGCAGCTCATGGCTGATCAATAAAGGTTTATTTGACTTGAGCAGTTCAATCACGCCCAGAGAATCTGGCTCTTCACCAGTGTAAGTCTCAAGCAATATGGACAGTGCTGTTAAGTGCAGTAGGTTGTGCAGATTGGCAGGGCTGATTTCCCGTAAATGCTGGCGCACAGCCCAAGCCACAGCATAGTCTTTTCGGTGCAGCCGCTGCCGTTCTGCTTCTGCTTCGAGCAATTCTATGAGTTCTTCAGTCCACAGTTCGATTTCGTCTGGATCTCCTTCAGCCATTCCCAACAGCCAGGTTGTTTGAGCTTCTGCCTCCTGTCCCTGCAACAGAAACATCAAACCCAATTGCCAGCAGTAGGACTTAACATTTGGTTCCGCTTCAATTGCTTGTTCGTAGAGTAGCGCAGCCCGAGTATAATTCTCCTTGAGCAAACATTCTCTTGCTTCTTCCTGCCAGTCAGATACAACAGCCAATAAGTTATCAGAAGTCATAAGCTAAAAATCTACAAATATACCTAAGTTCGAGAAAACTTTTGACCAGGCTGAAACAACCTGCTTTAATTCTGAGTTCGCAATCACCAGTATTATAAACAATTCATCAACTAACTTAGTCGTAAAAAGCGGGTAGCATACTGAAGTCTACCCGCTCTTTTATGGATTGTGGCACTCAGAAATTACTTAGTAACGAGAGTCTGACTAGCATTACACACGGTAGCTTCACGTGCAGGTGTAATTACGCCAGGAGCTGTTACATTAGCAGTTAGCTCCTCACAGAGGATTGAAGTAGTGCCGTCTCCCTCACCGGCAGGAATAAAATACACTGCGCCTGCATATCCCTTAATCGAAGCGCCTCTAGCTGTTGCCGCCTGAGTCACTCCTCCGTTGGTACCAGCCGTACTCGCACCCACGCTATACGAATAGTTGTTAGTCTGGGTCTTGATACCGAGACCTAAGCTCACGATATCTGTTGAGAACTGTGTTCTTTCTGCAAAGAAAGCTTGTTGACCCTTGTTGATTGAACTCAAATACTGCTTGGCTTCTGACTGCTTGGCTTTATTGGCTTGGTTGAGGAAAGAGGGCAGAGCGATCGCAGACAAAATACCGATGATAATGATAACAACCAGTAGTTCAATCAGGGTGAAACCTTGATCCTGTCTTCTTTTGTTGATGTGTTGCAGGAACTTGGCTTTAAATTCGGTCTTCATAATTTGTTTCTCCTTGAGGGGGTGGAATGCTCGATTTCTAACTCTTATATGTAACTTACCCAGTTTCTCCCGCTTTGCTATCATCCCCTCCATTTTTTTTTTGATGTCTGGCTGCTAACGCTCCAAAAGCACGTACAGAAAGACTTCCAGCTTAGTCAACAATTTCTTGACTTCCTCAAAGGCTGTCTCCAGGGCCGCAGGTTCTAGATTAACAGCAGCCTCGGCTCTAATTTGCAGCCACTTCTGGACTAGCGACACCGCAGACTGTGGCCCATCCCACAGCGGTAACAAGCAAGCAGCAATTGTACTGTCGATCGCCACCGGTGCCAAAGTCGGCACAATAATATAGCGGCTAATCTCAAACGCAGTCTCACTCTCAATACAATTACTCAAGTCTTCCCTAATCTGGGAAGTCCTCAGTTGAGGGTGCAGGTGTACCCGTGCTTCCCGCCAGTCAGCGGTAGTCCATTCCGCCACGGGCACAAAATCCTGAGCCTGATCGGGATTGCCGCACCAGAAATCAAACAAACGGTGCAGGGGATGCAACAAGTCAAATAAATGCAGCCGCTCTTCCAGAGAAGCTTCTGGCAGACTCATCGCCAAAAACGGAGGCAAATCATCTGCATCTTTGAACAAATCCATCAACTCCCACCTGCGCCAAGCCACCATATTGATAAACTCTAAATCAGCACTTCTCAACATGGCAAACACTTCAGGAATAGTAGAACCTTTATCACCCACCAATAAATAGTTAGCCATAATCCATGACTCATTCTGCGCGCGATCCGAGTTCCAGGTAAATGCCTTAAGCCCTACTCCATCTTCCAATGCTTCCATAGTTTCCCGAACTATTTCTATCTCCAAATCTCCCGGACTTCCATCCATTAATCCCATTGCTTTGAAAACAGCTTGACCGCGAAACACTCCGGCTCTACCATTTGCACTATGTAGGTTTGTGCGGATGATACCATCTGGTGTCAAAACTGACTTCATCGCTTGCAATCCAGCAATAGCATCGGGCAAGAGATATAGAACTTCGTCAGCATTGATATAGTCAAACTGTAAACCTAAAGTTGGTAAATCTTCTATCTTCAAAGCATAAAACTCTGCATTAACAACCCCATGATACTGTAAACGTTGCTCAGCTAGTTTCACAGATTCTGCTGATAAATCAATTCCGACAATTTTAGCCCCCGGATTGGCTAGAGCTAAAACCAAGGATTTATAACCGGTACCGCATCCCGCATCGAGGATAACTTTACCGGAAGTATTGATGACTTTTCTATTTCGGAAGTAGTAAGCAGTTACAAGATTATGAAGGTAGAGCAATTCACTGTTGTCTTTAGGAGATTCTTCTAGCGGGATTCTGGGATAAGGAGTATTGTCAAATTGCTGGCGAATGTTTTCGATTAACTCTAAATTTTGGCGATCCATGTTCAATTATGCTTAATGCTGGCAAGTTATCTTAGTATAGTAAACGCCAAGATAGTTAAGACACTTCGACTATGCTCAGTGATCTAAGCAACTTGGCGACTCTCCTCCAAAAGCTCCATCAGGAGTTACGCAATCTTGACGCTCTTATTGGAGTTTGAGATTCTTCGTTTGACTCATAATGTGTCGCAGTCATGGCACAGACTTGCGATAATAATCTCGATCGGCAATTATACAACCAACCACCACCTCCATGAACACCAACATCAGCCCCATCCTCAAAGTATTCACCCTCTCCGCCGCCGTTTCCCTCGCCATCAAGTACGCAGGGCCCACCTTATCCATACCCTCCACCGACTTAAACGCCCTCATCGCCGTGGTTTCCCCCAGTATCATCCTAGCTGCGATCCTCGGCTGGCGGGCATGGCAACAGCAGCCGAGGTAGAAGATTAGGTGCACATCGCCCCTAAAGACGAGTTAAATCTAATCAAGTGCGATCGACCAAAACAGCAAAAGCCCCACAATACCAAACAATAGAGGACAGACGATCGCATGGATCTAACCACTTTAAATCTCAAGCCTTTAAATTTGCTGATTTTTCCTGACTGGAACCAACCAGAAGAATCACTTTATTTAGAGTTAGAACTAATTATTAGGAATTTTGTCAATCATCCCGATCGCGATTTTCTAACTCTTGTAATAGACAGCAGCGAAACTTTAGAAGAATCAGAGTTAGATGCAAGTATAATTATATCAGCAATTGTCCTGAATCTTTTCATGGAAGAAGATTTAGATACTAGCTGCGAACCCGAAATTATCTTATTAGAAAACCTCAATCAAAGCCAGTGGCTGGATATTTTACCACAGATTCAATATAGAATTAAGTTGAATGCGGAAAATCACCAAGCAATAGCCGACTCTAGAACCGAAAAAATCCCAGTAGTGGAACTGGAACAACTTAGCGATATCACCCTTGATTCCCAAGCATTAGCGTTGAGAGAATTTGGCAACCAACTCTACCATCAAGCAAGATACGAAGCAGCCATTAAGCACTATCAAAGATTTTTAGTATCCCAGACAGGAGATATAGAACTGTATTATAGCTTCAGCGAGTGTTTGAGAAACCTCAACAGAATCGAAGATGCGATCGCCATTCTAGAACAAGGCATCCGCCATTACCCGACAGCCGGACAACTACACTTTCACCTTGTCAAAATTTGCCAGCAAAACGGACGCACTCAGCAAGCTATATCAAGTGCAGAAACAGCAGCACAAATACTGCCAAATGAATATGTTTTTCAACTTTTAACACACTTAACCTTGCCGATTGTTTACGACACCTTAGATGAGATTCAATTTCACAAGACAAGATTTGTCCAAGAATTAGATAAATTGATTCAACAAACATCTCTACAAACTCCAGAATCCAAAATCAATGCTTTTCTAGGTTTGAGAAGTTTCACTAATTTTTACCTAGCATATCAAGCTCACAATGTTGTTGAATCACAATCAAAATATGCCAACTTAGTGCATCAAGTTATGACTGCTAACTATCCCCAGTGGGTGCAACCGCGACAGATGCCTCTACTGCCGGAAAATGGTAAAATTAGAGTTGGTTATGTTTCTAGTTACTTACATTCCTACAGTGGCACTTTATGGTTGACAGGCTGGTTGCGTTATGCCGATACAAAACAATTTGAAATTTACTGTTACTACACTGGTAATGATTCAGATCCAATTACAGA
>CASBQF010000363.1 GCA_949127775.1 Oscillatoriales cyanobacterium PMM_0080
GGATTTAATGCGGAAAATTTGCAAGTGCAAGATGAAGGCTTAGACATCAGTGATATGAATTACGATGTTAATCTAGCCGACCAAAGTATGATGGCTTTGATGCACAATATGGGAGAAATGGAGTACGAAGGTTCTTGGGCTCGCTGCTGGTTTGACTTGGGTACTAGCGATGCGATCGGCATCGATATTTTAATTAATGTTTTCCAGCAACTCAGCAAAGAATTCATAACAGTTGAAGAACTGATTATTGGTGGCGAGAATCTAGATTGGCCCGTTGAAAATAGGAGAAATAGAGAGGGTTTTGAGCCTGACAATTAGTCATTAGTCAGGAGTCATTAGTCAGGAGTCATCAGTCATTAGGGGCGGGTTTTACCAGGGATCTTTGCCGTAGGGGCGGGTTCCACTCCTTGATATTTGCTATAGCTAACAACATACATAAACCCGCCCCTTTCTTTCTTTCTTTTTTCCTTCCGCCTTACCTTTTCCTAGCGAAGATTAGGCAAAATGCTGTAAAGAAAAGAGTTAATGAAACTAAGGGTTATAGCACCCAACAAAGCACTCCAAATTCCCCAGCGTAAGCGAAACCCTTCGACTAGCCAAGCCGCCAATCCAAAGATAGCAGCGTTGATAACAATCATAAACAAACCAAAAGTTATCAACAAAGCTGGAAAACTAAACAACATAAAAACAGGCCGCACCAAAGCATTCAGCAATCCAAAAACGGCAGCCGAAAGCATGGCTTTTCCAAAACTGTCAATATCCACGCCCAGCGGTAACTTGGAAATGATAAAAAAGCTCACCGAAGTAACTAGCCAAGCAATTGCTAGAGAAACGATATCCATTTGCTTATCTCCTTAAAAAAACCTAAACATTAAATCGGAACAACAACACATCCCCCTCTTGTACAACATACTCTTTTCCTTCACTGCGAACCAGGCCTTTTTCCTTAGCCGAATTCATCGCGCCCGTGGTAACTAAATCTTGATAAGCTACAGTTTCGGCTCGGATAAAACCCCGCTCAAAATCGGAGTGAATCACTCCCGCAGCTTGTGGTGCTAACATTCCGGCGATAATTGTCCAAGCGCGAGTTTCCTTTGGCCCGCTAGTAAAATAAGTCCGCAAACCCAATAGTTCGTAAGTAGCTCGAATCAGAGATTTTAAGCCACCTTCTTTCACCCCCAAAGATTCGAGGAAATCAAGCCGTTCATCCTCTGGTAACTCTACCAATTCTGACTCAACTTGTGCCGAAACTATGACAACTTTAGCATTTTCGGCTGCTGCTATTTCTCGCACTTGTTCGACATAGCTATTTCCTGTACCTAAATCGTCCTCAGATACATTGGCTGCATAGATAATTGGTTTGTTTGTCAATAATTCCAAACCTTTAACTAATTCAGCTTCCTCGTCACTGAAATCGTACTGTCTGGCTGGTTTACCTGCATTCAAAATTTCGACTAATTTTTCGAGGATGTCCACTTCTGCTTGAGCTTCCTTATTGCTGCGGGCTTGTTTGCGAGTACGATCGAGCCTGCGTTCAATTTGAGCTAAGTCTGCTAGGATTAGTTCTAGATTAATAATGTCAATATCTCGGATCGGATCGACAGAACCTGCAACGTGGATGATATCATCATTGTCAAAGCAGCGGACAACATGGGCGATCGCATCTACGGCCCGAATATGAGACAAAAACTGATTTCCCAATCCTTCCCCTTGACTCGCGCCCTTCACCAAACCCGCAATATCCACAAACTCCATCCGCGTCGGCACTGTTTGCGCGGAAGTGGAAATATCGCTCAGCACCTTCAAGCGTTCGTCTGGTACTGCCACGATACCCGTGTTTGGCTCGATCGTACAAAAAGGAAAATTAGCAGCAGTCGCCTTGGCATTAGCTACCAAAGCATTAAACAAGGTAGATTTGCCAACATTAGGCAGTCCGACAATTCCGGCGGTAAGCATGGCTATTTACAAACATATTACTGTATCAAAATATCATGGCGATCGCAACATACAGATTAATCCCTGTAGGGACACGGCTCTTGGACTGTCCCTACTTGCTCAACCTGGAATACGCTATATCTGACTTGTGGGTTCTAACTTCTACAGCTAAGCTTGAATAAATATATAACTTGAGGTAGATGGCTCAATGGTGAACAAGTTGTTAAGCAAATTAACGATCGCTGCGGGGCTGTCGCTGCCTCTGGTAGCGTTGGCAGCATCTAGCGTTTTCGCTCAAATGGTCAAAGTTTCGGTGGTTAACAACAGCGGCAAGACGATGACAGCCGTTTTTATGTCTCCTCCCGATAAGGAGACTTGGGGAAAAAATGAGCTAGACGCCCCGATTGCCGATCGCGAAAAGGCAGATTTCGAGTGGAATCGAGCTGACTATGGTGGCTCAGAAGGGGGTTGTGTTTTTGATGTCAGGGCCGAATATTCTGACGGCAAAGCCACTGATTTGGATGCTGTTGACCTTTGTAAAGAGACTGCGCTCAACTTTAGGTAGTCGATAATTTACGCAAAAACCGGGTTTTCTCAAGCCTTATATTCATCGAACGGATGTTAGACTTTGGGAAAATTCGGTTTTGGCGACTTCACAAACTTAAAATTCGCGATCGACTAAAACATCAATTAAATCGGTTCAGGGATAGTCTGAGGAATTGGGCTCGGCACTGTTTGGGGAATCGGAGAGGGTACAGTTTCCGGCACGGGTTCGGGAATTGGCTGCGGAATTGGCACAGGTACCGGCTGCGGTATGATCCCTGGAATGAGATCGGGAAGGGGGGAACCGGGTACTGGTGGCGATGCCGGTATAGTCGGCAGCCCCGGTTCGGTACTGGGAATCTGTGGCCCTGGAAAGGGAGTAGGGTTGGGATTAATCACGGTAATTCTATTAATAATTGGATATAATCAATCTATAAAAAAACTCACTATCTGACATCTATCTAAATAGTGAAAATTTATTCAAATTGATATGAATAGCGCTCGCACTCAGACCGCGATTTTAGCGCTAAAAGAAGGCATTGTCAGCCTGTATTTTTGCTGATTAAAATCGCGTACATAATGCCCGTAGGGGCGGGTTCACCAACTATCAACGCCTGAAACAAGCAATCTCAAAAACCCGCCCCTACCCCACCAACAATCATCATCTACATATTGAATGTCAAGATGTCTCCAAAAAAGCCTGTAAAGGTCTGGATGCTTAACCCCTACACCCCACAAGAATTTTTGGAGTTATTGGTGGGATGGGGGCGGGTTTATATAGATTGTTGATCATGGTTATATATTGTTGGTGAACCCGCCCCCTACGAGATATTAGTAAAACGAGCGAAATGTAGATTTTAATAATGTTGTAGGATCGGACATGATAAATTAAATCAGGATCAAGTATATCAGCGATGAACTCTCAAACAAAAACGCCTTTATTAGATGCTTTGCGCGATCGGACAAATCACCCTCACGCCCCATTTTATGCCCCCGGACACAAAGGCGGACAAGGAATATCTGCGCCACTGGTTGAATTGTTGGGTGCCGCAGTATTTCGATCGGATCTGCCAGAATTGCCAGAATTGGATAATCTCTTCAATCCAGAAGGCGTAATTGCAGAAGCTCAGAATTTAGCTGCGGAGGCATTTGGAGCCGAACATACTTGGTTTTTAGCCAACGGTTCGACTTGTGGAATCATGGCGGCAATTGTCGCGACTTGCGGCCCCGGCGACAAAATTATCCTACCTCGAAACATCCACTCATCGGCAATTTCTGGTTTGATTTTATCCGGTGCAATTCCCATTTTTGTCAATCCCGAATACGACTCAGATTGGGATATTGCCAACTGCATTACAGCCGCATCCGTAGCATCCGCATTAAAACAGCATCCCGATTCCAAAGCCGTCATGGTAGTTTACCCAACTTATCACGGGGTTTGTGGAGATTTGCGGGCGATCGCCAAAATAACCCATCAATACAACATACCATTATTAGTAGATGAAGCCCACGGCGCGCACTTTAACTTTCATCCAAACTTGCCAGAATCGGCATTATCAGTCGGCGCTGATTTAACAGTGCAATCCATCCACAAAACCCTCGGTGCAATGACACAAGCATCGATGTTGCACATTAAAGGTTCTAGGGTAGATATCCAAAAAATCAATCGAGCATTACAGTTAGTACAATCCACCAGTCCGAGTTATATACTATTAGCATCCCTCGACGCAGCGCGACAACAAATGGCACTCCACGGCCAAGAGTTGATGACCAAAACTTTATTATTAGCGGAAAAAGCGCGATCGGGCATATCTCAAATTTCCGGTTTATCAGTTTTAGAACCATTAAATACACCAGGTTTTGTCAAATTAGACCGAACAAGACTGACAGTAAAAGTATCGGATTTAGGAATCACAGGATTTGCCGCAGATGAAATTCTGAACTCACAACTCGGTGTCACCGCAGAATTGCCGATGCCGCAACATCTCACATTTATTATCAGCTTGGGAAATACAGAAACAGATATCGACAATCTAGTTAAAGCTTGTAATTTTTTACAAGGAACTAAGAAGGAAGATTTTTCCCATCCCCCACTCCCCCACTCCCCC
>CASBQF010000364.1 GCA_949127775.1 Oscillatoriales cyanobacterium PMM_0080
ATCTCCCCCTCTCCCCCTCTCCCAATCCCCCAATCTCCCTCAAGTCGGTACAAGTTCGCCCGGCCGCAATTTGACCCATTTGCCGATCTCTTGCTTAAAACTTTGACAACCGACTACATCCCATTCCATTTCAATTTCATCTTGGTGGGAGCGGATATTGACGTTGATTGTCGGTTCTACGGGGTCGAAATCGGGTGTTTCGGTGAGATGAATCTGTTCGTGCTGTCCTTCTACGGCGTGGTAGGTGAAGCAGCGATCTACATAATGGCAGTTAATACAAATACACATCCTCGATATCCTCTGTGCATTTCAAAAAGGTTGGTGAATTTTGAGCTTTCTGTTAATCTAGCGTAGCAAGAGCTTTATTGTGTGTAAGTTTATTTATTTTTGTTGCAATGTCGAATAGTTTGCCACCTGCTTTATCTCCTGAGACTTGGCCGTTTGATTTGGAACTGCTGACACCGCCTGTTTATTTGGTGGGCGGTGCGGTGCGGGATGCGCTGCTGGGCCGCCGATCGCACTATTTTGATTTGGATTTCGTTATGCTAACACGGGCGGTGAAAACTGCTCGCAAAATTGCCGATCGCACAAAAGCCGGATTTGTCTTGTTGGATGCCGAACGCCAGATTGCGCGGGTGGTGTTTGCGGGCGGTACGGTGGATTTTGCGGAGGCTTTCGGGGGGAGTCTGGAGGGGGATTTGCACCGCCGGGATTTTCGCATAAATGCGATCGCCTGCAATCCTTTTACCGGAGAAATCATCGATCCTTTGGATGGTCAAACTGATTTGCGGTTGGGTTTGCTGCGGATGATTTCGCGATCGAACTTAGAAGACGATCCGCTGAGGTTATTAAGAGCTTACCGCCAAGCGGCGCAGTTGGGTTTTGCGATCGAACCGGAAACTTTGGAGGCAATTCGCGAATTAGCACCGTTGTTGAGTCGGGTGGCGGTGGAACGAGTGCGGACAGAATTGGGTTATTTGTTGAGCAATAATCACGGTGTTCCTTGGATTTGTAAGGGTTGCGAAGATGGGTTGTTTTCGATTTGGTTTGCAAGTGCGATCGACCGTTTCGACATCTTGACAAAAATCGACTCGTGTGCTGCTGATTTGGCGGCAATTTATCCAGAGTTGGGGATTGAGTTTGGGCGATCGATTCGCGATACAATTAAAACGCCGTTGTTGGCGATCGGGAAGTTAGCTATTTTGGCAAATTCCGACCCGACAATCGCTGAAACTGAGTTGCTCAGGTTGAAGTACAGCAATGCAGAGATTAAAAGTGCGATCGAGCTTTTGACATACTTACCAAAACTGCAAGCAAAACCAATTGCCGAAATGTCTTTGAGAGACCAGTATTTTTTGTTTCGCGATGTCGGAATAGTATTTCCTGTTTTAGCAGTTTTGGCCGTGGCGGCGGGAGTTGCAGTTGATGATATTTCACCGTTAATTAATCGCTATCTCGATCCTAATGATATAGTAGCTCATCCGACACAATTACTTAGCGGCAATGAATTAATGGAATCTTTGAATTTGCCCAGAAGTCCGCAAATTGGTCAATTGTTAATGGAGATTCAATTAGCGCGGGTGGAAGGGAGAATTGCAACTCGCGAAGATGCGCTAAAACTGGCGGCGGAGTTGGTTGATGTTGATTGATATTTGGCAACTATCACAATAAAAATATTGGTAGGGGCGGGTTCACAAACCATCTGTAATTCACATCCCAAATATCTATAAACCCGCCCCCACGACTGTAAATGCGTCTACATTAATCTGCGTTAATCTGCGTTGATCTGCTTTAAATCTGCGGTTGATCGATCGCTCAAAGATTTATATAAGAGGCTTATTTATACTTGCTGTTAATTCTGCCGGCAATTGAAACTTGCCATCTGCACCCGCTTCAAACTCAAAAACTTTCAACACTGCATCCACATTCAGCGGCCCGTAAATGTGCGGGTAATCCTCACCAGCGGCATATTCATACTTAAGTTCAGATTCTACTTTTTCCGAGTCAATCCACAGCAGCAGTAATCCTGTTTGTCCGACAAAAAACTTATTAGCAGATTTAATAACTTGCGGCAAAGTCGAACAATGGATAAATCCTTCAGAGTCTAGCGTATCTCCGCGATAGGATTGCACTTGTTTTGCTTCTTCCCACTGTTGGCTGCGGGTGATGTGAAAGATAACGCTCATAGTTAGATGGGTTTTAAGTGCGATCGCCAATTGGCAGTAAAATCTGAGAAGGACAACTCCCGCCACAACTTACTGTCAGCGTGATAATTTTAGCATCGATCGTCCGCGCTGCACCCGGAGGCTGAGCAGTCCCCGGATTCACGTCATAGGCGGGAAAACAAGCCGCACTCAAACTCAGGCGCAAAGCATTACCTCGCGCAATTTGCATACAAGTTGATTGCAGCACAATTTTCACAGGTGTTTCACCTGAATTCACCCGCACATAACCTTGAGTAAAATTGTAGACGCTGCCATGATCTTTGACTACCGAAAGTATCGCACACAAGTCAAAAGTCGGCGCATCTGCGGTACAAAATACTTCGACAAATACCTCTCCTGCAAGGTGCAAATCGGCTGTGAGGGGTGCAGAAGTGTATGTTAACACGTCGGTGCGACAGTCAATAGTCGATCGCTCAAATGAACCAGCAGGAAATGCCGCGTGTCCTCCCAACGACGGCACCGGCCGCCAAGGATCGTGTACAAATATATCATCAGTACAAACATCCGCGCAAATCTCGGTTAAAATCCCCCCATCTTCTCGCATCGCCGCCAGTCCGTTAGTTGCTAAAAAATAAGATTGATGGTAATTTTCAGGCCACTTATCAAACTGACACCAATCATTACTCCCCATTTCAAATAAAGCAATCGGTGGATTGTCTAATATTCCTGTATCAACTCCTTTAAGAAAGCAATCGAACCAGCGAATTTGCAACTCATCCACAGGATTAGAAGCGGCCAAACCGCAATCCAGTGTTCCAACTTTTCGCCCCCAAGGTAAATGCGCCCAAGGCCCAACTATCAAATGCTGCGGAGAAGAACTCCGGCCCGCCATTTCCTGATAAAGATGGATTGTTCCGCGCAAATAAGTATCAAACCAACCGCCAACGTGCAGCATCGGCAAGTCTAAATCTTTGATATTGGGCGAGAGTTTTTCCCAATACTCGCTCGGTTGATAATTATCGAGCCAATCGTGATAATATGAGTCTGGTGCTAATTCTTGAATAATCTTAGGACGCGCCGGAACAGTATCGCATAGCGGCAGGTTTCTCGAAGCTGCGTAAAGGGATTGATGGACAGAAATATCGCCTTTTAAGCGAGCAGTTTCGGCTGCTAGCTGAATTGCCCAGCCGAGATTTGATTGCAAACAAAATGCGCCGCCTTCATAGGCCCAATCTGCGTATAAATCGCAGCCTACCATTGCCGGACAAATTGCGATCAAGGGGCTGGGTTTAGCCGCCGCGGCGTAGAGTTGAGTCATGCCTTGGTAGGAAAAGCCGTACATTCCCACTTTGCCGCTACTTCCCGGCAAATTAGCAGCCCAATTGACGGTATCAAATCCATCTGCTGTTTCGCTAGCAAATAAGTTGAATTCGCCTTCGGAAGTACCGCGCCCCCGCACGTCTTGGATCACAACGATGTAGCCGTGTTTGGCGTACCATGCCGGATGAGAATATACTACCGTAGATGCGATCGACCTGCCGTAAGGTTGCCGCATTAACAATACTGGAAATTCGCCCGCCGCATCGGGGCGGTAGATGTCAGCATCCAAGCGCACGCCATCTCTAGTTAGCATTGATGCTGTTTCTTTCGGACAAACTTTCAGCATAAATCATTAAAAAAATTAAAAACAGGTTCGTAGTAAGGACTTTAGTCCTTTCTTTGAGGACTGAATTCCTCACTACAAACAGGTTAGTAGTAAGGACTTTAGTCCTTTTTTTTGCGGACTGAAGTCCAAACGATCGAACCTAGCACGCCACCAGCATATCCGATCGCCCGAGAACTCTCATATCTTCCTCATCGAGTTCGACTGGCGTACCGCTGCGAATTAGTTCCACAAAATCCTCATTCGGCACCATGATGCACAAAGTGTACAAACGTTCGCTGCCCGTATTCTCAATTACGTGAGTAGCCATTGGAGGCACTAACAAACTATCTCCCGGTTTAATACTAACTGTTTTGCCGTCGCAGGTTGCTCTACCTCTTCCTTTGAGTACAAAAAACATTTCTACTGCCAATTGATGCCGGTTGGGAGGAGTTTTGCCGCCCGGATCGAAAATCTCGACGCAAACAGTTAATGAAGCATTCGCTGTTACCGGATCGAAGACGATCGCTAATCTATTAGTATCACCTGGACTGATGCGAAATGCTTGGTAGTCTTTCGGAGACTTCATAACAGGAATCATGCAGTGGTTTGTCATTTTTTTATTGTTAGTTGTGAGTTGTTATAGCTGAAGGAAGAAGGAAGAAGTAAGAAAAACCAGGGTTTTAGCAATTAAGAACTTCCTAACCGTCACGGACGGTTGCTATATGTTTCTGCTGTCATTAGTGAGAATCCAGAGTCATTAGTTCGTCGCTCAACTGCCCAAGTTGATGACTAATGACTGCTGGCTGATGACTGCTATTTAATTGCTTCTAACATAGCCTGAGAATCAGACAAAAACCCAAAACATTGTTTAACGTTATAAAGAGTAGCTTTCCAGCAATACTCTGGAGATGTCGTAGCTGTACAATCTTTGACTAAAATACAGTCGTAACCGAGAAAATTAGCATCTTGCAGCGTAGCCATAACGCACTGATCGGCGTTTACTCCTCCAAAGAAAAGTGTAGTTCTTCCCAGGTTCCGCAGGATACTATCTAAAGGAGTATCCCAAAAGCCACTCATTCGATATTTATCTACACAAATATCCTCGGGTTTAGGTGTCAATTCATCCACAACTGCGGCCGCCCAACTCCCTGCCATCAACACAGATGCGCCGTTTTTTGGCAGCGGATCTCCTAAACCTACGCCGTCGCCTGTGGGATTGTAAACGTGACGCGAAGCTGCACTAATATTCAGTAAATCGGGGCGGTTTCCCCAGTTGATCCAAATAATTGGCATGGCGTGCGATCGCAATTTTGGCAGCAAATTTTGTAACGGATTAATGGGAGTGCGGGCGGGCGTTACATCGACGCCAATGTGTGCTAGCCAACCGTCGGGGTGACAGAAATCGTTTTGCATATCTATCACCAACATTGCTGCTTTTGCTAAGTCCAAACGCAGGGTTTTAGTTTCTGTTTCTAGGGTAACAGGTTGAGGCGCGATCGGCGATCGGGTGATGTCGGCAATTTTGGCATCAACTTTCCAAGCATTCGGCGGTACGCCCAAGGTGCGGAGAGAATCAGGATTCATATGGATTGTGACTCAAAAACAATTTCAATTTTAGAACTATTTGATTCATCCTAACTTGCGATCGCCTAATTTTTGGCTAAAATTAAGTATCAGACGTAACTCTTTTGATAAATTTTAGGATTTATTAACTTTAGCATCCGGCAATCCTAAAATAAGAATAGATGTAAATTCACGTAAAGGGTAAATCTATGAGCTTTACAATTCAAAATGTTTTAATTCCGGTTGAGAGTGGTTATGAAACCGCAGACGTGCAAGTGGCGGATAATTGCATAAGTGCGATCGCCCACAATTTAACACCTATGGGAACAATAATTGATGGCAAAAATAAGCTGCTGCTGCCAGGTTTTGTCAACGCGCACACCCACTCTTCAGAAATGTGGCAGCGTGGCATCATTCCCCCTTTGCCACTAGAATTGTGGCTTGCCGAATTGTACGATTTTACCCCTCTGGAACCCGAACAAGTTTATTTAAGCGCCTTGGGAACAGCAGTCGAAACATTGCTGTCTGGTGGCACAAGTGTAGTCGATCATTTAGTTTTGATTCCGGGGCAAGAATTAGAGACAATCGCCGCTGCTGTTCGCGCTTATCAAGAAATTGGCATCCGTGCTTTTATCGGGCCGTTAATTCAAGATGAACCCCTAACAGCGGGAATGCCTGTGGGCGATGGTGGTATCGAACACGCTGCTTATATCCGATCGACAAAAGCAACTTTGGAATTAATAGAAGCAGCTATCAAACAGTTTCACAATCCCGAAAAAGGTGTTAATATGTTATTGGCGCCGACGGGAACTCAACTGTGTTCTGATGCTTTGTTTGAAGGGTGCATCGATTTGGGCGATCGCTACAATCTTTGTCTGCACGCGCACCTCTTGGAAACCTCAGCTCAAAAACAACTAGCTCAGGAAAAATACGGCTGTAGCGCTGTAAAACACCTGCAACAAATTGGTTTCTTGACTCCCCGCACTTCCTTAGCACATTGCGTATGGCTCGACGACTCCGACATTGCGATCGTGGCAGAAACCCGATCGACAGTTGTACACAATCCCCTCAGCAATCTGCGCTTGGGAAGCGGGATTGCACCGATTCTCAAATACCGCCAAGCGGGAGTAAATGTATCTTTCGGCTGCGACGGCGCGGCTAGCAATGACTCCCAAGATTTGCTGGAAGCGATAAAAATGGGCTCAATTTTGCACAATATCACGGATTTGGATTACCGCCACTGGATAACGCCACGCCAGTCTGTAGAAATGGCCTCGCTGGGAGGAGCAAAAGGTTTGAATGCTGCTGATGAAATGGGTTCGCTGACAGTTGGCAAAAAAGCCGATTTTGTATTGTACGATTTAACCAGTTTATCATTGTTGCCGCGCACCGATCCGATTGGTTTGCTAATTTTGGGACGCCCGACAAATGCAGTACACAGTGTCTGGGTGAACGGTAAGCAAATTGTTGCTGAAGGAAAGGTGAAAACGATTGATGTGGATGATTTGAGGCGGGAATTATTCGATCGCAGTGAGTGGACTAGCAAGCGTCAATCGCAAACGGTGAGCGAGATTGAAGCGCACTACCGCCAAGTGATGAAACTGCAAGGTTATTCTTGAAAAATACCTGTTTTATACCAATTTTTTATGAGGCTGCATACAATCAGATCCCCCCTAGCCCCCCTTAATAAGGGGGGGACAAGATTCAGCTCAAAGTCCCCCTACAACCAGGGGGATTTAGGGGGATCGAGATATGTGCAACGACCCATTAAATTGGTATTAAGGATTTTTGTCCTTAGTCCTCAACGTGAAAATGCGATCGGTACAACTCAAAAATCGGGTGCATCTCAACGTGAGCCCCTACTAATATATTTGTACTCGTTGAGATGCACTCCAAAAGTCAACCAATAGAATATGATATAATGTCCGACTGAATAGTTGACTTTTGTTGGATTGCGATCTATTTTTGTACGAGATCGATCGCTAACTAACCACAATTAAATTGAGAATTCACTCAAAAATATGACAATTAGGAGAGGTGATTAAATAATGGTCAGCAATCTAAATGCTTACGATATTATCTGCTTCGGTGATGAAGTTCCAGGGGTTCTAGCAGCCATCTCCGCTGCCAGAGAACATCGCCGCCGCACAAATCGGTATCCGCGAATTCTGCTAATGTCCAAAGGAAATTTGCAAGAAGGCATTGGCGGGCATTTGGTAAGAGGTAAACTCTCTTATTTAGATAG
>CASBQF010000365.1 GCA_949127775.1 Oscillatoriales cyanobacterium PMM_0080
GCCGAATGCGCGGTTGGCATTCCCCGACTTAAGGGGCCGGGTTGGGTGTAGAACACATAGCGCAGCCCATGCACCAAGAACTCTAGGAGTGCTTGCTTCACAATTCTCCTATTTTCGCCCTGATAGAGGCCTGCTGCTTCACATCGAGAAAGTGCTGCGTGAACTTCTGACGCGCTCATACCTAAGCTTTTGGCAAGGGTGCTGTACGTCCAGGGAGCTGACTGCCAAGTGTGGACTTTTAGTATTGCAACTATATCTTGGGGTTTTAGCATCACTTTTGGCGATCGCTCACTTTCCTTCATTCTACATTCGCGAATAGCGAATAAGCGAGGTGTACCGGATTAAGTTTGCCGCGAGGCTGAGTTTTTTAGCCAGCCCGTGTGGCTGGTGGTGAAGAAGTCCCTCTCTCCGCTTGAAATATCATAGCGGGCGATCGTTAAATATTCTGCTTTTAACAGGCGATCGTCAATAAACTAGCAACTATAAATAATTGCAACTGGTGGTCAATTTTTATCTAAACACCCAGTTGATTGTGCATATAGCTTTTCTCAGGTACATGAGGTACAGGTTTAGATTTTAGATTTTAGAGTGGGGAATTGAGGAATTTTTGATTAATCCCTAAATATCTCACTTGCTTGAGGAGCGCTATAATTCCTCTACTGCTTTTGCCAGCGAGCATCTACCCCTCGCCCCCTCCAAGTGCAAACGTCCAGCATCTCTCTCCCGGCGCAATAAACGCCGAATCAAATCAATGCCCACTGTCGGACACCTTTCTTGTAACTCTCTAATTGAAAATTCTTGAGGCAAATTGTTAATTGCATCCAATACGATCGCCGTTTTCGTTCCTTTTGCAGAGGTAACATAACCCACCCGCTGCTCAAATTCTCGATACGCTGACAGCAGCATGACTCCCAAAAAATACTCCCACCAAGGTAATAGGTTATGCTGTCTTTCATGCCAATCTTGGGAAGATTGATCAAGCGTATCGTAGTAGCTTTCCTTAGTTCGTTCTACAATCCGTTCTAAACTAATAAATCGCCCTACTTCATAACCCGCTTTGTACAGCAGCAACAGCGTCAACAACCTTGCCATTCGCCCGTTTCCATCTACAAATGGGTGAATGCACAAGAAATCCAAGATATAACTGGGAATCAGCAATAACGGCTCTATTTCACCAGATTCCCAGAGGCGATTAAACCGTTCTTGCAGGCTTTCCATTGCCGCAGGAGTAGCATAAGCGGGAGTAGGTTGAAACCTCACCACTTTAGTCCCGTCAGGATAAGTAGCGCTAATTTCATTATCCACTGTTTTCCAGCGCCCGCCTGTATTAACAGCAAATTGGTAAAGGTCGCGGTGCAGTTGTAAAATAACTCCTGTACTCAAAGGAATGTGGCTATAACTGGTGTGAATTGTAGTTAGCACGTCCCGATAACCCGCAATTTCTTGTTCTGAGCGATCGCGCGGCGTTGTTTTTTCTGTTACCAATTTCTTAATCCGTTCTAGTGGCACTGTAATGCCTTCAATGCGGTTAGAAGATTCGGTACTCTGAATAACCGCAGCTTGGCGCAAAGTGCCTAAAACTTGTGGGGCTTGTTGCTTGAATAACTCCTGCTTTCCCTTGTATTCTCCAATCAAGCGAATCGTTTGAAGAAGTCTTTGGTTGAGCTGTTGACTTTCAATGAACCCGTCTTCAAATGATAGCATATCTATCTGATCTCCTTTGTATTAATTATAAACATTTATTGCAGTCAATAACTCGGATATTGCGTGCGGTTAATCAAAACTTTGAAACCCGATCGCCAACAGAATCAGCACCAAATTCAGGTAAATAGGTAAGGCGATAATTGCTTTTCGCCATAGCCCTTGCCTCTCTGGTTGTCCAGGGTTTGACGCTCAGCAGATCGGGTTCAGTTTTCAGTTGCTCTAAAAAAGAGCGATCGCCCGTTACTTCAGCAATCGCCAGAGCAATAAATTTGCAGCAGCTCAAAGGAGCCTGAACCACCTGCTTTTCAGTAAATCTAACCACAATCCAATTCCACTCTAAGAATAGTTGATTGCGGCGGAGATCGCGGTCAACATCGCAGCAGTGAGTTGGCTTTTTAGATTTGCCAGCATAAGGTTCATCAATCTCCACATCAATTCCTATCCCAGATGGAGTGTGCATCACAATAAAATCTGCTGAATAACTCCTCCGAGATGACGGAATTTCAAACTCCGCCCCCTGTACAACTCCCTTGAAATGCCGCTGCAAGCTCAGCAAAAACTTTTCTTCACTCACTCCTTGCTGAGCTTGAGATATGCCTGTCGAACTAACCCGAAGTGACATCAAGTCCTTGAGCAATCTATTTCTGTACTGTAAGTCATTTCGGACACTTTTTGAAACTGTCTGCAACCGTTCTCTTCCCAGCTTACAACTAGAAACTTCCTGCTGTCTTTTGGATAATATCTCTTGTTCTTTGTACTCAATAACCTGCTGCTTGTATCTGGATAGCAGTTTTTGACGGCAACCAAACACATAACTATAAGCAGCGCCAATTAAACATGAATAAGCAGTTACTACCAATAGCAACTCCCACCACAGCCAACCCCACGCAATAGTTAACAGCCCAAGAGCGATCGCACCATAGAGCCAAAACAACCAAATTAACCACAGCAACTTGACAGGTAACACTACAGGTGGTTGAGGTGGCTGAGACAAAACAACAGATTGCCCGAATTCTTGAGTTTCTTGAATTGGGGATGATGTGGCACAACTAGAACTTACCTCTGGCAAAGGATATTGGTGACAGAATTCTATTATCAATTTTGGGTACAAAATTATTGGATAACTCATCTCTTTAAACCTCCCTTTTTTTTTAAGAGCGCTGTCGCGCTATTTTTAAGAAAATCTTTTTGAACTATATGCAAAAAGTTACCCCTTCAAATTTCCACAAAACAACTTATCCTCAACCAGGTAGCAAAATTCACAAAGACAAACAGGTTTCTCTTGAGTTAGAACCCGAAACAATGGCTGCACTTACTCAAATCGAAGCACGCCGCGATTATTACCACACCTGCATCAACGGAGGATACTAAACTATGCATTTAGCAACAGCGTCCCTTGCTCAAAGTTCAATAAATGCGGCTCAACTTTGGCATCAACTAGAGTCAGCAGAAAGCTCAGAAGAAATTGACCAATTGCTGCAATCCCTTTGGCAAACCCAAGAAACCCAAGAACTCGCTGTTGATGCCCATGCCGACTTAGCCGATCAAATTGATGCTGAAATTGCAAGCATTACAGCCCGGATGCAGTATTTGATTGAACTCCATTCAAAAGCTATCAACAAACTCCAAGGCTGGAAAGAGCGGTTAGATCAAACTGTTCTCTACTTCAACGAGTGTGGCATCTTAACTTCAGAAACTATCGGCAAACACCGCCGCATTACTGTCAAGGAAAATCCGCCCACTTGTGAAGTTTTGATTGACCCATCTCTACTGCCAGAACCCTATCGCCGAGTCGAAACCAAAACCGTAACCTCGGCCGACAAAAAGGCGATTGCAAACGCTTGGAAACAAGGAATGCCTGTAGATGGCACTAAGGTTTTCTGCAAGCGCAAAGTAGTCTACAGCTTACTTCCCGGTAACAATTTGCACTCTCTTCAAGCCAACCAGACGCTTGAGAGTTTTTCTGAGGATAAAACGCAGTCCAAAAAACGGCGTTAGCCATCTTGTGAGGTGTCAGAAATGCCTGCTCTGGCACCTGACTTATTAGACATCTCCGAATGAGAATGTGAAACACTTGTTTTGTAATAGCGCCAATTTAATTGCGGTCAATAAGCTGTTGCGGTATTTAAATTGTATGTCAAACATCAATCAAACCATGAGTGGGATGGCTTTGAGCAGCGTCCCGAATATTCAATTTAAATGTGCAACAGCTTATCTATAGCTTATAGCCGTTCTCAGAGCGATGAGGTATGCAGAAATCCTGTATTATCAAGCTTTCCAGGTAACAATTCATACCTCACCTTTTTGAGAACAGCTATATATTACAAATCAATCCAGTATTGAGGGTTTTCGACTTCTTCTTCGGTGACGTTGAATAACTTTGACGCTATACCTTTAATAACCAGCTCAGCATCGAGGCTTAAACCTGCCAACTGCTGACTGGTTTCACCTTCTTCATAAGCTTCGCGGACGAGTGCATCGCTGTCACTATCCGACCCAGAATTTCGCTGGTTTTTCATAGCCGTAGTTGTGCGAATAACTTTCATTTGTTTGCTACACCTTGGGATGGTCATTCTAATTTTAACACGATACTTTTCCATCCCAAACCCCTCCAATTGGAGGGGGTAACTATCACTCAGTAGCAGGAAGCCTTGACCAAACAATCTTGTCAAACTTTTAAAACTCGCATTCAGGAGTTATCAATGAGTAGAAGAAAACTTGCCCTAGAATATCGCTCCACAGAATGGGTAGCTGAGGAAGGACTAAAAATCCCTGTCTTTGATATGTCGTTGACTGACGGTCGAGCCAAAGGGCGGTATCAAGCTGAATCAGAAGTGCTGCGTAATTCCGTGCTTGAGCTACTTTTTGAACCCGAAGAGTTAGTATCCCTAACCATCGTCAAACCAGACTCTGATGATAGCAGCCTCGACCCTCTCAAAAATATCGACTTTGGAGATGGCATTGCCAGAAGAGTTGCTTTCAGTTCAGGCAAAAATGTGTACTTTGCCGACAAAGAACTCTCAAGCAAACTGTTAAGCATATTCAAAACTCAACCCGACCACGCCTGTCGCTACGGCTCACTGTTAGTTAGCAGTTGCAATCAAGGAGCTAAATTGTTAGATAGCTCCCAAGATGACCAAACCCTGCGAGTTAAAATTGTTGATTCTCAAAGCGACGACTCTCGTGAAAAAGCTCAAGCCGATAAGTGGCAAACCGGAGACTGTCACGGTAAAATTTCACCGGCACTAGCCAAACAGATGGGAGGGAATTACAACCGACCTTTCCAATTTAGATTTGCCTGGATGCAGGAATGGCAGCAAGAAGAGTGCCGCACTCCAGAAATTAGCTTTCTTGCCAAAGGAACATTGCTACCCGATTCAGAATTAACTGACTCTAAGGGTTACGATATCATTATGGATCGCTCCTCCATCAAAGGAGTTGCCGCTTTGCAATTAGCTGAATTGATTCCTTGCGGTAATTACGAATTTCCCAAAGCTGTACTAGGAAATCGAGGCAACGCCAAAGTAACTGAATACGAAAATTCCTGGCAATTTTCGATTTGGTATTCTGAATCAGCTATTGAGACTGACATCGCCACACCGACTAAAGTTGAAGCCAAAAAGCTAGCTGATTTACAAAACAATCGGCTGCAACTTGCTAAATACTTAGTGGAACAGCACGACAAAAAAGCTGTTTTTCAAGCTAACATTAACGAATCCGACAGCGGATTAGAGGATGAAGCAGATGAGAAAACTCAACGCAACCAATCCCGGCTCATATCAATTTTAAGGAACGACAAACTCGGTCAACTCCTCGACTTTCCCAAAGTCGTCGATTTTATGCAAGAACAACTGGCCCAAAAGTGGAAAGACTTAGCAATTAAAGGCGCAATTCATCATGGTTCAGCAATGGCTCAACCTTGTGAAAACCTCAACCCAGGTACAATTGTTGCCCCCCACTTGCGACACGGCACAGAAGTCATCGTCACCCGATACCCCATTGTCAGTAAGGACAACATCCGCCGCTATACAGTGGACAATAAAAGCCATCCTGAATTAATGCAGTACAAAGGGTGTGTTTTTATTCGCTCCGACCAAGCCATGCAGCATCATCAATGCGATTTTGATGGCGACCAATTAGTGATTACTCCGGCTTCCAAAATGCCGAATATTGCTTCTGAAACCAGGCACGCTAATCAAGAGAATGAGTACGATGCAGTTGAGAAGCGAAAGAAAGTTGACTACAATAAAGCTACTGATAGTCATGGCGATCGCAAGTATACCAAATTGCGACAAATTGCTGTAGCGATCGCCCAAAACAAAATCGGCTGGGTTGCTACCTTAATCGGGAGAGTGCAATCGTCAGCAGCAGAACCGGGACAGCCAGAAAGTTTATTCAATCAACAGAAGCGTCAGCTTCTTGGAAAGCTCTTTGATGCCCTGCAAATTGAAGTGGACAGTCCCAAAAGTGCTACTCGCACCGAAGACTACCACCCCTCTTTGCTGTCCAAGGCTAAGCAGTGGTCAGAACAACACCCAAGCTACCTATTTGACTACAAAGACGACCCCAGGCTTTACAAAACCGTACCATTACCTATAGGAGACGGCACCGCTATCAATTGTATTGCTAGGGAGGCTGTTAACCCAGAGTGGGAACCGACTCGTCTAAAAAGCCGCCACCGCGACGAATTTCGCTATCTTTTTGAGTCTCCTTCCGACTTGGATGAACGGGAAAAATGGGAGAAATATTATGTCAGGTGGGCGCAAGATATTAAGGAACGCTATCGAGAAAGGATGGGCGAAATCCACTTGGAGTGTGGCACCGATTCTAAAGCAATTAAAGAAGCTGTCGGCAAACTATACGAGAGCTTAAGAGCCGATGTAACCGAAGCTTGGACTGACCCTGAAGAACGGTTTTTGGCTGCTAGTGCTATGTGGCATATCGAAACCGCAAATCCTAACTTAGAAGTTCCTCGCAAGGCTTGTAAGGAAATTTCTCGCCAACTGTTGATTGAATTTAACCTTGAACCTGAGTACGAACGACTGCACGAAGCAATGCCAAAAGACACTTACATCCTGAGCGTTCCTTTCGAGGAATTTGAGCGGGACGGTAGCGGTAAGACGGTCAGGGGCAAGAAGCGACAGTCTGTTGGCAAAGAGTTAGCTGAACATTGGAAAGAATTGTTAGACAGCAAAGGCATTAAGTATGAAGCAACTTTGCATCCGAGCCTACCAATGGTCAATTTTGCCTTAATTGAACCGAGCGACAAACTGGTGGGAATTCTTGAAAATAAATTTGGTGGCAATGCCAACGACATCGACAGTTTGGATTTAACCTACCGTGATGGTCTTGGTCGCACCAAAGATGTTAGTTCCCGCATTGTAGCTCCTGCTGATTATACTTGGCTTGATTCCCCAAACCAAACACCTAAAGCAGCATTGGTTCTCAACCTGTTTACGGATGAAATTTGCCAGCAATTGCAAACCTTTCAATTTGACAAAGCTGAACTGATTGGGCAGAAGTACAACGACTTGAGAGATGTTGACTTTAGCGCTTCAAAATGGAGGCACAAAACATTGACTTTTGAGGTTGGCTCCGTTAGCGGTACCGGTTCTAGGCGCGATGGCAGCCCTATTGTCCTCCTTGACGGGCAACAGCTAGCCATGTTCTCTGCTAATTCGCCTAAATTGCCGATCGGCACTACCTTCGAGGCTACTATTGAACCCTCGCCTAAAGGCAGTGCTCTGCTCTTAAATATCGACCCTAGTTCCGTGCGACTCATTGAATCAGTTGAGGAACTTGCAGAAGTCGCGCCAACTCCTGCTCAAGGGCGATCGCCATCCGTATCGCCATCCGTATCGCCAACTCCTGCTCAAAACAAACCGCCGTCTCAACCCGAAGACATTGCTGCAAGCCCCGTCCACCTCTCACAATTGCTGAAGGATGCAATTTCTGAAGCATATAACCAGACTGGAGCCACTCAAATCCCTGTGGGAAACTGGACAGCTTTTATTAGCAACTCTCGCAATAATCTTAGATGTTTAGTCCGAGATGAAGCTGATAATCCGGTATTAGCTGCTGACTTGAAAACAGGTCAAATTAGTAAGCAACTTTCCAAAAATAGCAGCGCTCAGTTTCTCAAATACCTCTTAACAATCGATGCTGAGTTAGCCTCTACATCCTCCAATAATAGAGTTGCAGACGCACAACTTTAACCTGAATTCGCAAATAATATTATGTCCGGTACTTTGACCTTCCTTGAGGACATTCGTACAACATTGAAGCCTACGCTTTTATGAGTATTTTGACGGACATAATATGACACTTCTTTGGCGACCGATAGCAAAAAGACCCTCCCCCTCCAATTGGAGGGGGTAATTTTCAGTCCCTAAAACCGCTCTTCCGAGTGAAGTCACTAGAGACACTACTCGAATTTCATAGAAAATATCCACTCACCCCGTCACAAAGATTATGGCTACAAAAACAGCATCTCGAAGCCGAAGCCAGGGAAACTACATCACCCCAAACACAGCCGAGGGCAAGAAAATCCTCAACTACCTAAAAAATCGCTGCGAGAAAGCTTTAGATTACTGCCTGGAAAACGGACTCACCAGCGTAGAAGATTTTGCCGATGCAATTGAAGAACTAACGGAAGCCGACGGCAAACCTGGCATTAGCGTGGAAGTCAAACACAACGGACTCGTCCTCAGTTTGAGCGATCGACCAGAGTACGGCTCTACCACAGGAAAGTACATGATGGAACACTTGGGGGAACCGGACGACAACCGATTTACTAAAATAGGAATTGAGACGTTACTCGACTCCACTCCAACTAAACACAGGTCTAAAAAAGACGATTTACTCGATGAATTGGATGATGAACCCTCCCCTAAGTCTAAACATAAAGCTGCCAGCAAGTCTAAAAAAGACGATTTACTCGATGAGTTAGAGGATGATGAACCCTCCTCTAAATCTAAACATAAAGCTGCTAGCAAGTCTAAAAAAGACGATTTGTTAGATGAGTTAGAGGATGAGGAACCCTCACGACGTGCGAAATCTAAATCCCATACTAAATCGACAAAAAATGAAATAGAATTTGAGGAGGATGATGAACTATCACCTAAGTCTCCAACCAAAAAACGACCTCGGACAGATGACTTGCAAAAGTGGGAAGCGGAAGAAAGACCGCTTAAATCTAAAGCCTTAAGCCGCTCTCTAATAAACGAACTAAGTGAGCTAGATGAATTTGAAATCGAAGCACCTCAACCTCAAGCTAAATCATCCACAAAAAGCCACATTCAAAACTCCGTTCGAGAAGATTTAGAACAGGAAGAAATATCATCAAAATCCCAAGCTCAAAGAAAACTTCAGGCCGAGGAAGCGGCAGAAGTTGCTGAATTCTTAGCAGCCACACCTTCAAAAAGCAGAACTAACCCACAGCGGCCTCAAGGCAAAAATTCCCACAACCAGAACATCGATAGTATCCTTGATGCTGCTGTACAAGTTAGTGGTAGAACAGCCATTTCAGGAAGTGAGATAGAAGGCACAACTGTCAGCGGTATGAGCGCTCAAGTTGCGGTTCTCGCTACTCTGATTGGCAAAAAAGCAGCTTCACAGATTATAGAAGCTGCTGTTGGGGCCCGAAAAGAGCGCCAAGTTGCCGATATTGTCAAAAGGTTCAAAGCTCAAAGCCAGCGAGCTGACTCCCTCTCGCAGCGGGTTACTAACTTGGTTGAAGCTGATTCAGTTGCAGGTACAACGGTCGAATCCGAAGCTTTACCAATAGCTGAATCGGAGCCGGAGCCAGAACCCGAACAAAACATCTTACCTGAATCCGATGCCGAACTTGTGTCAACACCCGCTATGCTTTTAGCTAAAGCTGTTAGTAAAGTTCACGGGAAGCTTGATAAAATTTCCGGCATTGTGAAAGACAATAATTCTGAACAAAAGGCTGCTATTAAGATTGATACACAGGCCAGTTTTGAAGAACAACTCGTACAAATAAATGAAGCACTCAACCGACTTGAAAAACGACTCGATACCCTTGAAGAACGAATAGAAGCTTTAGAGAACAAACTTTCTCTTCAAAGCGAGACAGGCGTTCAAGCTGCGGAGGCAAAAGTAGAACCGCCCGACATCCCGACTCCATCCATCAGCGACCAACTCGTACAAAACGAAACAGAAATAGGTGAAAAACTTTCATTAGAATCAACAATCCCAGCTACCAGCAGCGCTAGCGCTACTGCTAAAAAAATAGCTATGACAGCCCCAAATCTTACTCAAGACTCCCAACTTGCAGCAACCCTAGCGAAAATTTACAGCCTAGCTGAAGAAGAAGCCTATGCGGAAGGCTTTGTATTAAAAGATGGCGTTGATTTAGGAGAAGCCAAACTTTCCGTAACGAATCTTGACTCCTCTAATGTTGTTAGCTTAAAAACTAAGCAAGGTGAGGAACTGTTCTCAGCATTACAGGAAAAAACTGGAGAATGGAAAGTGATCAACGACTTCCTGAAACCTGAAGAAAAAGAAGAGCTCGATCACTTAAAGATTTTTCAACAAGCTCTCAACCAAGAACGTTTAGCTGAAATGGTACAAAGAAGCGGTCAGGAAGAGGTGAGCTTTATTGATTCCCAAGGCTCGCGCCTCGACTTTGAAGTTGAGTCTAGCGATAAATCCAAGTCGAAGGGTACTGTCAAAGGCTTTAACTCTCACAGCGAGATAGTTTTTGAGGCCAGTCTCCAAAAAGGTAATGTTGAGGTACTTCTGTGCGACATTCCACCAGAAGTAGTAGAAAATCTCCTTTCCCAGCAGCAACTTGAGCCCAATCAGAACTCCCACAAGCTGGAAGCTAGAAAAACTGATGCTCAGATGGAGATTTAAAGTAATTTCACTTGCCCCCTCCAATTGGAGGGGGTTATTTTCACTGTACAAAATCACCGTGTTTGGTGATTGTGCAGGCATTAGATGCTGTTTAAATTGGCATTAATGCAATAAAAAAATGGAGAAGCTAAGATGACTACTTACCTAGAACCTACAAAAACCTCAAAAAAGCAGCACTTGGTCAATCGCTGGCTTTCTCAACAAAAGATTAAGTTAGGCGACCTTCCCTTCCTCGGCATTTGCCTAGCCTCACTCATCTATTTCACTATCCGCAACCCACTCCTAATTGTAACTTTAGGTTGTTCCAGCATTGTCTTTTTGAGCTTGTGGCACGTTGCAAAAGCAATTCCTATTGTAGAGCGATATATCGGCTGCAAAATTCGCTTTTGGCATATTACCACTGCCATCATTACCTCCACCGCACTGTGCTCCGTACTTGATTCCCCAGCTAACGCCGTCTTCCTCTCCGGCTTAGAAGAATTTATGACAGAGCTCGCAGAAGGAGCTTCTTCAGCGGGTGGTGAAGCTATTGAGCCCGAAGTCATCGAACTGATTTTCAACTTGATTCGCGGAGCATTTCTTTTGTTAGTAGCAGCCGCGTCTCTTTTTGCTTACAATCAAGCGCAACAAGGTAATGACTGGAGACCAATTGTCACCCAAGTAGCCTTAGCTTTTGCCATTGTAATTGCTATTGACGTAATTACTTTCCTATTCATTGGCACTGGTGGCGGTGGCGGCGGAGCTTAATGTACGTATAGGAAGGAGAAGGGGAAGGGGAAGGGGAAGGATCAATTTTCTAGTTTTGAGGTCAACCTTCTTATCCCATTTTTCAAGTTGTAAATAATGGTTCTTCCTTACTTGGTCTGCTAAACATACCTGTCCACTAGCCTAAAAGCTTTGCTCGGTAATAAGTGCAGTCATTTACTTTTCCTTCCTTAAATCCGAAGCGAGCACTAATTTTTAGCAATAAAAGCTAAGAATTACCTAATTTTTGTCTCTTCCCCTCCTCTTTCCCCTCCTCTTTCCCTTGCGTTTCCCTGTTTTCAATCCGAAACTCCTACAAAACAGTAGTAATAAAAGCTATTAAAAACCAGCTTTTTCCTTCCCCTTCCCATTACCATTCCCCTTCCCC
>CASBQF010000366.1 GCA_949127775.1 Oscillatoriales cyanobacterium PMM_0080
CAGAATACTACGATAGTGCGATCGCCCTGGCGATCGAAAACCGCTTCATTCAAGATGCTGCACTCGTTAACGAATTAGCAGCGAGATTTTATTTATCGCAAAATCGGCTGATTTTCGTCAAAAGTTATCTCAATGATGCCAGATTGTGCTATATCCAGTGGGGCGCGACAGCGAAAGTCCGTCAACTCGAAGAATACTATAGTAATTTATTTCCTGAAGCTGTAGATTCGCGGATTGCTGCAACTATAACTGCTAGTACATCGAGTCATGCTAATATCCTGGATTTAGCAACGGTAATCAAAGCATCTGGGGCAATTAATAGTGAAATTGTCTTAGAAAAGTTGTTAAAAAAACTACTGCACATTATCTTAGAAAATGCTGGCGCGCAAAAAGGCTGCATTATTTTAGAACGAGACGGGCAATTGTTTGTTGAAGTCTCCGATACTAACCAGCATGACTCAGCAATATTTCAGGAGTCAATGCTTGTTGAAAATTGCTCCGATGTTCCTATTTCTCTCGTCAAGTACGTTGGGATAACTCAGCAACCGCTGGTATTGAGTGATGCAACTCAAGAAACAATTTACCAATCTGATACTTACATTCAAAGTTGCCAACCAAAATCGATTTTATGCGCGCCGATTTTGTATCAAAGTAAGTTGATTGGCATTGTGTATTTGGAGAATAATTTGGTGGTGGGAGCTTTCACGCGCGATCGGCTGGAACTGTTGCAACTGTTAACGGCACAAGCGGCGATCGCCCTGGAAAACGCCCGCCTCTACGCCCGCGAACAACACAAATCCCGCCAGTTGGCTGAATCCCTCGAAAGCTTGCAACAGTTTCAAGTCGAACTCATGCAAAAAGAACAGCAATACCGCAGCATATTTGAGACAGTAGCAGACGGACTTTCGCTGATAGAAGTGGCTACAGGAAAAGTCATTGCAGCTAACCCGGCACTCTGTCAAATTTATGGTTATTCTCAGGAGGAGTTTCTGGATTTAACTCCGCCAGATTATGTTCTCCCAGAGTATCTGCATTTATTCGCAGAATGGCAACAAACTATGAGAAAAAGCCAAGAATTTAACAGTCAAATTGTCATACAGAGGAAAAATGGTACGCTGTGCGATGTTGAGATAAAATCGAACTTTTTTGAGTACGATAGCCAACCCCACGCCCTGGTAATTAATCGCGATATTAGCGATCGCAAACGCGCCGAAACAGCCCTGCAAAAATCGGAAGCTCAATTGAGACAAAAAGCTGAAGACTTAGAAGCAATACTGGTTCAACTCCAACAAACTCAAGCACAATTAGTTCAAACTGAAAAAATCTCGCAACTCGGACAACTGGTGGCTGGAGTTGCTCACGAAGTGAACAATCCCGTTAGCTTTATTTCGGGCAACTTGCATCATGCCAAACAATATGCTGGTGATTTGATAAATTTAGTCAAGCTTTATCAAGAGACATTTCCCGAGCCTGGACAACAAGTTTTAGATGAAATAGAAACGATTGAATTAGAATATTTAATAGAAGATTTGCCGAAGATGATTGAGTCGATGAAATTGGGAACCGATCGCATCCGCGACATCATGCAATCTTTGCGAAATTACTCGCGTACCGACGGAATTGAGAAAAAATCAGTAAATATTCACGAAGGAATTGAAACTACATTAATGATTTTGTCGCACAGGCTGAAAGCTTCAAGCGATCGCCCGACGATTCAAGTCATCAAAAACTACGGGGAATTGCCTAATATAGAATGCTATCCGGGACAATTGAATCAGGTATTTATGAATTTGATCGCTAATGCGATCGATGCTCTGGAAGAATCAAATCTTGGGAAAACCTACCAACAGGTTGAAAGCAACCCCAATGTAATTACAATTTCGACCTCTGCTGTCAACAGCGTAAAATCGACAAATCGTCTAGTAAAAATTCGGATAGCTGACAATGGATTTGGAATGTCAAAACACATCAAGGCAAAACTGTTTACGCCATTTTTCACAACTAAAGCTGAAGGCAAAGGAACCGGATTGGGATTGCCAATTTGCCACGATATAGTCACAAAAAAGCACCAGGGAAGCTTAGAATGTTTTTCATCGCCGGGAATGGGCACAGAATTTGCGATCGTGATTCCCGCACGCAGCATTTCCATCAACGAGAAGTAGGGACATGGCATTGCCATGTCCCTACTTAAGGATAACGATTTTAAGTGTGATTAATGCGGTAACTTGCTCAGAGCGTGCCAAGTTCTCGCCCCGACAATTCCATCGGCTGGTAAACCTTTAGCCATTTGGAACTGAATCACTGCTACTTTTGTCATCGGCCCGAAGAATCCATCAACTACACCGAAATAGTATCCATTCAACTTCAAGACATTCTGAACAAGTTTGACATCATTACCTGAACTACCAATCATCAGAATCGGCTTAATAGGTGCACCAGAGTATAGTGTTTGCCAGGTTAGGGAATCCACAATCCCATTTTCAGGTAAAAAGACGCGGTGTTGATATTCTTTAACGGCACTTTCAACATAGACGCCGAAAATACCATCAATCAGACCAAAATAATATTGCCAATGAAATAGAAGCTGTTGCAGTTCCTTGACAGCTTGACCTGTAGAACCGCGCCGCAAAGTGGGTTTAATAATTCTAGATGCTTCAGCAAATTCTAGATTTTGCCCAGCATTAGAATCGGCGGCGAGAGCCAGAGTTTCATTGTTCGTGGTTCTTTCTTCGGTATACATAATCTGATTCCTTTCAAGAGTTAAGTTCTGGTCTTGGATATTTCAGGTATAACTGGTAGGCTTGATGACTGCACAGTCACTTTTTCGAGTGTCACTCACTTGAGTGTCACTCATTTGAGTTAGCGAAGTTATTAACTGTTAATGAGTTAGGTGTTCCGTTCTGTGCACGAAAGAACTATAAGCCTGTAAGGTGCGCGGTGCACACCCTACAGTAGTGAAGTGAGACGGTAATTTCTAGGAATGCCAGCCGTCATTAATGCGGTAAGTTGCTAAGAGCGTGCCAAGTTCTTTTTCCAACAATTCCATCGGCTGGTAAACCCTTATCTGTTTGCAATTGAATCACTGCTACTCTGGTCATTGGCCCGAATAATCCGTCAACCATCCCGAAATAGTATCCATTCAATTTCAGGACATTCTGAACAATTTTCACAGCATTACCAGAACTGCCATTCATCAGAATCGGCATATTCACAGGTGCACCAGAGTATAGTGCTTGCCAAGTCAGAGAACCGACAATGCCATCTTCAATTAAGAAGACGCGGTGTTGATAGCCTTTCACTGCGTTTTTAACTTGGATGCCGAAGATGCCGTCAATCGGGCCAAAATAATATCCCCAATGAGCTAGCAGAGTTTCTAGTTCCTCGACAGCTTGACCTGTTGAACCCATTTGTAAAGTGGGTTTGTTTAGTCCCGTCATCAGACCAACTGCAAAAGTTGAGTGAGCAGTAGTATCGGCGGCCAGAGCCATAGTTTCATTGTTCATACTTTTTTCTTCGGTGAACATAATCTGATTCCTTTCAAGATTTAATTTTTGGTATTTGATATTTCAGGTATAACTGTTAGGTTTTATGATTGCACAGTCACTTCTTTGAGTGTCACTCAAATGAGTGTCACTCGTTTGAGTTAGGCAAATGTGTTTGTAGTTAGGAATCCAAGTCCTGTGATTTTCCTGAAGACTTCCATTGTCACTACAAAATATAGATGTGCGCAGTGCACACTCTACAAAATATAGATGTGCGCAGTGCACTACAAAATATTTACAAAATACTGTTGATTTTTTAGTTAGAAAATTCCCGCAATGTTGGAATTAAATATTGTGTCAAAGTAAAGGCATCTACTCCTAATTCTGTCCGCTCTTTGGCTGCCATGATTCCGGCTTGAGCGTGCCACCAAACGGCTGTTGTTGCAACTGATTGAGTTGGGGATTTGCGGCCGATCGCACTTGCCAACAATCCCCCCAACAAGCCGGTCAGAACGTCGCCGCTGCCACCCCTAGCGAGGGCTGGGGTGCTTTCTGGATTGAGATAGGTGATGATGGTAGGTGAAGCTTGGCGATCGCTCCAACTGATGCAAACTTTGGCTCCTTTGAGCAATACCACTGCACCGCAAAGCTTGGCTGCGGCTTGAGTTGCGGCAATTCGATCGCCCATTTCGTCAGCCAATTCGGGAAATAAACGCTTGAATTCGCCCGGATGAGGCGTGATAATCGTCAGCGCCGAGCGTTCCGACAAAATGGGGACTGTGCCGAGTTGAGCGAGGATATTTAAACCGTCGGCATCTACAACCAAAGGTCGATCGGACTCCAGTACAGATTCTACAGCGATCGCGGCTTCCAATGTCAAACCAGGCCCCACTGCGATCGCATCATAGCTGCTCAAATCAATAGCTACCGGCAACTCCCGAATTGCACCGTTTGGGGTTTCAGGACATCCGATAACCAAAGCTTCTGGCAAATGACTGCTCAACATCGGTTTAATCGACTCAGG
>CASBQF010000367.1 GCA_949127775.1 Oscillatoriales cyanobacterium PMM_0080
AATTCAATTAATTGACCAAAATAAGCATTTAAATGAGTCGTTAATTCTTCAACTCCTGCGGAACCTTTTTGAGCAAGGCGTTCAGTAAGAGCAGTAAAACCAGAGATATCAGCAAACAATACCGCCGCCTCAAAAGATCCACTAGCCGGAGAATCAAGAGGGGTAGGATTCGCAGCAAAACTATTTAAGACACGAATCGGTAAAAAGCTGGCAAGATTTTCAACAAAGGTAGGCATAAGGTACAATAAAGTAAAATATTTTTGCGTTGATTATGACCGCACCCGCTGAATGTCGTAGAAATCAAAAGCCACATCGCGGCTAATCAAAATGAGAGAATGATTCATCGCCTGTGCTACCAGAATGCGATCGAACGGATCTCGATGATGCAGGGGAATTGAGAGATAAGTAATTGCATCCTCAAAAGAAATGGGTAGTTCCTCAATGCCCAAATTTATCATATTTAATCTGATAGTTTCAAAAGGAGCCATCAGCGTTAATTTGCCAATATTAACCTTGATCGAAATTTCCCAAAGTGAAGCCATACTGACGAATACAGATTCAGCCTCCTCTATTTGTGTCTTTGTCGTCTCTGGTAATCGGGAATCTTTATTCAGAAACCAGAGTAACGCATGGGTGTCTAACAGCATAGATGAAATTACATATACTCTTTCAGGTCTTCAAGCGGCTCATCGAAATCATCTGCCATGATAATCATACCTTCCATTGTTCCCGCAATACGACGCTTTTTTTTTGGTTTTTCTTGAGAGCATTTTTGAGAATACTTCTCTATCAAAAACTCAATGTAATGAAGTACCTCTGTTTGAAAAGACTCTGGAAGTTCTTCTAATTTTTCTAAAATAACTGGTTGTATCATTGTTTTCTCTCCTTGAGAACATTTACCTTGACAACTGCTAATTTTGATAAATATACATATTATAATGCAAACACCTTTTTGGTGTCAAGGTTTGTTTTTGATTACTTGCCAACCATCCTATTTGTTAAACAGTCGCCAATTCAAATTTTAATCTCCCAACCACGGCGATACATTCCATACAAAATTAACCACCAAAATAACACGGCTGTCACGGCAAATGCTAGAGAACCATTCAGTGAGCCAGCCCAGGGTACAAACCAGTTTTCGTAAATCCAAGTATAGGTACTTGGAGCAGTTTTACCACTACCAATATGAGTTTTCAACAGAATTCTGGCGACAATCCCGGAGGCGACAAACAAGAAAATTGCATTCAATCCCATGATTTCAAATGGCCGTCCCCATTTCCAACCTCGCACTTCTATTGTTTCGTAGCAAACTGCTAGTAATAGTAATGCCCAACCTGCGGTAAAAACTACATAGGAACTTGTCCAAAGTTGTTTGTTGATGGGAAATGAAAATCCCCACAAGCGGCCGATTACTAGGCAACAAAGACCGCCGATCGCTAAATTTACACTTGTGCGGGTTTTGATTGGCTGTACTCGCAGCCACTCTCCTGTAAAGTAGCCGATCAGCACTGTCACGCTGGCTGGTAATGTGCCCAATAGTCCTTCAGGATCGAAGGGGCCGCCTTTGTACAGGTGTTTGCTACCGAGAATTGCGCGATCGACATATCCACCTACATATCCCTCCGGTGTAAGTGCGTATGCCGTGTACCCCCCTACAGCAAATACGAACAAAGCTCCCCAATAGCCGAAAAGCACCGCCACAGCCAGCAGTTTTTGATGGCGGGGGGAAAGGTTGAGGATGGCGATCGCACTAATCAAATACGCTAACCCAATTCGCTGCAACACTCCCATGATGCGGATTTTACCGAAGTTTTCCACTGGGGCGCTGTTGAGAAGTACGTCAAGGGCGATCGAAGATGTATTTAGCAGCAATCCTAATATAAATAGAATCGCCGCGCGGCGCCCAATTCGCCAGTAGATACTTGTTGCTATTTTTGTAGTAGTTTCAGTATATTTTGACAGCGAGAAGGACATCGCGCAGCCAACGATAAACAGGAAAAACGGAAATATTAAGTCTGTGGGAGTGCAACCATGCCATTCTGCGTGATCTAGTGGCGGATACACCTGTTTCCAACTGCCGGGGTTGTTGACTAGAATCATCGAGGCGATCGCAATTCCGCGAAAAACATCAAGGGATTTTAAGCGCATAGGAGAAGGAAGAAGGAAAAATGAATAATTAATTATAGCGGCGAGGAAAAACCATAATATCTTGTAGGGGCGGGTTTAGCCCATATCTATGCTAGCAGGCAGTTTATTGTGGCAAAACCCGCCCTCTTCTCTCTTCTCTTCCTCCCCTCCCTCATCACCAATCACCAATCACCAATGCCCTAAATTTCAATTCCTTCCAGAGTCATAATCAGTGCATTCTTCATCAACATATCGCAGCGTTCAGCATAAAAAACAGCAGCCTTATCCTGTTTGTTAACTTGCAAAACGCGCAGAAACATTTGTTTTGCTTGTGCGAATTGCTGCTGGTAGTGAAAAAAAATCCCCTGTTCAAAATAAGTTTGGGTTTGTGCTTTTAGCTCGATCATCATATCCGAGTCGCCGTCGTAAATTTCAAACACAGCAACAGGCGTTTGTTTTCCTTTTACTTGAACGCGATCGAGAAATCGGCACTTGTAATGTTGAGGATCGTCGATTCGGCACAAAGTTTGGACGCTAGCTACAATACCAACTCCATAAAGCTTTGTCAATCCTTCCACCCGCGCAGCTAAATTCACAGCATCCGAAATTACCGTACTTTCCATCCGTTCCGCTTCACCAATCGTACCCAACATCAAAGTTCCCGTATGCAAGCCAATCCCGATCGAAATAGGTTGATAGCCACTATTTTGTCGGTGTTTATTATAAATTTTAACTTGCTGCTGCATCTCAATCGCTGCTTGTACGGCATCTTCAGCATTATTAGGAAACAAAGCCATAATCCCATCACCAATATATTTATCTATAAAACCATTATACTGGCGGATAACTGGGCCGACTCGACTTAAATAAGAGTTGAGGAATTCAAAATTTTCTTGGGGAGACATACTTTCTGACAAACTTGTAAATGAGCGAATGTCCGCAAACATAATCGTCATTTCTGCCTGTACCGAATCTCCCAATTTTGCATCAACTATACTGTCTATTTTGAGAAATTTTAAGAATTGACGAGGGACAAAGCGGGCGGAAGCTGCTGCGATTTTTTCTAATTCGCTTTTACTAGCTTCGATTTGAGCCAGGGCGCGAAATGCTCTCAGTGCGGTTACTACAGTGGTAAATAACTTTTTGTTTGTCAGCTCAGTTTTAGTTTTATAATCGTTAATATCGTAGCTGACAATTACTACATCTTCTGGCACTTGTCCCGGCTGTCCCGTGCGCAAAATAATCCGCACTACTTTATTATCTAAAATATCACGGATGTATTTTACTACTTCCAAACCTGCCTCTTCTGTTTGCATCACAACATCGAGTAAAATTAATGCGATGTCAGTATTGCCTTTAATGATTTCTTTGGCTTCTTTGCCTGAGAAAGCGCTGATAAATGTAATTGATTTATTTTCAAATATGAAATCAT
>CASBQF010000368.1 GCA_949127775.1 Oscillatoriales cyanobacterium PMM_0080
GGAGACGGCAGTGCCGTGTCCCTACCACGAGCAATTGTAGGGACACGGCACTGCCGTCTCCTCTATCATTCCGGTACTTACTCAGCCTCCCCAATTAACGTAAACGCTGCCCAATTTTTCGGATCGGGATGAGTTTTCATCGTGGTTAACATTGCTTGCCGCAATGCCTGGGCTTTGTCGGGATTATTTTGTAAGTTTTGATAAAACGACTGCATCAATTCCGATGTAGGTGCATCGGGAACCGCCCACAAAGAAACAATTACACTCGGCACTCCTGCCGAAATCAAAGCCCGCGATAAACCAATCACGCCATCCCCGGTAATTCTGCCTTCTGCGGTGTTGCAAGCACTTAAAACGACTAAAGAGGCTTGCAGTTTCATATCGAAAATCTCTTCTGCGGTCAACAAGCCATCATCGTTGCCAGAAGGAGCAAGGGCGATCGCACTTCCCAATCCGCGCACATCATTCAGCAATCCGTGGGTTGCTAGGTGAATAATTGATGCTTGGGGCATTTTTAGGACGATCGCAGCTTTTGTAGCTTGTGCGCCTGTGATGGCTTGAGTGTTGAGCAGAGGGGCGATCGCTCTAGCTTCGGCTTCGGCTCCAGGTAGAGGAGACAATTGTTGTTTGGGTTCTCCCGGAGAGGAAGACACACTGGGCATGGTGGGATTGCCCAATACTAGAGCATTACCCGTGCGAGGTTGCTTCTGTGCTAACTTCTGTTGTCGAGTTAATGCCAGAACTTGAATCGAGGGAGAGGTGAGAATCGTGTGTTTTTGGATTAAGTAAGTGCCGTTGGCATCTTGGAGGGCGGGGAAGGGTACTTGGAACAGGGAACCTTGAGGAATGAAAATGACGTGGGCATTGGGGTCTTTGGGGAGGAGACTGGCAATTGGATCTATCAGCAGTTGATGCAGTGTTGGTAAGTCTGGTTGGGGTTGAAGAACGGGGGAACTGCCACGACTGCGAACGGCAAGAAACATCTGATTGTTAATAATTAGATCGGCGAGAGAGGCTTTGTATTTTTGCCAAAGGGGTTTGAGGTCTACCTCGCGGAACGTGATTTCGCCCGTGGGTTGAATCACCCAGATGTAGAGAGCGGATTCTCGCGGTTCTCGTTTGCCCTGAATCTGAAAGTCCTCAAAGACGATCGAATACTGCACCCCGGATTCACGCCCTAAAATAATTTGTTTGCTCTGAATCTGGAAAGTGTCATAGACGATCGAATACTGCACCAAAGTGGCATTTTGTGCTTCGGCGATTTGGCGAATTTGATCCTGGTTGGGAGAAGTGTTAATCACCGGATTAGTAGAACCTGAAGATAACCGTTCACTCAGGAGATCGACAAAGGCACGGGCACGTCCCCGCTCGGCAATTTCTAAAGCGGCGATCGGGTTATTCTGAGCCACCCGGACTCGTTGTAGAACGCGATAAGTCATAGCTTGTCCTTCAAAGATGGAGACTTTATTCGCGTCGTTGGAACCGAGCAGTTGACGCATCGATTCCCAAACTTGAATTCCATCAATCAGCATTTTTTCAGATTCTGTTAGGTTGCCAACCTTTAAGAACGCCAATCCAAGGTTGTTGAGCGCCGTACCTTCCCCGTCGCGGTTTTTAAGTTCGCGGGCAATGGTTAAACTCTGCTGTGAATACTCAATGGCTTTGGCATAGTTGCCCAGATCGATGTAAGTGGCTCCCAAATTCCCCAGTACATTACCCTCCGCTTTGCGGTTTTTAATTTCGCGGGCGAGCGCTAAACTCTGCTGTAAATACTCAATGGCTTTGGCAGAGTTGCCCAGAGAGATGTAAACGGCTCCCAAATTTCCCAGTGCTGCACTTTCCGATCGGCGATCCTTAATTTCGCGGAAGATGGCTAAACTCTGCTGTGCATACTCAATCGCTTTGGCAGAGTTGCCCAGAGAGCCATAAGTGATTCCCAAATTACCCAATGCCGTACCCTCGTCTCGGCGGTCTTTAATTTCGCGGGCGATGGCTAACTGTTGCTGTGAATACTCAATCGCTTGGGTATAATTGCCCAGAGCGATGTAAGCGGCTCCCAAATTTCCCAGTGCTGCACTTTCTGATCGTCGGTTTTTAATTTCGCGGGCGATGACTAACTGTTGCTGTGAATACTCAATTGCTTGGGTATAATTGCCCAGAAAGAGGTAAGCTGATCCCAAATTGTCCAGTGATCTATCCTCTTGTTCGCGGTCTTTAATTTCGCGGGCGAGCGCTAAACTCTGCTTTGAATACTCAATACCTTTGGCATAGTTGCCCAGAGATTGGTAAGCGGCTCCCAAATTCCCCAGTGTTACACCCTCCGCTTGACGGTCTTTAATTTCGCGGGCGATCGTTAAACTCTGCTGTGAATACTCAATGGCTTTAGAATTATTGCCCTTAATATAAGCGGCTCCCAAATTCCCCAGTGCTGCCACTTCCCCTTTGCGGTCTTTAAGTTCGCGGGCAATGGTTAAACTCTGCTGTGAATACTCAATGGCTTTGGCATAGTTCCCCAGAGAGCTGTAAGCTGCTCCCAAATTACCCAATGCTGCACCCTCTCCAAGGCGGTTTTTGAGGGCGCGATAAATTTGGAGTGCCTGTTGCCAAGAATTCAGCGCTGCGGGCAACTGACCTGTCTGATTCTGTTGAATCCCCTGCCGGAACAGCCGATCGGCCTCTACTTGACGAGCGTCGATCGCCTGAGCAACAACCGGGAGGCTGGAAGCGAATTCCAAATTCGTCAGTGCCACAGCTTCCCCTTCGCGGTCTTTAAGTTCGCGGGCGATGGCTAAAGCCTGCTGTGCATAATCAATGGCTTTGGCGTAGTTGCCCAGAAAGCGGTAAGCACGTCCCAAATTGCCCAGTGCCACACCCTCCCCACGGCGGTCTTTAAGTTCGCGGGCGAGCGCTAAACTCTGCTGTGAATACTCAATGGCTTTGGCGTAGTTGCCCATAGAGCGGTAAGCAAATCCCAAAAGGCTCAGTACCGCACCCTCCCCTTGGCGGTTTTTGATGGTGCGATGAATTTGTAGTGCCTGTTGCCAGGAATTCAGCGCTGCTGGGAATTGGCGAGTCTGATACTGTTGAAGCCCCTGCTGAAACAGCCGATCGCCCTCTGCTTGACGAGCATCCGTAGTTTGAGCAACAACCGGGAGTGAGAAATGCACAGGAATGTAAAAGCCAACAGACAAAAAGCAAAAGGCGAGGGGAAACAGAAAGCCCGATCGCACTTTACAACCGTACTTAATCAGTTTTAGCGAGAAAGGCTGCATGGGATTTTAGGGTTTGGGTAGGGGGAGTTGGCGTTGTTGTTCGATCGCCCTTATTTGTCGCAATCGATCGCTCCAATCTTTCAAAGGTTCAGCTTCCGAATTAGCCAGAGAATCTAGCAATTCCAGCACGGGCGTTTGATTTTGAGAAATTTCAGAGGCTTTGCGCGCTTCCGCGATCGCGTCGTACCACAGCCCAGCCTTCGCATACAAGTCGATCCGCTGTTGGGGAGTTGAGGCGGCTGCAAGTTGAGTTGGCAACGATTCAGCAGGCTGCACCACTTGGATTTCTGCCGTCGCCACCACATTCCTCGAAGGAACATTCCGATCGCACACCAAAACCACTTGCCACTGATAGGATTGCCCGATCGACATTGGGGGAAGATTTGCGGGCAAAGCAACCGACATGATTCCTGGCTGACTCTCCAAGTCGGTTTTGTAGAGTAGTTGTCCCCTGCGAGTAAACAGCCGGAATTGCAACGGACGAGAAGTGCGATCGGGTACAAACCAGGTAAAAGTCGGATGCCCAGAAATCGTCTCTCCCACATGGCTAAACGGCACTAAGGCAGTCAATCTCACCGATGAATCGGCTTCGCAAGTGCGATCGCGAGTCGTGTTTGTCCCCGTTTCTTTCGGCGCAGAAGGCTTTTTAGGGGGAGTGTATTGTGCCAGGGCTAGGGGAGCAATCCAGAAGGAAACACTCAGGATTAAACTCGTAATGACCGCAGAGTATATGGTTCGACGTTTCAATCCATGAGTTATCATCTGAATTTTCTCTGTAACTATCTTTTACTTTAATTAGCAATAGAAAAACATAATAGAGGACTGCCCGCAAGCTTTGTTTGCGGGAAGGTGCAAAGTTAACAGTTGACAGTTGACAGTTGACAGTTGACAGTTGACAGGAATTCATTCCCTGACGGACTGCCGGGTGGACGGAAGGACTGGGTGGACTGACAGCTTAAGTTAACGCCAGCAGATTTGAGCTACTAAAAGCGCGATCGGCATTCAGATATCTCACAAAACCCTACCACTCTCAACCCGTTTATCATCAAATTCTCTAACTTTTTCCCGATTTATAAACTCTTCAAACAAGCTAAAAAATCGGTCGAATGCACCGCGTTCATCTACGGAATGGAACAGCAAAATACTTGCCCATAATTGTCCCGTCTCTACATTGAATCTCTGTCTTAGCCATTGCAGAAAATCTTGAAATTCCGATTCTTGTTCCGTCAAAGGTACGCCAAGTTCGCGCCTAGCAAAATAGTGTCCATCCAAAAATGCCTGAAGACTGAAAATAGAATGTCTTCCCAGATACATGGCAGGTCTTTTTTTAATCTTTTGTAGCAAGTCGTAAAAATTCTCCATATCCAACTCCCAAAAAGTTAACGCTAAAACATCTTTTCTGTTACATGAAATTCTCTACCAACTTCCAGAATAGGCGAATAGAGATTTTGCATCCAAACTGAGCGAGGAATTCCTTTAGAGTGAATGTTGTCAACTATAATTTCGTCTCCCTCAATTTCAACTACAACTCCTTCATGGTGTCCAGTCGTGGCAATCAGTTCACCTAAACTATCATCATAAATACGTCCGTAGAGCGGATCTTGTGAACCAGTATCCAGCTTGATATGCTTTCCCTGAACTCCCTGTTCTACCAAAAATTCTTTGATAGCTCTAGCACAGGGAATACAATCAAAAATTCCAAAGCCACTGGCGATCCTAACAACTTCTTGAAAGACCGGATCGTTACTACTCAGTATTACCACAACAATACAAAATCACTGCTATCGTAGTTATAGTCGATCGACCGGATACAATATTGTATCAGGCTAGAGTAATTATATCATGTCCGATCGATCGCTTACGATAAAAGCTTATTTGTCATGCTGAGTGAAACGATAATCACCAGAACCAGCGCCGTTTGGCTGACCAAGTTAATTCGCACACTATCCCCCTCGGTTTATTTGGGTAGCGCTGAAATGTTCCGCCTAATTGTTTGGCTAAATTGTTTGCCAACTCTGTGCCTAATCCTGAAGGTTGAAGTTGAGGATTTATATCTTCAATTGTCTCCTTGTCGCAGTTCGTTTCAGCGGAATTAATCGCTTCTGCGTCAGACAGTTTGCTCTTTCCATTATCTACTACGCGAATCATTTGCCGATCGCCTTCTTGAGTACAAATTACAGTCAAACGAGTTGCTTCGATCGCGTGTTTGCCCACATTGCACAGCGCTTCTTCGAGAAAGCGGCAGAGTCCTCGTTTGTGTTCCAACCGCAGATGCGAGGTGTTCAAGGGATCGAACTGCACTATTTTGAATTTGATTGTTTTGAGGTACGGCAGTTCTTGTTCGAGGGTGTTGGAATAGACTTTGTAGAGCAATTCATGCAATGGGGCTTGCAGGGCTAATTCGATCGCACTTCCCATCCGCAAATGTGGTTCATCGGCGATCGCATCTCGTTGCACCGAGCCGTAAACTGCCCGCAATTCTTGACTCAGGCGTTGCAACTCCGGTAGAAATGGCGATGGTGTGGCTTCTCCCTGAGCAGTTCTCAAAATTCCCACCAAAGTTTGTAACGGGCCGCTGTGAATGGCATTGAAGGTCTGCTCGATCGCAAATTGACGTTCTTCCAACCGCAGTCGCAGTTCCTGTTCGTGACGATAAAATAACGCTGCCGTCAACCCAGCCCCATTCAACACGAGTACGAGCAACACAGGTACGATCGGCACCCACCATCCCAACAGAATTAATCCGTAACAGATCGCGATCGGGCTAATACTGGCGACTAAGAGCCCTAACAAAATTTTCCAGCGCAAGTGCAGAAACCGCCCCAAACTCATCCCCAAGAGTCCCCAGACCACGATCCAGAGCGTTTCCCCGCCATCAGTCCAAACCCGAATCAAAGGTCGCCGATCGAGTACCGCGCTAATAATCTGGCTGGTAGCGTGGGCCTGCATTTCGACTCCGTAAATCCGTCCGGGATTGATACCTGCGATCGCACCTGAACTTGCCAAATCCTTCGCGCTAAAAGACATCATCCCAATCAGCACAATCTTGCCTCGAATCCAATCCGGGTTTACCTTTCCCGATTTGATTTGCGAGACAGAAAGCACGCGAAACGGCTGTTTCCCGCTGCGAACATTCAGCAAAATCTGGTTTCCGTCGGCATCCGCCCCCACATATCCGCCATAGTTTGACTGCACTCTAGTCAATTCAATGCTGCCAAAACGCATCGCCTCTCGATCGCGAATTCCAGTGCCCAACTTAATTTTTCGGGCTGCTAAATAGCGTTCTGCCAGCCGGATCGTGAACGAATAACGGTAATCCTGCTGGGGGTTGTGAGCGCCTAATAAACTGCGGCGCTGGTAGCCATCCGCATCAAGAACAACATCTGCAAAGCCAACCTGTTCGGGTGGTAGCATGGGCGGAGGTTTGACGATAAAGCCATTGCGATCGGGCAGAGCAACCTCAACTCCGATCGCATTTTTGCTGCTGCGAAACACCGATGTTAGTTCAGCATGACCTGGTTCAACCGGAATATCGCGGACAATATCTAGCCCGATCGCGATCGGTTGATAAGTCTGCAACCGTTTGAGTAAATCGGCAATATCGCGATCGGGAATCGGGTAAGTTTTGGCGCGTTGAATATCTTCCTCAGTGATGCCGACAATTACAATCCGTTCATCCATTGGCTCAGGAGGACGCAACAGCAAAAATCGATCAAACGTCACCAACTCCCAAAACTGAAGCGCACCGCTCAATCTAGCCATCATCACAGCGACAATCACCATCAACCCTGGAAGCGATCCGCGCCGCCAACTCGTAACCTCTGTTTTCGCCGCTTGCCATCGATCGGGCTTCACTAATAGAGATCTCCCATAATTATTGTGGAACAGGCATTTTGCCTGTTCAAGATAGGCTTTTTGGGAGTATCACTAATAGACATCTCCCATAATTATTGTGGAACAGGCATCTTGCCTGTTCAAGATAGGCTTTTTGGGATAAGTCTAATCAATTAATCCTGCTTCCCTAGCCCGCACTTCCGTTTGAATCCGCAGATTCTTATCATTTTCGGGATACACTTCTAGCACATCTCGAATCTTCATCCAGTAGTATTGCACAGTACGTTCACAAACATTCATTCGTTTGGCGATCGCAATATCCTGTAAGCTCTCTTGAAAAGCAAATTGCAACACATTCATCCAGGCAGGTTTGAGTTGCAGCCCATTGCGAATCTCTCTGGGTGTATAAATCCGCTCATGTAGCGCCCAATCGACCATTGCCAGCAAGTCTTTCATCGGTTGACTCTTATCAACAACCGTGAATCCGCCCATGTGATTGTCGATCGACGGTTTCAGCCAAACTAAAGTCCGAACATGAGCGCTCTGCACTACAATATTTAAATTTGGATACTGCTTCATCAGCCTTTTGAGGAGTTGAAGCCCTGAATTTGACTGAGCAGTTTCGCCGATCGCCTCTGGCATCACCAAATCTACAATTACTAAATCCGGGGTTGTCTGCGCTATTTGCTCAAGGGCTTCCTGAGCCGTTGAAGCTGTCACAATCTCGACTTCTGGATACTCATGCCTCAGAATATTAAGCGTGCCGCCTAAAACCATCGCATGATCGTCCACGACTAAAAATGTTCGTTTCTCCGGTTCAGGTAAAATCTGGGGCATAGTTAATTCCTTGGCACACAACATAATCAGTTTAGGTAATCCATCCTCTTATTACAATAGAGCCATTACCTGTCTCTCGTCCTGCATCTGTCCGCCAAATAGGTTTGTGGATGTCAGCAACGAGAATTGCACTAAAGCGCAGTCCTGTTGATTATGTTGTAAAATCCGCACATAATCGGAATTATTAGCCGAAATTAGGAGACGGCAGTGCCGTGTCCCTACCCAAAATAATATTGTAGGGACACGGCACTGCCGTCTCCTCTATAATCCGGGTATCCTAGCAAAAATAAGGATGATTCTATGCAAGCAAAAGGTTCATATAAAGAAATTAGGAGACGGCAGTGCCGTGTCCCTACCCAAAATAACATTGTAGGGACACGGCACGTGCAGTCTCCTCTATAATCGGGGTATCCTATCAAAAATAAGGATGATTTTATGCAAGCAGAAGGTTCCTATCAAGCAAACACATATAATCTGGAATTTGAGACAGAAATCCAGCGGCTAAAAGCTCAAGTTCTCCTGAGTTGGGAAAAAGAAGCACGCACTTTAAAGTGGTTTGGTTTAGCCGACGGGATGAATGTTTTGGAAGCGGGTAGCGGGCCGGGATTTTTTAGTGAAAAACTGTTAGAATTGCTGCCAAACAGTTCGATAACAGCGGTAGAAATCGATCCGGTATTGCACGAAAAAGCTGTAGGATATTTACAGGACAAAGGGGGCGATCGAGTAAATCACGTCCAAGCATCCGTTGCGGATACTGGTTTGGACGATCGCACTTTCGATTTTGCGATCGCCCGTTTGTTATTTGTTCACCTCCCCGATCCCGTCGCAGCAGCCCAAGAAATATTCCGCATCTTGAAACCAGGTGGTAAACTGGTGATTATCGATAGCGACGCGGATCTGTTTTGGCTGACAAATCCACCCTTGTCAGTCGAGATTGTTAGGAAAAAATTCAAACAGGCGATCGCACTTCGGGGTGGCAATTTGTCGATCGGGCGAAATCTCTGTCGTATTCTCAAAGAAGCTGGGTTTGTTAACGTTGATTTAGAAGCGATTGTCAGCCACAGCGATATCGTCGGAATTGAAGCGTTTGAACCTTTGCTGGACTCCGGCCCGATTTTGCAAATGGTCAAACAAGGGTTAATTTCCGAGTCGGAAATAGCCAGCTATCTGGTTTCGCGGGATGAGTTTGTCGCTGCGGGCGATCGATCTATGATGAGTTTTTGGTTAATGGCTTGCGGAAAAAAAGATCAATAGACTTCTCAAATAACTCTCAAGCTTCCTCCCAGCAATAACTAATCACCAATGACTAATGACTCTAAAAAGCTTTGATGTTCCGGCGCAGTCAATCCCTGCTGCAAAACTTCCAATACTCTAGCTAAATCCCCACCCAACAAAGCAAATTTATCTAACCGCAATCCTGGAAAAACTTCCGAACAAATTATCCCCTCAGCATTAGGTTCAATTCGCACATATTCCCCATCCCTTAACTGAAGCCAATCTAATTCGCAATTATAAACCCGCCAAATTACGTATTCTTGCACTCCGTTGCGACGGTAAACTCTCAGTTTTTCGTGCAAATCGTAGGAAGCGCTACTAGCAGCGATTTCAACAATTAATTCCGGTGCACCTTCAACATAATCATCATCGCTGATTTGCGATCGACCTCCCACATCAATCCTCAACAAAGCATCCGGCTGAGGTTCATTATCCGCGTCCAAGCGCACAGTCGCATTGTCCCCCAATTCCACCCCAGGGGTAGCAGCCTCGTAAACGGCTAACCAACCCATAATGTGAGCATGGGGTTTTCCGTGACTTCTGAATCTTAACGGTGATGCCATATAAACCATTCCTTCAATCAATTCAGCTTTTTTGAGTTGCGGCATTGCGCTGTAACGGCGCTCAAATTCAGCGCGACTGAGCCGATCGCCATTTTCCAAAGGAAGTACAGTTAAAGGAGAATTGAGTAATCGCGGGCTTGCCATCATAATAGTTAAAGTTGGCGATAAAAATTTAAGCAAACATAGCATCGCAAAGAGACGAGTTTTACAGCACTAAACTCGTTCCTAACACAGATTATAACTAAATCTTCCGCTTCTTCCTTTGTGGAACAGTCGTCCCGCCTGTGGTAATTTATTTCTACCGCAAATACCCAATCCAAGCCGGCAAAACCTCAGCCGAACCATACCACTTTCCCAGAGAGCGAGGCGAATGCCAAACATCCTCCAACACCAAATTTTCGGCACCGTCCAAATGAGCAGCCTCAATCGGTGTAATTCCATCGCCCCAAGTTTCACCCTTCCCCACAGTCAACTCATAACTCTTATAAGCCAGCCAAGTCTTTAAACCAGGCTTGCCAAAAACAGCCTTCCCAGCAGCGCATACGTAGCGCACCTGCGGGTGAAAAGCACCGGGATAGTTAATTTTGACAAAATCTAAATTTTTGCGCGTCCAGCGCTCTTGAGAAACGTGCGGCGTACCTAAACTGATTAAAGTATGGACAGAAGGGTGAGCTTCCCACAAACCCGCATCCTCCAGCACATCTCCGTGAATCGTGTAAGGCTTTTCGCCCAAATAAATCCGAGAAATCCAGCCGCCTGCGGAATGACCGACGAGATTGATCTGTTGGCAGCCGTATTGCTGTAACATCTGTTTGACCGTACGATCGAGCTTTCGCAAAATTGGCACCATCGACCGCCCGCCAAAAGTCGGCAACCAATCTCGCTGGCTCAATGGTACTGTTACTGTGGGGAAACCTCGATCGACTAAAGATTTTTCTAATTCCCGATAATCCGAAGCAGCAGCAAAATATCCTGGTAAAATAACGGTGGGTAATGGCATTGTCAATTTTAGGTTTTAGAATATAGATTTTGCGGCCCGGCTGCTACGATCATTTTTTGAGTTCAAAGACGCTTACCGAAGCATCTTTGGGACTGCTAACATCTAGCTGGTTAAACTTTTTGCTTGGGGAATATCTACTTCTATGGCTCGCGAGCCGATTCCGACATTGTATTTTACCCTAGTTGTCGTTCACTTAGAAGACCGCTTTCTATTGGTACAAGAGCGCAAGTACGATCAGCAGTGGTATCTCCCAGCAGGGCGAGTGGAAAAAGGAGAGACTTTGATCGCATCTGCTATGCGGAATACCGTTGAAGAAGCCGGTATTTCTGTGATCGTTGAAGGAATTCTCAGGGTAGAGCATACAGTGATGCCTAGGGGTAATGTGCGCCTGCGAGTCATTTTTGTGGCTCGCCCTGAAGATAAAACACCACCCAAGAGCAAGCCGGATGAGCATACTTTGTGTGCTGGTTGGTATTCTCTCAAAGAGTTAGACCAGTTGTCGCTGCGCGGAGAGGAAGTTCGGGAAATGTTTCAGTATATGGCAAGTGGCGCTCCAATTTATCCGATCGACTTGCTCAGCATCGAGGGCGCTCCTTTTAAAACTTACCGCTATCGCTGGTGAAAAGAAGGAGGAATGATGCAACAGATGAGTAAGCCGATCGATTTGGGATTTGGGATTTAAAGAATGCTGCCAGCGGATGAATCCGGTTCTGTAACTGAATTGGAAACGCCGATCGATCGACAAGTTCGATCGTGTTTAATAAATTTGGTTCAGTTTTGGGTGCATGAATATTTATCAAGGTCGATCGGGCAATTTTGAGTACGATCGTGCTA
>CASBQF010000369.1 GCA_949127775.1 Oscillatoriales cyanobacterium PMM_0080
AATTAGGAGACGGCATTGCCGTTTCTTGCGCAATTAATCGCGGTAGGGAAACGGCACTGCCGTCTCCTCTATATTATTCCGGTGCAACCGTAATTGATATCAACAGTCAACCGTCAACCGTCAACTGCCAACTATCAACTATTTTCAAACCATCTCTGGCGAAACCTGCATTGCAGGCTGCGGCTGGAACTGGAACAGCGAATAAACCACGTTACGGCGAATATCCGTCATCATGTCCAAAAACAGCTCGTAACCTTCAGTTTTGTACTCGATCAGCGGGTCTTTTTGTCCGTAACCGCGCAATCCCACAGACTCGCGTAAAGCATCCATTTGCTGCAAGTGTTCTCGCCACAAAGTATCAATTTGCTGCAAGATAAAGAACCGCTCAGCATCGCGCATCAATTCAGCTCGGATTGTATTAACTTCCGCTTCCTTCATGTCGTAAGCATTGCGGACTTGTTCGTGGAGGAAAGTTTTAGTTTCTTCAACTGACAAATCTTCTAGCTGATCCGGTGTCATGTCAGCTAGCAAATAAACAAATTCCTTCACCTTGCTGACGAGTTTGTCGAGTTCCCATTCTTCCGATGGTAAATCTGGATTGATGTATGCTCCCACGATGTCGTCCATCGTTTGTTCGGCATACTTAATTACCTGTTCCTTGGAATCCAAACCTTCCAAGACTCGGCGACGTTCCGCATAAATGGCTCGACGCTGATTGTTCATCACTTCGTCGTATTCAAATACCTGTTTACGGATGTCGTAATAGTAGGTTTCGACTTTTTTCTGAGCGCCTTCGAGGGAACGAGTTAGCATTCCAGATTCGATCGGCATATCCGCCTCAACACCGAACATCCCCATCAATTTCTCCACCTTTTCGCCGCCGAAAATCCTGAGCAAATTGTCTTGCAAACTCAAGAAAAACCGCGTAGAACCAGGGTCTCCTTGCCGTCCCGCCCGGCCGCGCAACTGATTGTCAATCCGGCGCGATTCGTGGCGTTCTGTACCAATGACGTGCAAGCCACCCAACTGCACAACTTCATCGTGTTCGGTGCTGGTAAAAGCATCGTACTCGCTGCGAGTGAGATTGTAAGCTTCCCGCAATTTTTGAATTACCACGTCTTTTGTCGGCGCTTTTTCCGAGGCTACAGCCACTACGTCATCGGCTTGCAATTCCGTGAGCGATCGCTCCCCGTACTCCTTCGCCGCCAATTCCACCGACGTTTTCAGCAGTTGCTCAGCATCTTTCGATAGCTGCGTGGGGAAAATCTGGGCCGAAGCTTTCCAAGACTTGACCTTTTTCCCAGTCGGAGCAAAGCCTTGTGCTGCGGGGCGATCGCCCATACCGGGCGCTTGCACCAGCGCAAACCCGTCTTCATTCTCGGGGCGCACGATCCTGGGCATCAAATACTCGCGCAACTTCAGGCGGCCCATGTACTCAGAATTACCGCCCAGAATGATGTCTGTACCACGTCCCGCCATGTTCGTGGCGATCGTCACAGCACCTTTGCGTCCAGCTTGAGCGATAATTTCCGATTCCCGCTCCACATTTTCCGGTTTAGCATTCAGCAAATTGTGAGGAATCTTGAGTTCTTGTAGCAGCCGTGACAGCAACTCAGATTTTTCGACGCTCGTCGTGCCCACCAGCACCGGTCTACCGATTTCGTGCATTTCGGCGCATTCTTGGGCGATCGCCTTCCACTTACCTTCCTCTTCCTTGTAAACCATATCCGACAAATCACCACGGCTGGGAATCCGGTTTGTCGGAATCAGCGTCACTTCCAGACTGTAAATCTTCTGAAATTCCGTCTCCTCAGTCTTTGCCGTCCCTGTCATCCCCGACAGCTTCGGATACAGCAAAAAGAAATTCTGATAAGTAATCGTCGCCAGCGTCTGAGTTTCCGGCTGAATTTCCGCGTGTTCCTTCGCTTCGATGGCTTGGTGCAAACCGTCGCTCCAGCGCCTTCCCGGCATTACCCGCCCCGTAAACTCATCGACAATCACCACTTCGCGATCGAGATTGACGATGTAGTTTATATCCTTAATAAACAATTCCTTCGCCTTAATCGCATTAAAAATGTAGTGCGCCCAAGGATCAGCCGGATCGTACAAATCCGTGACTCCCAACAAATTCTCAGCTTCGCCAAACCCTTCATCGGTCAATAGCACATTCCGAGCTTTTTCGTCAACTTCATAATGTTCGTCATTTTCCTTTCTCAAGGAAGCCGCCACTTGAGCAGCGCGGATGTACTTCTCACTAGGGTTTTCCACCTGGCCGGAAATAATTAGAGGTGTGCGGGCTTCATCAATCAGCACCGAGTCAACCTCGTCAATCACGCAAAAATTGAAAGGACGCTGCACAACATCTTCCATCACAGTCGCCATGTTGTCGCGCAAATAGTCAAAGCCGACTTCGCTGTTTGTGGCGTAGGTAATGTCGCAGTTATAATTTTTCTTTCGTTCCGCCTGATCCATGCCCTGCTGAATCAGTCCCACAGTCAATCCCAGGAAGCGGTGCACCTGTCCCATCCATTCCGCATCCCGTCTGGCGAGATAATCGTTGACGGTGATGATGTGTACGCCTTTACCGTTGAGGGCGTTGAGGTAAGCCGGCAGTGTAGCTACGAGTGTTTTGCCCTCGCCCGTTTTCATTTCGGCAATTTGACCTTTGTGCAGGATAATCCCACCGAGGAGTTGGACATCAAAGTGACGCATTCCCAAAACTCGTTGTCCGGCTTCCCGCACGACTGCAAAAGCTTCTGGCAAAAGTTCGTCTAGGATTTCTTTCTCTTCATTCAGAGATTTAGCTTTTGCCAAACGTTCTTGAAACTCGGCCGTTTTAGCTTTGAGGCCGTCGTCTGAGAGGGCGTGGATTTCTTCTTCCAAAATAGTGATATCAGCTACCCAAGGCTGAAATTTTCTCAGTTTGCGCGCGTTGGGGTCGCCTAGCAGATTTTTAAACATGGCAGGAGAGGCAGATTTTTAATAATTTAGCTAGTAGCTTGCAGCTTTAGGGGCTGTAGTGTCAGCCACAGAGTTTACCTTTCCCGATTGTAGCAACCATTGGTTCTGCTAAGCAGTCGAAGGCGTCTTTGGGGGCGATCGACCGATTCTGGATTTGAATCGGTTGGGAACCGATGTCCAGTGGCTCTGCCTCGAAGAGCATTAAAAAATTGGGGGCTCTTCCTCCGGATCTGCGTTACCAGGCTCTTCCTGGTAACAAGCCAAAACGAGGAGACGGCAGTGCCGTGTCCCTACCCAAAATAATATTGTAGGGACACGGCACTGCCGTCTCCTCGCTTATCATTCCGGTGTAACCGGAATTGATATAAAATGGTGCAATATCTCAGATTAACACTACTCTTCAATAGGTCTGGGCACTTCGTAAGTCAAAAAGTCATAGGCCATTTTCGTATTCGGAAAAATTGCCTGGGCTTCCTGAAGCAAGTCGTCTAGGACGATCGCATTTCCCGGAGCATAGCGCGGGCTAAAATGCGTCATAATCAACTGTTTCGCCCCAGCCATCAAAGCAACTTGAGCCGCCATTGTCGAGGTTGAATGCAGGCGATCGAAGGCCATTTGAGCATCTTGATGGGCAAAAGTCGCTTCATGCACCAACAAATCCGCATCCTTCGCCAATGCCACCGCGCTGTCACAAAAAACCGTGTCAGTACAATACACAAACTTGCGGCCAACTTGATCCGGGCCACAAAAATCAGTACCTTTAAACTCCCGCCCATCCGATAACTTGACTGTCTTTCCTTGTTTTAATTGGCCATAAACTGGCCCCGATGGAATGCCCACAGCCTTCGCTTTTTCAACATCAAAATGTCCCGGACGGTCTTTTTCGGTAACTCGATAACCAAAAGCAGTAACTCGGTGTTTCAAAGGAGCGCAACTAACAATATATTCGTCATCTTCATAGACAACTCCCTCGTGACTTTTGTGCACCTTCACTGGGTAAGAAAAATGAGTTTGAGAATAGCGAACACCAGCTTGCAAATATTCTTCAAGTCCCGGAGGCCCATAAAGATCGATGCGCTTGACATTCCCTGCCAAACCGCAGCTAGCCAGCAAACCCATTAACCCGAAAATGTGGTCGCCGTGCAGGTGAGTGATGAAAATGCGGCTCAGTTGGCTGACTTTTAGCTCGCTACGGAGGAATTGGTGCTGGGTTCCTTCGCCGCAGTCAAATAGCCAGAGTTCGGCTCGCTGGGGCAAGCGGAGGGCGATGCTGGAAACGTTGCGCGATCGCGTGGGTACGCCTGAGCTAGTTCCGAGAAATGTAATCTGCAAGAGTTAAATCACCTCAATTAAAGTTTTAAAAATATGTTAAATATATCCACAGTATGCCCGATCGGCTTTCTGGGAAATAGTCACAGGCAGGAATCAGGATAAATCGCCGTCCCTGGGAGCATCTACAAAGCTAAAATCATTTTTGATCAGCGCTGTCGGTGCCCAAACCAATTCTAACCTCTTCTTTCTGCCCTTTCGCTTCCTTTTTCCCTTGCCGAACCATCTAAAATTTTAAAATTTGTACACTACAGGAGGAAAATTATCAGATGCAGTCAGGACTATTGTTTGCTTCCGTTCTTTCGAGATTAAAAAAACGCTACTTTTGGATAGGGCTGTTGTTTTGGCTGGTGATGGTAGCTCCAGCACAGGCGGCGCTGATTTTGCGAGTGGCGGTACAAGACGGGACGAGTCAGATCAAAGTCGGCAGTTCTACTAAGGCAGCCATCCGCGACAGCAGCGGGCGCAATTTGGGCGAACTGCCCGCAAATAGTTCTCAGTCGGCTCAATTTCGATCGGGAACTGTGGCAATTGGCCGCTGGGCTGCGAATCAAATTTGGATCGAGCCGACGGGGAACGGTTATGTTTGGATTGGCGATCGATGGTATCGGGGACGCACGCTTCTAGTTCCCGAAAAAGGAGCCTTGACCGCCGTCAACTACGTCAATATCGAACAGTATCTCTACAGCGTTCTCGGCGCCGAAATGAGTGGCAATTGGCCTCAAGAGGCTTTGAAAGCCCAAGCAGTCGCCGCTCGTTCCTACGCTCTCCACAAGCGCCTCAAAAGCGAAACCGACCTTTACGATGTGGATGACACTCAGTCTTCGCAGGTTTACAAAGGACTGCAAACAGAATCGAGTGGCACTTATGCGGCAGTTGATGCCACGGCTGGTCAAGTTCTGACTTACAACGGTCAGATTATTTTAGCTGTTTTCCACTCAGCGTCTGGCGGACATACTGAAAATGTCGAGGATGTTTGGACGGAACCCTTGCCTTATTTGCGGGCTGTTCCTGACTTCGATCAAGGCGCGCCGGTTTACCAATGGAAAGAAAATTTTTCCCGGGCTCAAGTCAGTAGCAAGATTTCTGGCGTGGGGAATGTGATCTCGATGAAGCCAGAACGCGCTACTGCTTACGGCAGCGTTTTGTCAATGAAAGTAGTTGGAGATGGCGGTTCTAGGGTGATGAGTGGCGCGGATATGCGTCGGGTTTTAAATTTGAGGAGTACGCGCTTTACGGTGATTCCTCGGTACGCAGGCGGTGGGAACCCGAGAAACAGCAGCCAAGCTCCTACGGGTTTTCAAGTTGCTGGCAAAGGTTTTGGTCATGCTGTAGGTATGAGTCAGTGGGGAGCGTATAATTTGGCACGGCAGGGATACGGCTACCAACAGATTTTATTGCATTATTATCGAGGTACTGCTTTGGCTAGAATTGCTGTTCAGTAAGCTGTTGCGCATTTAAATTGGAAATTCGGGACGATGCTCTGAGCAACGTCCCACAAGAGTTTTATTGATTTTTGACACATAATTTAAATGTAGAACAGCTTAGCTGCTGGGAAGAAGGAAGTTCGGCAACGGATTTCATTCAGTTGACAGTTGACAGTTGACAGATGAGGGCGACCTCTACCTGGAAGGAAGAGGATTGGAGTAATAAATAGTCTTCTTTTAATTTCTCCCTACAAGGGAGAGGCTTTCAACCAATTCTTTCTGGCAACGGATTCGGTAACGGAAGAAGTTTGAGGGAAGAGGGAAGAATAATTCCCCATTACTAATGACTAATAACTAATGACTAATGACTAACTAAATTAAGGATTGCTATGAAAAAGTGGGATTATTTATTTGTGGATGCGAATATGTATCCTTTTGGAAATAAGCTGATTAGTTTATATGTAAATGGTGAGGAACTTCGAGATTGGAAACAAGGCTCGCTACATCTATATGTCAATCAGTTGGGGGATGAGGGGTGGGAACTTGTGGCTCTGCGTCATGACTCGAAGTACGACCAAAATTGTTTGATTTTTAAACGCGCTAAGATTGTTAAAAAAAACTAGGAATACGAAAGAGTCTCCGGTTCCTAAAGATTGAATTTTTGCACCACTTTGAGCAACGGGCTAGAAGCCCGTTCCACAATAAAGATATTTTATTGTGGCACTGCATCTTGCCTGTTATACCAATTTTTTATGAGGCTGCATAAAATCTGATCCCCCCTAGCCCCCCTGGTGGGAGGGGGGGACAAGATTCCGCTCAAAGTCCCCCTTGCTTTCGGGGGATTTAGGGGGATCGAGATATGTGCAACTTCACATTAAATTGCCTGTTATTGAAAATAGTGCCAGATGCCAGTTCCACTCAACCTAACCACAAATACCTGTTTTTGTGATTAGTATTATTAGTTGTCCGATCGCCCAATCCGCTTTTGCCATTCGGCATCTATTTTCGCTGACTGTTCTAGTTCTTGTTGGGTTAATTCTGTTTCTGTGGTATAAGCTAAGTCTTCTCCATCTAGAACGTTTTCTGCTGCAAATTCCTGGGCGTAGGCTAATTTTTGCTGCAAGTTAGCATCGGGTTTGTTTAATAACAGGGCTCGCTGCTGTCGCTCTAGATTGCGGGATTCTATCTTGCTATTTTTCCACTGAATCCAGAAGTAGCGAATTAGGGGAATTGAGAGGAATCCGATGCCGTAGATGAGGAGCAGTGGATAAATAGCGCTGACGAAGCCAATAAATGTACCTGCGATCGCACTTTTAGTTAATAAATTTCCTAAAATTAATGCACCAACTAGGTTTACTGCTCCCAAACCTGCCGCGAGTGTCATTTGTCCTGAATTGGCGTGGCTGAAACGCCATACCATTTCTCGCAAGTAAGCTCCCACTGGTTCGGAATTTCTTTCGATGGCGGTGGTTTGCAATTGCGGAAAGTGATAGACGATTTGCCCTTCGGGACTGACTTCGGGACGCCCGTCAAAGCGGGCGAGGGCTGGTAACATATACTCTTCGTATTCTCGGGTGTATCCCTGTCCCAGGTTGTCGAGATATGGGGCAATTTGTTCAGCGGCGATCGCACCTCGGTTATTACGAATAGCTGCGGCAATACTGCTCCACTTGCGCTCTTCTAAATTGTAGTTGGGATTGCCATCTCCGAATAAAAACGAGAAAACTGCTTCCAGAAAACTCATCTCGGGTTTTTGGCCGCTCGATCGCGCCCGCTGCTGGTAATAAGGTTCGTGATTCCAGTAAAATAGCCAGATTAAGTCGTTAGTGGGAAAAAACCAAAAGCCTCCTCCGCCGCCGCCCCTGTCGCCTCCTCCGCCTCCGTTATTGTCGCTGCTGCTGCTAGATAGTAAAATAGTGATCGCAACAAAAATTAAGAGGATGGAAGCTACCAGCACTACGCCAAAAGATATGCGAATCAGGTAAAATAGAACTCGCCAGATTTTTTGCCACCATTCCTGCAACTGTAATTGTAAGAATTTGTTGCGTAAAACGTCTCGAAAATTTTTGGGAAATAAATAAGCAATGTCGCCGGATTCTGCTACTTGCAGGTTGCCGCCTGCTTCGGAGGCGAGGATTAATAGTTCTCGTTGGGCAAAATTGACATCTAATCCGGCTTTTGCCGCCACGTCTCCAACCGTAACGCGGTAGCCAAGTTGTTCGACAGCTTGCATAATGGTGGGATTCGGAGCCATAGGTTTCTCTCTGTGAACATTACCCGTTGTTTTTATTATATATTGCAGGAATTCGATCCCGTTTTGATAGTCTGCTATTTAATTTCTTTTTGATTTTTTCCTTGACTTTTGACCAATATTTTGCTAGTGTTTTACCGAATAACTTTCAAGTATTTGCTGAACTCGGATAGCTTAATAAAACTTTGTGGTTGCATTTTTCCTCGATCGACTATTTGCTTCTGCGAGCTCAGGGGCAACGGCGGGGGATTGTGGGTACAGTTAGTCTGGTAGCGCGATCGCACATCCTACAGAAAAAATTCCGCTTTTGCACTGAATTTTTGTAAATTTTGTGGAGAGTGCGAGAAATAGATTAAACAAATCTGGTTTTTTTGCAAGTCTTGCAAGAGTTCTATAAAATAGATAGGGCTGGCGCGAGAGTTAAATCGAGTGTTTTAAGTTCGCAGTTGCAATACACTAGACTTTGCGATCGCCCTTAACACAACTCCTAACTAAAACAGTTGCAAAACTCTTAATAGGAAAACTTTACAGGCTAATCGTTCTGATTAGCTATTAACCCCAAAAATTGCATTATGCCTAGAACTCAACGCAACGATAACTTTATTGACAAAAGTTTCACGGTAATGGCTGATATTATCCTGAAGATTATGCCAGCGAAAAAGCAGGCGAAGGAAGCTTTTGCTTATTACCGGGATGGTATGTCGGCTCAAGCTGATGGCGAATATGCTGAAGCGCTGGACAATTATGAGGAAGCGCTGAAGCTGGAGGAAGATCCTTACGATCGCAGTTATGTATTGTACAATATGGCGCTGATCCATACTAGCAATGGCGAACACGATAGAGCTTTGGAGTATTACGGCGAAGCCCTGGAACTTAATCCCAGAATGCCGCAAGCCCTGAATAATATTGCTGTGATTTACCACTATCAAGGGGAAAAGGAAAAGGAATCTGGGAATGCGGAAGGGGCGGAAGAGCTCTTTGATAAAGCTGCGGATTATTGGAAGGAGGCTATTCGCTTGGCCCCGAACAATTACATTGAGGTGCAAAATTGGCTGAAGACGAGTGGCCGATCGCAGATTGATGTGTATTTCTAAGGTCAGTTTTTTGTAACAATATGCTGTCCTGGTTATTGGTTATTCGTTAGTTGTTATTAGTTATTAGTTATTGGTTATTATAACCAACAAGTAACAAGTCACAAGTAACAAATAACCAATAACAATTAACAACCAACCAATTCCCATTTTTTATGATTGACAAAGAAGAAGTTCGGAAAGTAGCAAGTTTAGCGAGATTAGAATTAACTCCTGAAGAAGAAGAGCAGTTTACGGGTCAACTTAACGGTATTTTGGATTATTTTGAGCAGTTGAGCGAACTGGATACAAGTAAGGTTCAGCCGACAACTCGGGCGATCGATGTTAGTAATGTAATGCGATCGGACGATTTGCAACCTTTTGCTAACAGAGACAATATTTTGGAGGGAGCTCCCGATCGCGATGGGGAGTTTTTTAAAGTGCCTAAGATTATGTAATAGCAAATAATCAGGTAGGGACACGGCAATGCCGTCTCCTGATTTGGAGGACATGGCAATGCCGTCTCCTGATTTCGGGTAATACTAAATTCTCACTCCAAAAGATGCGGCTAATTCCCGTTCTGGCTGCATACCAACTGTAGGCGGCATCGAGCGATTTGCGACCTGTTCAATCAGTTGTAGGTGCTGCGGCAACATTTTGGCTAAACTGTAGCGTTCTAGGGCGGTTTGACGGGCTTTGACGCGAATTTCTGCCATGCGGGTAGGATGGTCTAAAACTTCATCAATGCGATCGGCTACTTGTTTCGGCGAGAAGTAATCGACGATTAAACCGTTTTCTCCATCGCGGATCACTTCTCTGACCGGCCCTGTATCGGAACCGATTACTAAACATCCTGCCGATAGAGATTCAATCATCGACCAAGATAGCACGAATGGTCTGGTCAAATAAACGTGTACATCGGATGCTTGAATTACTTTTAAATACAGTCCGTAAGGTAGCGGCCCGACAAAGTGTACTCGCGACATATCTAGCGGCACTTTTTTGAGCATATGGTCTTTGTAAGACTCGCCATTTGGTAAAGAACGACCATAACAAACTCTGTCTGAACCAACAACTACAACATGACAGTTGGGGCGACGTTCTTGCACGTAGGCGATCGACTCTATGAACTCTGGAAAGCCTCGATAAGGTTCCATTCCCCGCGATACGTAGGTGACAATTTCATCCACGCCGGACAAGTCCAGATTGGGCAAAATTAGTTTGGCACCCGGATCGGGTTTGAAGTAATCTGTATCTACGCCATCGTGAAGTACGGACAATTTTTGTTGTAATTCTGGCGGAAATTGCGATCGCTGCCAATACGTCGGCGACAAACCCCAATCGCAAGAGTATAAATCGATCAGAATCGGCGCATTTTTGACTCTAATTCTAGCCATATCGTCAACTGTTAAAGGTTCCGCTGGATCGAAATCTGCGTCGGAACCGATCGAGTGATAAAACCACTCGAAATAACACAAAAGTGGCGTATTTGGAAAAGCTTCTTTGACAAATAGTGTCGGCCCCCAACCTGAATGTCCGCAGATTACATCGGGTACAAAACCGTCTGCTTTGAGTTGTTCAGCCATTCTAAATACGGCTTGTCCGTAGATGACTGCACTTTCTAAAGGGCGGACGTATTGGTGAGTTTGCGGGTTGGGTTCGCGGCTAGGCGTAAATGCTGCTTTGCGAACTCCGGGAATTTCCCATTCGGGACGCTCGTTTTTAGTGCCGAAAACAATTTGATTTTTGGGATTTGCGCCTAAAGCGGTGATAATGTGGCGATACTGGGCGGGGAAGTTTGGGTGAAGAAATAATGCTTTCATTGTGGAAGGAAGAAGAAAGAAGGAAGAGGGAAGAAGGAAGAGGGAAGAAGGAAATATTTTGCTTTAGCTGCAAGGCTCTGATTTTAAGAGCGCGCATATTTTCAAAGCATTGTAGATTAGTCTTTCGATCCCCCCTAACCCCCTTAATAAGGGGGGGACAAGAGCGTCAAAGTTTCCCTTGTGAAGGGGAAGACAAGAGCATCTGAGTCCCCTTTGTGAAGGGGGAAAGAGTATCAAAGTCCCCCTTCTTAAGGGGGATTTAGGGGGATCTAGACTTGGAGGCTAACCCTATTTCTAAATGTTTTTAGCCTGCAATTTACACTAAGGGTGCTTTGCAGATCCAGACGCAATCTCGCGGTACTGAGGATGTGTTTTTCAGGATGATTTCATAGTTTAAATGATTGAGAAATTTTTCCATAATTGTATCGGTCATAATTGAGAATGCAGTGCCATCTCTGCACCCCAGCAAGTTTTTGTCCCACTCGCCGGCGAATTTTTGCCACCCTAATTCGCTGAGAATATTGCCGTGGTGGAAGACGCAAATACGATCGCCCCGCAGTAGTTTGGGAATGCGAGTTAGATAGTTGTATATGTCTACCGGCTCTACGTGTACCATTGTATCGTAGCAAAAGCAGACATCCGCTGAAGCTGGGGCGATGCCGTCTAATGTTAAACCGTCGAGTTTGACATAAGTAACGCGATCGTCTCCTAAGCGCGATCGGGCGGCTTGCAGCATTTGACTGGAAATATCGGCGCAAATTAGTCGATCGGAATATTGTAGCAACAGCGAACCCGTTTTTCCGCCACCTATCCCAATTTCTAAAACAGTATGTTCTTTTTTGATGTGCGGTGCAATAAATTGCTGTTCGATCAGCGCTTCGTATTCCGCTAAGGAGTTGGCCGCACCAGCCGCTTTACCTATCCATTCGTCGCCAATATGGGCAAGTTCGGAATTAGTTTGTTGCCACTCTTGGGCGTAACTGTCCCATGCGGTTTCATAATCTACTCTTGGGCGATCGGTCATTTTTTCATCGTTCATTTTTGATTATTTTATAGTATTGATGGCTCAATTTTCAATAGGTTCCGCAACTCTCGGGGAATTATATTATTTGTTCACCCAAAAAACTGCTCAAATAGGTTCGTAGTCAGGACTTCAGTCCTCTGGCTTTTATGAGGACTGAAGTCCAATGGCACTGAAAAAGTCTGAATTATTGGCTGGTATACAATGAGTTTCCAATGGTTTGGGCCTCCGCGACGGGCCCTGTCTGGCGTGTTTGCTGAGATTGGTTTTGAGTGCCAAAAATGCCTGAAATTTGGTAATCTGTAAGGTTGGCCGTAAGCACCGGTTGACTTTGATACCCATCGAAATACGTACTGGTTGACTTTTTCGGTAGACATTGCGCACGTTACAAGATGAGCCGGTGCGCTCTTATAGCACCCTACAAACTACGACCTTTTAGGTGTTTGAAAGACTTTTATTCAGACTCAGCAGACACGCCAGACAGGGCTGGCCTCCGTGATTTACCAAATTTCAGTGCCATTGGACTGAAGTCCTCACTACCAACCTGGCTTTTATGAGGACTGAAGTCCAATGGCACTGAAAAAGTGAGCAAAAAAAATCTGTAAGGCAATACATATATAGATCATTGCCTTACAAACACAAAAATCTATCTCTATTATGTCAATACTTCGGACAGTTTTAGATATAGTCGAGCCTCAGAAACCCTTACTGGCTATATGCTGGACTATTTTTTCAATGTTTAAGTTCAGCCCTAAGTTTCAGAAAATGCGTAAAAAATGG
>CASBQF010000370.1 GCA_949127775.1 Oscillatoriales cyanobacterium PMM_0080
ATCTAAAATCGTACAAGCCCCCGCATTTATCCGTGGGGTCAATCTAAAATCTAAAATCTAAAATCTAAAATCGATTGACGGCTACAGGGTATTCAACGTTGAGGGTGGCTTGGGTGTAGTGCAACAAGTCGGTGAGGACTGGGGCGATGAGGAATTCTCGACGTGCCATTTCGCTGGTGAGACTGAGGCGGGGGAGGCTTTCTTCGATGCGGGCTTTGAGGTCGATGAGGCGATCGAGGGTGCCTGGGTACTGGGGCAATTGTAGGGAGCGACGTTGTAGGGTGACGCCAAAATACGCAAGGATGTCTTGCGGGGCGAAGTTGAGCTTAAAGTAGTCGGCGAATGTATAGGATTGATCGGGCTGAATGATTGCTACTCTAGGCATTCTGCGTGTTCTCTCTGTGCGCGTTACTCGATCGGGAATCTCAAAAATGAATGCTCCAATATTCATTATCAGTGACTTGAGCGTAGCGGAAATCAGTTTTTGTCCAGGAGTGATGATTAATATCAGCGTTATAGTTTCGGTGTTGATGTTTCGAGCAGTTTGATGCAGCATCGATCGCTCACGTCTGGGCTCATTACCTCTTGCTCTAAAAATGATTCTCTTGGAATTGAAATTGCTATGCTTGAGAGGTACTCATCGGAGCGAAAGATGTTAGAAATCCATCAGCACTATGTTTTGGATGATACTGGAACACCGATCGCGATCCAGATTCCGATCGCTCAGTTTGAGGCGTTATTGAAGTTAGTGAGCGATCCGAATCAGGTGCGGCTTTTATCTGAAGATGCCAGTTGGACGGTTGAGGAGTTGCGACAAGCAACGGCGATCGGGATGCGGGCGCTGGAAGATGAACAGTATGTTGATTATGATGCCGATGGTTTGCAAGACTTGTTTGATGGAATTAAGCAAAGCGGACGATCGCAGCGTGGAATTGAGGGATGAGCCGAATTCTGCGGATTACAGAACCTGCAAAGCAGGATTTAGAGGATATTTGGTTGGGACTAGAGCCTTTTGGTGTTGAGCTTGCCGATCGATGCCTAGATGAGTTGCAGCAAAAATTTCTTCAGCTTCAGCAGTTTCTAGGATTGGGACGATCGCGCGAGGATATTGCGCCCGGTTTGCGAAGTGTGACGGTTGGAAGTTTTATTATTTTGTATCGATCTCTGGCAGGGTTGCTGATAATTGTGCGGGTGATTCATCGACGACGAGATTTGAAGCGGATTGTTCAAGAATGATTACGTTCAGACACTTTTATTTTCTCTATAACGACATCGTTGATATCGAAAAACTTTTCACCTTCAGTTATATCTACTCTTTGTAGGGAAACGGCATTGCCGTTTCCTCTTTCTTAGCATCAAGCAAACTTGATTTTCAAATAATCATCCTCCATCTTCGCCCCCGAAGGTTGCAGCGCCGCTAAAGCTTGTGGCAAAACCATATTCCGGCGGTGATTCCCAATCCGAACATTCAACTCATCTCCAGTTTTGGTCAACTGAATCTGATCCTTCGCAATTCCCGGCAAATACAGTTCTAGAACATATTGATTATTGTCCTGAACAATTCTAATCGTATTTTCTGTGTAATAAACCTTGCTGGGATCTTCATCTTTGTAAAGTGTTTCTTTCAAACGCTCCAAAGCAGGCAAGCCGCACATTTCCTCGGAATAAAGCGGCACTTCTTTCACGGGCAACGGCCGAAAATTCTCATGAATCTCCTGCTTATACTGCTGCTGATTCTCTTTCCAACGCTTGAAAAATGGATCGGTTACTTCATCGGGAATAATCCGATTAGCTACGATTAAATCTGTGGCCACATTGTACAAACTCAAATAAGCATGAGCGCGCAAAGACTCTTTAATTACCATTTTTTCAGGATTAGTAATTAGCCTCACCGAAGTCACAGTATTGTTAGTTAAAATCTTTTCCAAAGCTTCAATTTGCTCATAAAATTCATAAGGTGCATCCATCACCTCTTTGTCTGGCAAAGAAAACCCCGCAAGTGGTCGGAAAAACGGTTCAACTAAAGGTCTGAGGGCAACAGATAAGCCTTGCAGAGGCTTGTAAAATTTTCTCATGTACCAGCCGCCAACTTCCGGCAAACTTAGCAGTCGCAATGCTGTACCTGTCGGAGCAGAATCGATAATTAAAACATCGAATTCGCCGTCGTCGTAATGGCGCTTCATTCGCACTAAACCGAAGATTTCATCCATTCCCGGCAAAATGGCTAATTCTTCAGCTTGAACGCCCTCAAGTCCTTGGGCTTTCAAAACTTGAGTAATGTAGCGTTTGACTGCTCCCCAGTTGCCTTCTAATTCCCTGAGAGCGTCCAATTCTGCTGCCCACAAATTCGGTTTCACCAGCCGCGAATCGTGTCCGAGTTCCATGTCGAAGCTGTCGGCTAGAGAGTGGGCGGGATCTGTGCTCAGCACTAGGGTTTTGTATCCCAATTCGGCGCATCGCAGCCCTGTCGCGGCGGCTACGGAGGTTTTGCCAACGCCGCCTTTTCCGGTCATTAATATTAAGCGCATTGATTGTTTAGCTCGCCTGAATCTTGTTTACTCCTATATTGTAACGTTGTGTAACGAAGATTAATTTAGCCGGGGAATCAATTTGGGCGACAAGCAGCCACCGGACACAGCGTATTTCGGGTGATGCACTAAATTGGTGTAATGTCAATATCGCAGTTTCCCAACTGTCGGAATGAATCTTTAAACTCAACTACTTTTGTTTCCCATCAAAGGAGAGTCGATATTTATCTGCCAATTCTCATCAACAAATTGCAGATTTTCATCATAAGTGATGGTCAATTCGCCAAGATTTTGTCTAATATTAGGATGCGACGAATCTTGAGAATTCACCCGCTCAGCTTGGAGAACAAATTTTAGTTTAATCCAACGTTTTCTGCCTGTAACACCAATCGAACTGCTGACTAAATCGGCAGACAGGGAACGGGGTAAGATAATTTCTTCATAAAATTCATCTTGTTCATCCCAGTAACCGCAGAGTTTATAATCGCATAATTCCAGATGCTCTGCTACCAGAGAGTTGGCATCTAGATTTTCTAATACTTCTGTTAAATCTTGCCAAACAGGATGATTTTTTAACTCAATTATCGTCATAGCTTGTGGATGATTAATGTTCAGTGAAAAAACCAGGGAAGTGTAGGACTCCATCTAGGATTTTTCCGTGAAAGCGGCGATCGCCTCCTTTGCCTAGCACTTTGGATTTTAGCTCGTAGTCTTCTACTTCTGAAGGAACAAGACCAATATTACCGCGAGGGGCAACAATTCCTTTTTCAATCGCTTTTAAATGTTTGTTGTTTTGGTCATACTTGATTCCGAGTTGTATTTGAGATTGATTAAAAGATACTAGCAACCCATTAGTTGCTTGATATATGATATCAGGCTGAATATCGGCCCAGCTATTGGATAGAGGTTCCATTTACTGTAATTAAAAATAACTTTCAAACATTAGTCTTGACTGAAAATACCACTTGTTTGAGCACATCCAACCGCGAACAGTTCCAGTAATCAATGTGGGAAGCGATTAAACCGTCGCTGTTGACTTTCATTTCGCTCCTACCTGCGATCGCCATTTTCGGCCTCCAAGGTAGTGGTGCAGTCCAACTCAGCGTCCATTGGGTGTCTATGCTATCTCCCGATCGCAAAATTCCGTGCAAGTCTAGATTGATATCCTGAAAAAAAGTCCCCATAAACCCGATCATTTTGCGGTAGCGATCGACTCCTGTAAATCGATTCACCGGATCTTCAAAATAAACATCTTTTGCATAAATGCTGTACGTCTGATTTTGGGGAAATCTTTGATAATCGTCTTTGAGAATTTCAATAATGTCCATTGCAGGCGATCGGCATTCTTCTATTATTATCAGCTAATTTTAACACAATAGATGAAGATTTAGAAACAGCGGGCAATGTCGAAGCCTACTCCACAATCAAATTAACTCTTTGTGGAACGGGCTTCTAGCCCGTTCACAAGAATCCCTAAAAGCTAATTAACTCTTTGTGGAACGGGCTTCTAGCCCGTTCACAAGAATCCCTAAAACTTAATCTGCGAAATGCTTAATAATCGCTTCCGCAAACTCCGAACACTTCAATTCTGGCACTGGTGGCTCCATCAAACGAGCTAAATCGTAGGTAACTTCACTATTAGAAATTGCTGCACCCAAACCCTTCTTAATCAAGTCTGCCGCTTCCTGCCATCCCATATATTCCAACATCATCACCCCAGATAAAATTAGGGAACCAGGATTGACTTTATCCAAACCAGCGTGTTTCGGTGCAGTGCCGTGAGTCGCCTCAAAAACAGCACATTCATCGCCAATATTAGCGCCGGGGCCCATGCCCAATCCGCCGACAATTGCGGCTGCTGCATCGGACAAATAATCGCCGTTCAAATTCATTGTCGCCAAAATCGAATATTCACCTGGCCTCGTTTGAATTTGTTGGAAAATACTGTCAGCAATTCTGTCGTTGACCATGATTTTCTCTTTCCACTTGCCACCGCCGTGACTGTCCCAAATTGCAAAGAGAACATCGGCGACTTCTTGACGAATTTTGGCTTGTTTTTCTGGCGTCAAAGCATCGTAGCCCGGATCTATTTGGCGGGCATTGTCTTCTAAGCTAATCTCGGCATTCTTTTCTTTGTTGCCGAGAATCCAAGATTCTCTTTCTGTCACGCATTGATCGCGAAATTCGGTTGTTGCTAGTTCGTAACCCCAATCTCGGAAAGCTCCTTCGGTGTATTTCATGATGTTGCCTTTGTGCACCAATGTTACTTGCTGCTTTTCTTTTGGCAACCGCAAGGCGTGAGTCATTGCCCGCCTGA
>CASBQF010000371.1 GCA_949127775.1 Oscillatoriales cyanobacterium PMM_0080
AAGTCTGCAATTGAAATAGCAGGAGCATCCGATCGTGCTAGGTAAATTACACCTGTTGGCAGATACAGCAATGGTTCATAGTAGGTGCAATCGTCGGTATTTAGCGCCGTATGTACTTCCATTAAAGCGTTATTGACGACATTGGTAAGTACGCCTCTGTTTTCGGCGATGGTGTGATAGGTGAATTTTAATTTCCCGTCGCTGAGGCTGTGGATTAACTCGTTTATTCTGATATTTTCAGCATCTTGGGGATGTTTGATAATAGATGCTAGGGAATCTGCTAAACAGGTTAAGTCTGAGAGACTGCGGAGTGTGCGATCGCGCAAAACTGGATTTAACCCAAATTCGGAAAAATTCCAGTTAGTATCCCAACGCCGCTGAGCGTTGTAAGCAAGGCAGAGCAAATCGTCAATGTATTCTCGATAAGTATCTGGCTTGTCGGGATTGATGAAGCTATCTAGTCCTAACTGTCGCACTTTTTCATCAATAATTTGACGGTGTTCTTCTAACGGTAACTTGCGACAATCTTTTGGGACATCTGGGAATTTTTCAAAGTCGTGGAGAATGAATCCAGCAATTACTAGCCGCCTTTCTTGTTCTCCCACGCATCGCTGTACGGTGGTATCGATTTTTTCTAACCGCTGTTCAATTAAATTAGCGGGAAATAATCCATTTAACAGGTGAGTATTTAGGGACTGATCGCCTGCATTGTCTCGTCTAACGTTCTCTTTTCCTTTTTGCCGATCGAGTTCGTCGAAAAATTTGCCGCCTTTGGCTGTCACACCAATGGCCACTCGCAGCAGATTTGGCAGTACGTACTCGGCAAAATCTGCCATGACGCGATCGCCCGGATTTTGGCTTTGAATGGCTTCTCGCAAGAGTTTGAGGGTTAGTAAGTCGCGAGTTTGAGGTTCGATTGTGCGATCGGACGTTTCAAAGTTTGACCCTAATTCCTCATCTTGCAGCCAGTCATCATCGGTATCATCCGATCGCTCTGGGTTCAAATTAACTGGGATATCAAATAATGAGAGTTGTATGTGCTCTTCGTCTGGTTTTTGACGTTTTTTAGCCATTTTTCGCCTCTAGGAAGTTTATGTAAGCTGTGATTTGTGATACTTTCACACTCAGTAATTAGAAAAGTTGCAGATTTTTGATTGAACTCAAATCCCTATCATGGATTAGACCTATTGCATAAGTCTTTGATTGATAAAGAAACCGCAGATGTAAGGCAGATAAACACAGATAAACGCAGATAATTGAAGGGATTGAAACCGAATGAGTGCAAGAGATCTATTGAAACTAGCAAATCCATATTTCATCCCCCTTGCTCTTGAGCCAGTGGGCCAGCGTGTCTACCAACAAAGCCGACTGGCCAAAGGCGATCGAATAAGGTGCAGTCGTATCGTGGAAACTGTACCGATCGCAAATTGGATAAATCTGAAAGTGCATCGGGAGTCGCAGGCGCGATCGGACTTCAGCCACCGGATAGCGCAGCACATAACAAACCAATGCTTGCTTTTTCAAACGCTTGTTGATTTCCCCGATCCAATAATTCTCAGGTTGCAAAACCTCAATTCCCGTTAAAACCTGAACCTTCCAAGCAGAAGCATTTTGCTCTAAATTTTCAGAATAAGTAAATTTCCAATTCAGTCTTTCCTCCCGATAACTACGCAACTTCAAAAAAGCAAGACAGTGCTTAAATCGACCTTTGGCAATCGGTTGCCCAATCCGTTCCGATGTCTCGTTCAACATTCGCATAAATGCAGATTCCGTCATCGCTTCGATTTCCAAGTTGCTCAAAATTCCTGGTAAATCGTAAGTTTTGAATTTGTCTGCCTCGTGAGAATCGGTTAAATCGTAGATGCCGCATTGCAGGGGACTAGAACCTCGAAAACTGCTAGCATCCTCAACTATCGGATTTCCTGTCTTATTTCCCGATCGCTCTTGCCACTCTTTACCCCACTGTTTAATATTACCGGCCACTTTCCCCAAGCTAGTTTTAAATACTTTTTGAGCAGCTTCCTGAAAAGCTTTCTGACTTCCTGCGTACTGCTGTTTAATTGTCCTGTGCCCTAATTCCCAACAAATTTGAACAGACTGCACCGCACCCCACCGCGAATAATATCCCTCAAAATTGTTGATTTGGCGGTAGTTTTCGCGAATTTGTTGATAGAAAAAAGGACGATCGTAAATTCCACTAGACTCTAAAGTGGCAGTATCGCCTGCAAACAAGCGTTCGACTAAGAAATTAGGGATGAGTGCTATGGCTGTGAAATTTTGAAACTGAATAAACTCTCCATTGCGATCGTTGCAGCCATCATGTCGCCCTAACCTTCCTAATCTTTGGATGAAGTTGCCGGCATCAGCAGATTCAAAAATTAGCAAATTGATTTTGAAGTCTACCCCCACATCAATTGTGCTAGTACCGAGAACTAAGTCTGACGAGAGCGATCGCTCTTTTTCCGTTTTTCCCGACAACCCGGTATTTTCGCCAACAATTAAACCGTGAGGCTCGAACAATTCGCGAAAAAATGGTGTCAGCCGCTTGACAGCGGCAATTGAATTCAGAATAATAGCTCCTTTACTCCCCGGATTTTTTTTAAAGTGAGTCAGGATCAGATTTGCACTGTCTTTCAGCCAAGTTTCAGAAGATTTTGAAGTCGGTTCTAGGGAAATAAAAGTCAGCGTACTTTCCCTCAATATCTGCCGCCAGCCGTCGGATTTCAACTGTTCGATGTCAGCAGGGCGATCGGGAAACCGATATTTTCCTGCTTTTAAAGGGTCAATAGTTTGACAGCGAAATCCTGCTGTTTCTAGTCTTTTAATTAATTCCTCGTCTGGAGTTGCTGACAGAAATACAAACTTTTTCCGGCGGTTTGTATGACGAATTAATAACAGGGTATTGATGACGCTCGCAATCTGAGGAGCCGCAAAAACATGAAATTCATCAGAAATGAATAGGTCAAAATCTTTGTCGATGCGACCCCACAGTTTATCGGGGCTATCTTTAGAGCTTAAATAGGCTCCTCGGTGC
>CASBQF010000372.1 GCA_949127775.1 Oscillatoriales cyanobacterium PMM_0080
AAAGCTGCGTGGGGTTTAAGTCTTTTGGGTTTAGTAATTGTCGGACTCGCAGCTTATTTGTTCGTCGTGATTTTTCAGCCAGAAAGATTCTAGTCAAATATTACGACTCTTAGAAACCGGGTTTTTTACCGAATCTGCGGGCTAAAACAAAATATTTTGCAAAACCCCGGTTTCTATGTTCCTGTCTGCAAGTCGCTTTTCCCTCTTCCTGCTGTCAACTGTCAACTGTCAACTGTTGAGGGCGGGCACGGGGGCACCGCCCCTACGACTGTCAACTGTCAAATGAGGTAATTTATGAGAGAATTAATTAGAGCCATCCGAGTCACTTTAGTTTTGTGGGGAATCACGGCAATTATTTATCCCTTGATTCTGCTCGTAATCGGTCAAGTTGCTTTCAATTCGCAAGCAAATGGTAGCTTAATTACTAAGCAAGGAGTTGTAGTCGGCTCGTCGTTAATCGGTCAGTCTTTCACGTCGGAAAAATACTTTTTAGGCCGCCCTAGCACGACAAATTATAGCAGCTTTGCGACGAAAGATTATGACCCTACAAAGGCAGATAATTTAACTCAGAGAACAGGCGTTTCAGGAGCTAGCAACCTTGCTCCCAGTAACTCCGATTTGCTGAAGCGGGGAAATGAGAAAGATGGTTTTCAGGGCGTTCAAGTTGAAATAGACCGTCTCAACCAAGCGGGTATTAAACCGATCGCCGATTTGGTATATACTTCTGGATCTAGTCTCGATCCGCATATTAGCGAAGAGGCTGCTCGATCGCAAATTGAACGGATCGCAAAAGTGCGATCGGTCGATCGCAATAAAGTAGAAATCCTAGTATCCCAAAATACAGACGGCAGATTTCTCGGTATTTTCGGCGAACCCGGAGTTAACGTCCTCAAACTGAATTTGGCTCTTGATGGTTTATAATACTCATTAGTCAGTTGGCAGTTGTTATTGGTTATTGGTTATTTGTAGCAATTATCAACTGCCAACTATCAACTGTCAACTATCAACTGTCAACTGTCAACTATCAACTATCAACTGCTATGATTCACTCTAGCGAACTCAGCAACGATCCAGACGCGGTTTACGTCCAACCAAATCGCGATTACGATCGCACCCGGCGCCGGGGAAAGCACAAAATATTTATCGGGATGGCCCCCGGTGTCGGCAAAACTTTCCGAATGCTGGAAGAAGGACACACGCTCAAATCCCAAGGCATTGATGTCGCGATCGGACTGTTAGAAACTCACGGGCGCAAAGAGACAGTCGCTAAAGGCGAAGGACTGGAAATAGTGCCCCGCAAAACAATGCAGCGAGGGGTAAAAACTCTAACAGAAATGGATACAGAAGCTGTCATAGCACGCCACCCTCAGCTAGCATTAGTAGACGAATTAGCTCATACAAACGTTCCCGGTTCTCTCCTAGAAAAGCGTTATCAAGATGTCGAACAAATGCTGAATGCTGGCATTGACGTTTTTTCCACCCTCAACATTCAACACATAGAAAGTCTCAACGATTTAGTAGCACGAATTACCGGAGTTACCGTCCGAGAACGAGTGCCCGATCGCGTTCTCGAAGCTGCTGACGAAGTAGTCGTTGTTGATGTCACACCGGAAACTTTAGAAGAAAGGTTATTAGAAGGCAAAATTTATGCTCCCGAAAAAATCCAACAATCTTTAGAAAACTTTTTTCAGCGCCGTCATTTAATTGCATTGCGAGAACTAGCATTGCGGGAGGTAGCAGACAGTGTTGAAGACGATGCAGCAACTTTAAAAGGTCAATCTTGCAATATTCACGAACGAATTTTAGTATGCCTTTCAACTTATCCCAATTCTTTGCAACTGCTGCGACGTGGCGGGAGAATTTCTAGCTACATGAATGCCCCATTTTATGCTTTGTTTGTCGATAACCCCGATCGCTTTTTAACCAAAGACGAAAGCTTGCACGTTGAAACTTGTCAGAAGCTTTGCCAAGAATTTAACGGGCAATTTCTGCGGGTGCAGAGTCCGAATATAGCTAAAGCAATTTCCGACGTAGCTAAAGAGTATCGCATTACTCAAATTGTGATTGGCGAAAGTCAGCAATCTCGCTGGAAATTGCTGCTACGGGGCTCGTTGACTCAGCAATTAGTGCGATCGCTCAAAAACGTAGATTTGCACATCATCGCTACCGAAAAAAGTGGCGCGCCTAATTAGTCAGTTGACAGTTGACCGTTGACCGTTGGTAGTTGTATAAGTAAGTCCACCTAATTAAATGTAAAATACAGATCGCTCTCCAGCTTGCTGTGGATATCTTCTCCCTTCTTCCTTCTTCCTTCTTCCTTCTACTTAACAACTGCGACTTTCGGAGGATAGCAGACTCTAGCTGGCGGTGGATGTGCCAGAAGCTTTTATCTGTCAAAATCGCACTTGTTATACTTGATTAAAAGTGCGTTATGGTAGATAATTACATTCTCAACTTGCTTGTTATTGGCATCCTCCTGCTGACCGTTACCTTGGGTTCGGGATGGATTTCCCGATTGCCGATATCTTATGCCTTAATTTATCTAATTGTCGGTATCGGATTGGGGCCCTACGGCGTCAAGCTGATTGAATTGCGCCCCGAAGCTCAATTTTTAGAAAAAATTACAGAATTTGTAGTTATTGTTTCTCTGTTCAGTTGCGGCTTAAAAATGAATCGCCCGCTGCAACTTTGGGCCTGGAATTCCACAGCGCGGCTGATCGGTTTTTTAATGCCAATTTCGATTTTGGCTGTGGCGGCGATCGGTCATTGGTTTGTGAAATTAGATTGGGGCCCGGCGATTTTATTGGGAGCAATTCTCGCTCCCACCGACCCAGTTTTAGCCTCAGAAGTGCAGTTAGCTGATATAGACGATCGCGACGAATTGCGCTTTGGGTTAACATCAGAAGGCGGTTTGAACGATGCTTTAGCTTTTCCCTTCGTTTATTTCGGCATTTATGCGCTAAAAGATAACAATTGGCCGAACTGGTTTTCGCAGTGGGTAGTAGTTGACTTGATTTGGGCGATCGCCGCAGGTATCGTTATGGGCATTTTAGTAGCAAAAGCCGTCACTTGGATCGATTTAAGATTGCAACGCTACAGGCCCGCCGACGAATTAATGGAAGATTTCATCGCTCTGAGCACAATTCTGCTCACCTATTCCCTCACAGAAGTAGTCAACGGCTACGGATTCCTCGCAGTTTTTGTAGCAGGAATTGTAGTGCAACAGAGTTACCGCGACCCAGAAAAACCGCTTTCCCAACTGCACTTTACCGAGCGCATTGAAAAGTTAATGGAAGTAGCAACTATTTTACTATTAGGTTCGCTCCTGCGCCTAGAACCTATGATCGCACATGGAGGCTACGCTCTCTTAGTAGCTGGATTGTTAATCTTTTTGATTCGGCCTGTGGGAGCTTGGATCAGCACGATAGGCAGTCCTTTGCATCCCGCCAGTAGATGGTTGTGCGGTTGGTTCGGCATTCGCGGCGTCGGTTCAATCTATTATCTTACCTATGCTTTGGGTAAAGGTTTAAAAGGCGAAACAGCCGAAAAGATTGCCTGGATTACCTTTACAACGATCGTGATTTCTGTGATTGTGCACGGGATCAGCGCCACCCCGTTAATGAACTGGTACGATCGCCGAATTAAACCAAAAGTCCCCGACTTAATTTAATTTCTAGGGAAACGGCACTGCCGTGTCCTTATTTGTAGTAGGGAAACGGCACTGCCGTGTCCTCACCCGGATCTGCGAATTTCACGAAATACTCTAAACTGGTTTAACCCCAACTAATAAAGCTAGTTCCCGCCACTTCCAATAACAGTCTACATCGTCAAAACCAATTTCTCTAAACCAGCGCAATTGCGTTTCCACATCCAGCAATTTATTAGAAGGATCTTCACCCTCTTTGCTAATACCCAGCGCCTCTCGAAACTTCTCATGCAAAGCCGGAGTTGCGGACGCTACGTGTTCCAAATTGCAAAAAATGCCTCCGGGTTCCAAAAGCTCAAAAATCTCGGCGTAAAGCGAACGTTTGCGATCGTCCTCAACATGGTGAATCGCAAAACTAGAAACGATCGCATCAAACTTGCCCAAATCCGGCAGAGGTGCGTCAAAATTGTGCTCAATTACCGTGACAGTTTTGTCATCAGCAAAGCGAATGCGGGCTTTTTCCAGCATAGTCGGCGAAAAGTCGATCGCCACAGATGAAACATTCGGGCGATCGCACTTCAGCAAACCCAACAACCGTCCATCACCCGTACCCAAATCGAGAATCCGCTTCACAGTTTGCGGCACCTCCTCCAACAAAACCGCCTCACCCTCAGTGCGGTGAGGAATGCCATCAGCCTTCGCCAGATACCACAAAGCGTGTTCCGCCGAACTCCAAAGATTGACTTGACTCATAAACTTTCAACCCTCATAAATCTCGCCGTTTTTATGCGTAAAAATCCAACCATTATCGCTAGCTTTCGCGATTAAATCGTCATCAGGATAGTGGACATCATCTCCCGGAGTGCGATCGCCAACTTCCAGATAAACAACATCAGCATTCGATCGATTCACCAAATGATGCCCATCAGCATCACCAGCCGGAAAACCAGCCACCATACCAGATTTTATAACTTCTTCACCCGAATTTGTCACCAGACTAACCTCACCTTCCAGAACATAAACTAACTCATCTTGACGAGAATGCCAATGTCTCAGAGCAGAACAACTTCCCGGGGCAAGCCTCACTAAATTTACCCCAAAATTCTGCAAACCCGCAGCATCACCCAACCGTTTTTTAACCCTTCCGGCAACCGCAGATTTGAATTGCTGAGGATAATTAGAGCCTGTACTGTCCGGCACATTTTCAGAATTAACAATCATTTAACACTCCTTCCATCAGTTGTAAACTCTCTCTCTTCTCTTCCTTAGCGTCCTTTGCGTCTTCGCGGTTCGTTTATCTATTAGACCTCTCCTAAAAAGATAGCCAATAACAGGCAGGATGCCTGTTCCACAATAATTATGGGAGATGTCTATTCCAAAGGTTTCAAAGTAGTAGGATTTTCCCGAATCGGCTTAATAAAACGACTGTTAGCCCGCACAAAACAATTACCCTTATCCGTTAAAACAGGCAACCAAGGTTTACCCTGAGAATCAGCAATCATAATTTGATTAGCATTATTTCCCGTCACCGCCTCCAAGCGTTCTCCCCGCCGAAAAGTAGTCACCACAGGCCACTGCGAAACATTGTGTTTATTCCTGGCAAACAACTCATCCGGCGCATCAACGCCATCTACAGAAACAGATCGAAATCGCTGAGCCATGCGGCAATTTAACCCTTGAGAATCCGAGTCAACAACCACCCAATTCACCTGCCTGTTTCCCCGCTGTCTCACAGGCCCAGGATAATCACCTTGCTGGTTAGCAACAGGTAAAGCCAAGGCTAAATTAGCCCCCGCTCCTAAAATCCAAGCAACTGCCAGAGAGACAATTCTAATTTCTGCTTTCATTACTACAAAAAATCATTAAATTCAGATTAATTACAATCGTAGCAACCTCTGCTGGCGATCGGGAAAGTGCTAATTGCTGAAACCCTTGCTTCCCTTGGACTTCTGACAACTGTCAACTGTCAACTGTCAACTGTCAACTGTCAACTCATTAAGAATGTGTTATAAATATTGAGATTCATTAAGAAATATTGCTCAAATGCTCCTTTCCCCCTCTGGCGCCAGCAAACTCAAAGAATCCTTAAAAGAAAAAGTATTTTTTGGGAATGAGCCAACCCCCGAGCTCATAGCCATCTTACTGATTTACTTCGTCCAAGGCATCCTCGGACTAGCCCGTTTAGCCGTCAGCTTCTTCCTCAAAGACGAACTCGGAATGACTCCAGCCGAAGTCTCAGCCATGCTGGGCGTCGTCGCCATACCTTGGATTATCAAACCCGTGTTCGGCTTCATGTCCGACGGGTTGCCAATATTTGGCTACCGCAGACGCCCTTATATCGTCCTCTCGGGGCTGTTGGGAACGGCAGCCTGGGTGGGGATGGCTACGATCGTACACACGCCCTTAGCCGCTACAGGGGCGATCGCCCTGAGTTCCCTTTCACTCGCCGTCAGCGACGTAATCGCCGACTCCCTGGTAGTAGAAAGAGCCCGCAAAGAAACCGTTATCGATGCCGGTTCCCTGCAATCCTTATCTTGGGGTGCTTCAGCCCTCGGCGGACTAATTACCGCCTACCTCAGCGGTTCCCTGCTGCAACACTTCAGCACTCAGACTATTTTTTTAATCACCGCATCTTTCCCCCTAGTTGTATCAGCGACAGCTTGGTTGATTGCCGAAGAAAGAACCGATAAAAGAACCGATTTTGCAACTGTCAAAGACCAAATAAAACAACTACGACAAGCTATTACCCAAAAAACAATTTGGCTACCCACCGCCTTTCTTTTCCTGTGGCAATCCACCCCAAGCTCAGACTCCGCCTTCTTCTTTTTCACAACCAATGAGTTAGGCTTTCAACCTGAATTTCTCGGCCGAGTACGTCTCGTTACCAGCCTTGCCGCCCTTGCCGGCATCTGGCTGTTTCAACGATTCCTCAAAACAGTGCCATTTAGAGTAATTTTTGGCTGGTCAACTGTGCTTGCGACTGCGTTGGGCATGACTACTTTATTATTAGTAACTCATGCAAACCGAAGTTTAGGAATTGACGATCAGTGGTTCAGTATTGGAGATAGCCTGATCCTGACAGTAATTGGACAAATTGCTTATATGCCAGTGCTGGTACTCTCGGCACGATTGTGTCCCCGAGGCGTTGAAGCAACTTTATTCGCGGTGTTGATGTCAGTCACCAACTTAGCAGGAATTATTTCCTATGAAGGTGGTGCAATTCTGACTCACTGGCTGTCCATTACCGATCGCAATTTTGACAATCTCTGGCTGCTAGTTGTCATCACAAACCTGTCCACACTTTTACCACTACCGTTTTTAAATTGGCTACCAGCCGATAGCACAGAAAGCGGTGAACCAGACTATCAAAATTCTCTACCAGTATTAGAACCAGAAATGGGCTGTTCCAAACCAGGCGGACAGCATTTCATGCCCGAATACTTTCCCGACTTAGTACCGACAGTAATCTCCGAAAAACGCACCGCAGATAGTAAATGAAGGAAGTTCGGCAACGGATTATGTAACGGATGTAACGGATAAATTCCACTGTGTTTTCCAATTCTCTGACTCTCTCACTTTTACCCTCTCTGCGCCCTCTGCGCCCTCTGCGGTTAAATCACTAAAAGCTTATTCTACCCATGCAAAACTTAGAAACTTCCGAATCTCAAATAGCAGCCAAAAGCTTATCATACGATCGCACAGACTGGCAGCGTGGCTACGAATCCCAACCCAACGAATCCGACTATTGGATTGACGACATCGAAGGCGATATCCCAGAAGGCTTGCAAGGCACATTCTTTCGCAACGGGCCCGGATTATTGGATGTCAACGGCGAGCGCATCCACCATCCATTTGACGGAGATGGGATGGTTTGTGCGATCGTACTTTCCGAAGGCCGAGCCCATTTTCGCAACCGATTCGTACACACAGAAGGCTATTTAGCAGAACAAAAAGCCGGAAAAATCCTGCACCGAGGCGTTTTCGGCACACAGAAAGCGGGCGGCTGGTTAGCAAACATTTTTGATGTCAAAATCAAAAACATTGCCAACACCAACATCATTTATTGGGGCGACAAACTGCTAGCACTTTGGGAAGCAGCACAGCCCTACAGACTCGATCCCCGCACCCTAGAAACCCTCGGATTAGACACTCTAGACGGCATTTTGGAACCGGGCGAAGCCTTCGCCGCCCACCCCAGAATTGAAAAAGGAAAAAATGGAGCCGGAGACAGATTAATCAACTTTTCAGTCAAGCCCGGTTTGTCGAGTACAATTACCATTTATGAATTTGACGAAAGTGGCAAACTCTTGCAGAAACACGCCCATGCAATCCCGGGCTTTGCTTTCTTGCACGACATGGTAATTACCCCAAATTACTGCATATTCTTCCAAAATCCCGTCAGCTTCAATCCGCTGCTATTCTTGTTAGGATTTCGGAGTGCCGCCCAGTGCATTCAATTTTCGCCAAACAAGCCCACGCAAGCAATTTTAATTCCCCGCAACGGCACTGACGAAGTAAAAGTATTAGAAACGGAACCCTGTTTTGTCTTTCACCACTGCAACGCCTGGGAAGAAGACGGCCAAGTTTTTGTTGACTCAGTTTGCTACGAATCATTTCCAACTGTAGAGCATGACGGCGATTTTTTGGAGATTGATTTTAACACTATTCCCGCCGGAGAATTGTGGCGGTTTCAGTTGAATTTGCAAGACAAAACCGTACAACATCAAGTTGTTGAAACTCGGTGCTGTGAGTTTCCGACTTTGCATCCCAACAATGTCGGACAACCTTACCAATATCTTTACATCGGTGCCGCCGATTCTGCGACGGGGAATGCTCCTTTGCAAGCTATTCTCAAAGTTGATTTCGTGACTGGTGACAGGCAAGTGTGGAGTGTTGCGCCGCGCGGCTTCGCGGGGGAACCGGTGTTTGTACCCCGTCCCGATGCTGTGGCGGAAGATGACGGTTGGCTGCTAGTTTTGATGTATGATGCAGCTAATCATCGATCGACCTTAGTGATTCTAGATGCTCACGACATCACCAAAGGCCCCGTAGCGCGCCTACATTTAAAACAGCATATTCCCTACGGTTTGCACGGCAGTTTTACACCAAACGTACTGCTTCCTATCGGTTCATAGTAGGTTCGTAAGAGTCGGCAATTAAAATCGCGACTAGACAAACAAAGTCCGCCTCTTATACGGTGCCCAGAAACCGGGTTTTTTACGAAAATACTTGCTTACTACCGGAAGTCCTGGTAAAAAACCCGGTTTCTTTAGTCTTGGTGCATAATTCCTGAACAATTCAATACATAAAATATCTATAAGAAATGCAAACTGTCAATAAAATCAATCTCAAAAAAATACTTATTTTAATTTGCAGCATCGCCGTAAGTTTAGCAATTATTTTATCTATTTACTCTCACAATGCCAACGCTCAAGAGCCTTACAAACCCTCTCCAGACAGCACTGTAGCCGCCAAAGGCTTGGTTGAGGTCAAAATGACGGTAATTGGAGTCGATCCCATTAAAAACGAATTAGAAACCCGCTTACAGTTTGAGCTAAAAGGTGTTTATAAAAAAGGGCCAACTTACCCAGCTCAAGACTTATTAATGACAGTTAACGGCGCCAATGTAGAGGATTCAGAAATTACGTTTAAAGAAGGCAAACCGATGATTGTCCCTGCATTAAAGTTTAACTTAGTCAAGGGGAAAGTCAACAATTATCCATTTGATAGCCACATTGCTAAAGTAGCTATTTCCATCGATCCGCTAGCTTCTATTGGCAAAAAGTTTGCTCCGTTTGAACTCAATCCTGTACCACTAGAATTTAAGTTTAATGCTGATGTTCCCGGTTTTGATGTTAGTTACAAACCGATGGAAGAGAATTCATCTATCTTTATTTACATCGATGTTGCTGCAACTCGCTCAATTCCAGTAAAATTCTTTGCCCTGGTGATTATTGTGATCATGTGGGTGCTGTCAACTATGGCGCTTTTGCTAGCATTAAAAGTGATGAAATCGGGCAAGTTGCCGGAAGTGGGAATGCTGAGTTGGACTGGTGTGATGTTGTTTGCTTTTCCCGCAATTCGCAACGCTCAACCGGGGGTTCCTCCGGTGGGTACTGCAAGCGATTTCCTTTCGTTTTTTTGGACTGAAATTATTGTGGTGGTGGCATTGGTAATTATTGGTAGCTGTTGGTTGAAGCGTTATCATCCCCCAGTTGATGAGTAAACCCGCCCCGACATAACTGTTGGGTGGGGGCGGGTTTTTGAGATTTTCGATTATTGGTTGAGATTGTTGGTGAACCCGCCCTTACAAGATATTATGATTCAATATAGTTCAGTTAATCCCAATGTCCGAAGAGAGATATTAGCGCAGCAATCGTAAATACTAGGTTGCTTCTCAATTCAGTTAATCCGTTACATCCGCTACAGAATCTGCTGCCGAACTTCTGATTAATTTTTGACTTGCAAATTCTCAATGTCTTTTGTCGGTACTCCCAAGCCTCGCAAAATAGTAAAAGCCATAATTCGATAGCCAGACGGATTGGGGTGAACTCCATCTGCGGCTAACAAATTCAAAGTTTTACCTGCGTGTCTTTGATACGTGCCGATAACTTCTCGAAAAGGCGCATTCAAATCAATAAATAAGCACTTATTTTGCAAGGCAATTTCTCGCATCGCGGCCACGTATTCTTGCAATCTGAGATTTTCTGGGCCGTCGAGAATCTCGCGGATGGGAGTAGGAGAAAGCAGTACGACTCGAATTCCTGCGGCTTTTGCAGACAGCACCATTTGAGTTAATTTATTTTTGTATTCTGCCAATGGTACTCCCGTCGTCAAGTTTCCTTGCGGATGAAATTGACTGTTTTGGAAGTCGAAGAAAGCGTGCCAAACGTCGTTGACTCCGACGTTAATTGTGACTAAATCTGGCTTTTTGTCGATCGCATCTTTTTGGAAGCGCGCTTGCATATCACTGGCTTTGTTACCGGAGATTCCGGCGTTGACGATTTCGATTTTGCGATCGGGATAAAGCGCATTCAGATAGCGTTGTAGCAGCCAAACGTAACCTCCGGGGTATTTCCCGGCTTCGGTGATGCTGTCGCCCACTGTCACAATTTTGCGCTTACCGGCAAGCACGTTTTGGATTTCAGGCGGTGGGCTGGCTTCGGATACGGGTTCTGTAAACACTGGAAATAAGGAGTGAGGAATATTCAAGGCAATAATAGCAGCAATTAGGGCGAGGGCAATTCTGACTAACAGTTGCCTTAGCGGGTTTTTGGGAGGGGGCGATTCCCGACGGGATAGCTTCGCCGCGCGTGCATTTGGAGACATTACGCAGTTTGTATTAAATTGATGCTTGAGGCAATTGTATGATCAAACTACCACAGTTATTACAATCCAAGCGCGAGGATATTCTGACGTGGCGCTGCGACATGAGCCATTTAATGTGCGGGTGTTTGGTTTGGTGGCGCGGGGTGTTGTCGATGAGAGTAGCCATATTGATCTGTTGGTAGATGATGATTTACATAAAATTAACCTTGGTTTCCAGGCGATGCTCTTGATGGATTTGCAAGATATGCTAGATTATAAGATAGATATTGTGACGGAACAAGGATTAGGTCATTTGATTAAGGATCGGGTTTTCGCCGAGGCGAAATATTTAGTCAATTTTACTTTAAAGGAGGCTGTATGATGACTTTACAAGAAATTATTGAGCAGGTTCAAAGTTTATCAATAGAAGATCAGGATCAGTTTTTTGATTGGATCCGCAAACGACGGATTGAAAATCGGCGGGATGAAATTTTGGCTAATGCTAAGGAAGTGATGGAAGCTTTTAAGAATGGGACAGCAAAAAGAGGAAGTGTTGATGATTTGATCGCAGATTTACTAGGAGATGATGATGGAAGTTGTCTGGAGTAGTGGATTTAATCGATCTTTTAGGAAGATCACGAAGAAAAATCCACAATTAAAGGAGCAAATTGCTAAGGTGTTAAGGCTATTGGCAGATGATCCATTTACGCCATCTTTGAAGTCTCACAAGTTAGGAGGGGACTTAGCCGGATTATGGTCTTGTTCTATTGCATATAATTGCAGAATAATTTTTAATTTCTCTGAAGATGAGGAATTGTTAGAAATGGTGATTCTCTTGGTTGATATTGGAAGCCATGATGAGGTTTATTAATATGTAGCTGCTACTTAAATAGTATGTTTTGGCGGAGTCCAAGTTTTTAGTTTGTTTTACTTTAAAGGAGGCTGTATGATGACTTTACAAGAAATTATCGATCAGGTTCAAAGTTTATCAATAGAAGATCAGAATCAGTTGCTTGAGGTGATCCGCAAGCAACTGATTGAAAATCGGCGGGATGAAATTTTGGCGAATGCTCAAGAGGTTTTTAAGGCTGTAGAGACGGGAACAGCTATGAGAGAAACTTTTGAAGAGTTGAAGTCATATTTATTGGAGGAGGAGACAAATCCTGATGGATTCTGGGATATGACATTGAAGTTTCGACAAGTAATGAAACAAGAAAGGATTACTTTTGAGGATGCCGATTTTGCGGCTTTGCGCGATCGTTCAGTGGGTAGGGAAGTTACTTTATGAGTTTAAAATATTGGTTCTTCCTTACTTGGTATGCTAAATCAATAGCTAAATCAGTAAAAATATCTGAACAAATATATAGAAAAGTAAATCAAGTCTTGATCAGGCTTGACATTTAGGCTTATTT
>CASBQF010000373.1 GCA_949127775.1 Oscillatoriales cyanobacterium PMM_0080
GCAGATTGGGCTCTTGCCGCCGTGCGAGTTCGCCTCAACAAAAGCCCGGTTTTGCAACTACCAATGGCTCAGTTAGATACCCAAGGTAAAGGCAGAATTTGGGGTGCTTGGATTCCGACAAAACCAGATTTGAGTGCGGGAGTTTCTTTGCTAGCAAAGGACTTACAAGGCACAATGTTAGTCTACGGTACTGATGGCAAATTGTTAACTACAGTTCGCGCCGGTACAGCGGTGGAAGTTAACGGAGTTATGCTATCAATTGACGAAGTTGTTGGCAGCACGGGATTGCAAATTAAAGCCGATCCGGGAATTCCGCTCGTCTATACTGGCTTTGGGTTGCTGATGCTGAGTGTGATGATGAGCTATCTATCTCACTCGCAGATTTGGGCTTTGGAAAAGGACGGCAAGCTTTATGTGGGCGGGCGCACTAATCGCGCTCAGGTGACTTTTGAAAGAGAAGTTATCGATATTTTGGACAAATTGGCTGAATTGAAAACAGCAGATGCCAAAAGTGCGATCGCCGAGACTGCTCTAGCCAGTCAAAATTAATCGTAGGGTGCGCACTGCGCACCTTACACTAAATCGAAACAAGATAAAGAAAATGTTTAATATCAATTCCGGTTGTACCGGAATTATAGAGGAGACGGCAGTGCCGTGTCCCTACCCAAAATAACATTGTAGGGACACGGCACTGCCGTCTCCTAATTTCGGCTACTAATAATTGTGATGTAACCGGAAACGATATAAACAGTCCCGACTACTCTAGCTAATCAAAACTAACCGTAGGGTGCGCACTGCGCACATCAAAATTAATCGTAGGGGCAATTCATGAATTGCCCCTACGATTAATTTCGGAGGCAAATCATACTCCTTTCTCAGCAACGCCAAAAAGTCAAGTGGTGCGCAGTGCACTACAAATTACTGCCCGCTAAAGCAGTCCATCCTCAAAATCAACTACTACAACGAACCGTAGGGTCCGCATTGCGCACCTTACACAAATCCCTAGGGCGATGCACAGCGACTACAACTAATTACTAGCCCTACTTCTCGTGGTGCACCTCAATCACCGTGTGCACATTCCCCCGTGGCAAAAAATCGCCCTTAATCGTCACTTCCAGCGGCGCGCAAGCTGCGACAAAATCGTCTAAAATCTGATTGATCGATTCTTCGTGAGAAATGTAGCGATCGCGATAACTGTTAATATACAGTTTCATCGCCTTCAATTCCACCACCCGCTCGTCGGGCACGTAAGTCACATGAATTGCCGCAAAATCGGGATAGCCAGAAAACGGACACTTGCAAGTAAACTCCGGCAAAGTAATGTTAATCGTGTAACGCCGCCCGACTCGCGGGTTCGGGAAAGTAGTTAACTCCCCATCCACAATCTCGCGCTCGCCATATTTCATTGCCTCGGTACTTGACTTTTGTGACACATCTTGTTCGGTTGGGTGGTTGTTCATAGCGATCGCAGGCAAACTTCTAACATTTAATTAAACTCACTATTAATATTTTTAACAAATATCTTGACGAATTGTGTTGCGATCGATCTAATTGCAAATAATCTCAAGCTAAACTTAAAAAAGTTCACCCTCGCCATCTACAATTATGCAAAATACTACCTTATCTGACAATACGACCCCTGACAACTCAAATAGTTACTCTCCATCAGTACCGATTTCCCTGTATCGAGAAGTCACAGCCGAATTGCAAGCCGCCCAAGCGATGCTCGACTCCCTCAAAACGCACAACCAGCAATTAGTCCAACAAAATCAACAACTGCGACGAGAAGTAGAAACAGTAGTTCAAGTATCCCAACAGCTACAGCAAGTAGTCAACTCGGCTGAAAGCATAACCCAGACAGGGATACCTCAAATGCCGTCAGTCAAATTCAATTTCAGCAGCGTTGAACCTCCTCCCCCAGCACCTGCAACCTCGCGGACTAACTCCACCGTACCTCAACCGCCTCAGACAGTGGCTTTTCCCTTCCCCCTACCGGAACCCGAGCCTACAGCAGCTTCGATACCGGAGCCACTTCCCGAAAAATTATTTGCTACTGTGTCGGAAACTCCTTACCGCATTCGCTCTCAAGCCAAAAAAGCCTCTGACTTAAACGGATTGTGGTTGGCGATCGCAATTTTTCTGATTGTTATTGCCGCCTTCGGTGCGGGTTATTTAGTTGTTCGCCCTTTATTGATGAAGGGGAAGTAAATTTCAACAAGAATCCCACGACTCAAGCCGTGGGATCTTAACCAAAACTTAGCATAAAATGTTGAAAATTACACTAACTGGCTATTAAACTCTGGCGGCACTCGTTTCTACCGCACGAGACGCATACTGCTCTTCACAAGCAGATTCTAGGATGCCCACCCCGGGCTCGAAACCGCGCGTGAACTCGGTGAGTTTGACCTGTTTAGCTTCCAGAGCTGTCTGTAGCACCTTCATGGCCTTGTGAGGATCGCCGGCTCCGCAGAAAAATAAATCTGCGGCAAAATAACCGTGTTCAGGCCAAGTATGGATTGCTATATGAGACTCTGCCAAAGTAGCAGTAGCCGTCACTCCGTGAGGACTAAACTGGTGTACGCACAAATCGATGAGAGTAGCTCCTCCGGCTTCGATCGCATCGAGGATGGCGCGGCGGATACGTTCAGGATCGTTGAGGATGTCTCCAGGAGACTGCCAAGCATCAGCGACCAGATGGGTTCCCAATTGTTTCATTCTGCGGGGTTTTACCTTATAAGTTGTAATGTCTCAAACTTTTTAAGGCTAGCACGGTGTTTAAAGTTTTGCAAGTAGGTTTCCGAA
>CASBQF010000374.1 GCA_949127775.1 Oscillatoriales cyanobacterium PMM_0080
AATTAAATAAGCCTAAATGTCAAGCCTGATCAAGACTTGATTTACTTTTCTATATATTTGTTCAGATATTTTTACTGATTTAGCTATTGATTTAGCATACCAAGTAAGGAAGAACCTAATTTCCCATTCATTAATACTTTAAAAGTATCAGTTGTTAGCTAAAAAGATATTGGACATTAATCATGGCATTTAATACAGTGATTGATAGGTGAGATTGAGAATTAAACAATGGCTAACTTAGATATCAAAATTAGAGAAGCAGAGTTTGCAGATTTAGCATTAATTCTGACTTTTATTGCACAAAAATCAGAATTCGATGGAGTCCCACATCTTTTAGAAGCAACAGCAGACAAATTGAAGGAAACACTATTTTGCGATTCTCCCGTCGTGCGGGTTTTGTTCGCGGAAGTTGCCGAAAAAACGGTAGGATTTGCGATGTTTTATGCTTCCTATTCCAGTTTGTTAGCGCAGCCATGCCTTTGGCTTGACGATTTATTCGTGCAAGCTCCGTTTCGCGGCATGGGAGTCGGTACGGCTTTGTTGAAACATTTGGCGCAAATTGCTGAATCCACAAATTGCGGGCGGATTGAATGGACTGTTAATACTGGGAATGCACCGGGAATTGCGTTTTACCAAAAGCAGGGCGCGCGCATTTTGGAAAATATCCGAGTTTGCAGAATTGAGGAAAGTGCGATCGCCCAACTTGCTAGCAAATAATTCGATCGCCGTCCGAGAAAGAGGATTTTTTTTAACCGCAGAGAACACAGAGAACACAGAGAGAAGAAGGGTTTGGAGTAGTTATGATGACACAAGTTTCTTGGAATACGGCTCTTTACGAACAGCAGCACGCTTTTGTTTGGCAATATGGCGAATCGCTTTTGGAATTACTTGCTCCGAAGGCGGGAGAACGCATTTTAGATTTGGGCTGCGGTACGGGACAGTTAACTGAAAGGATTGCTCAAAGCGGTGCTTTTGTGCATGGAATTGATTCATCTTTGTCGATGATTTCCACAGCTAAAATAAACTATCCTCAGCTTGATTTTGCCGTCGCAGATGCTCGGGATTTTCAAATAGAGCAACCTTTTGATGCTGTATTTTCAAATGCTGTTCTGCATTGGATTAGGTCGCCGGAGGCTGCGATCGATTGCGTGGAAAAAGCGCTGAAGCCGGGAGGGCGTTTTGTCGCTGAATTCGGCGGTAAGGGGAACGTGGGGGCGATCGTCCGCGCACTTTTGAGCGTTTTGTCAGAAATTGGCTGCCAGGAGCCTGAATCGCTTAATCCTTGGTATTTTCCGAGTATCGGCGAGTATGCTGGGCTTTTGGAAAAGCAAGGCTTTGAGGTGGGTTATGCAGTTTTGTTCGATCGACCGACTCTCCTATTCGGCGGTAGCGCGGGTATGGTAAATTGGATTGAAATGTTTGCTGGCGGGTTTTTGTCCGGATTGTCTGAGGATGTGCGATCGCACGTAATTCGTACAGTTGAAGAACGTTTGCGATCGGTGCTTTACTGCGATGGTAATTGGAGCGCAGATTATCGCCGAATTCGGATTGTTGCAGTCAAAAAATCCGATTAACAATTTGACCGATCCCGCGCCTTCACGCCGGGCCCCGTCAAAATAAGTAGGTTTGAGCAAGTTTTACCAAAAAATGGGGTTTAAAGCCCCGTTACTTCCACGCTTCGCTGGCTCACATCGCCTTCAGTGACCGGCTTTGTGCTACCATCTTAACCTAGTAACTTCCCACGTAAAATGTTTGCTTTAGAATTCAAGGCTAAAGGAAAATCAAATCAGTACGCAGCAATATACGAGGCAATCAGGACTGCTCAGTTCGTTCGGAACAAGTGCATCCGTTTCTGGATGGATAACCGAGGCGTAGGGCAGAAAGAATTGTACCGTCACAACACTCTACTGCGAGAAGAATTTCCTTTTGTCAAAACCTTGAATTCTAGCGCTTGCCAAGCTTCAGTCGAAAGAGCTTATTCTGCAATTGCTCGATTCTACGATAATTGTAAAAAAGCTGTCCCCGGAAACAAAGGCTATCCGCAATTTAAGAAAAACTGCCGCTCAGTTGAATATAAAGTTAGTGGCTGGAAACTTTCAGAAACCAGGAAACAAATCACTTTCACCGACAAAAAAGGAATTGGCAAACTAAAGCTCAAAGGAACGTGGGATTTAAACTTCTACCAACTCGACCAAATAAAACGGGTACGTTTGATCTGTCGTGCTGACGGCTACTACGTTCAGTTCTTGATCAGTGCTGAAAATAAAGTAGACGCAGCTCCGACAGGCAAAACGATTGGCTTAGATGTTGGACTTAAAGAGTTTTATACTGACTCTAACGGTTACAGCGAACCTAATCCCAAGTTTTATCGAAAGAGTGAAAAACGGTTGAAGCTTAGGCAGCGTCGCGTTTCTCGTAAAAAGAAAGGCTCAGCCAACCGCAAGAAAGCCATTAATCGACTAGGGAGAGTACACCTCAAAATAAGTAGACAACGCGAAGAACACGCTAAGAAACTGGCGCGTTGCGTAATCCAATCTAACGATTTGGTCGCCTACGAAAATTTGAGAATTAAAAACTTAGTTAAAAATCACTGTCTTGCGAAGTCGATTAATGATGCTGGTTGGTATCAATTCAGGAAGTGGTTGGAATATTTTGGAGTGAAGTTTGATAGGGTAACTATTGCCGTCAACCCTGCCTACACATCACAAAAATGCTCTAACTGCGGTGCAATCGTCAAAAAATCCTTATCCGTAAGAACCCATGTTTGTAAATGTGGACTTGTTATGGACAGGGATTGGAATGCTGCGATTAACATTCTGAAGTTAGCTTTGAGTACGGTAGGGTTTCGGACTGTTGCCAAAATACCTAGATTTACCTATGATTTAGAGGATAGATTCTATGCAGACATGGACAGACTGGCTCAGCATTGGGGAATTAGCGGAATTAAAGGACAGACTTCTAAGATTTTGATCTGAACAGATATAACCACATTGAGAGGTCGAATCAATGCCATCCCTAACCTACATCAAAGGACTACCAACTCCCGAATCAGAACTGAATGCTTTGGGCTTCAGTCAGATGGAGATGTTTTTAACCGCCTTTGCCCCTGTCTTTAGGCTGGCTGTAATTGAGACGGTTGCTCAACTATTGACTTGTACCAAATTCAATAAATCAAAATGGAACAGTCACCTTCAAGGAACTTACTCGATCAACAAGCGTCACGCAAATGGGGTCATTGCCTACGCTAAAGGTAAGGTTGACAGCGCCAAAGAACATCGTTTATTGCATATCAAAACATTGACGGGTAAGGCAAAATCGATTGAAATTTGGTTGGGGAAGGCAGAGAAAAAACTGAAAGCAGCCAATAAGTTTTACTCCAAAAAGAATTGGCGCAATAGCAAAACAGGTTGTGGCTTTCCTCTGTCTTGTTCACTCAAATATACGGAAACTAACTGGCAAAATCTACACTTTAAAATTCATCACAAAAAGCGTAAACTTTTTCTGGTTCAGAACAAGCTAGCTACCATAAAAGCAATACCAATCAAGGTGTTCGTACCTCGCGATCAAGTGTTCTTCGTGGGTTCTAAGGACGAAACACTGGGAAATGGCATCGCGCAATGGAACGGTTCTACCTTAAAAATTAGAGTTCCAGCGTGCCTTGAAGCAAGTTTTGGCAAAAGCATTTGGGCCGAGATTGGTAATTTTGACCGCAATATTAACCGATTGCCGACCTGTGGTGCAAAGACTTGGCATCTATTCAAAAAGGATAACAGTTGGAAATTAGCAGTATCCTTTACACCAATTCCCGTTAAGCCTCAGTCCATTGATCGAGCTTATGGCTGTATTGGTATTGACATGAACCCAGGCTCAATTGGCTGGGCTTATGTTGATGCTGATGGCAATCTCAAAGCCAAAAATCAAATACCTTTACAGGTAGGTTTGCCACAGGGTGCCGGGCAGGCTCAAATTGTTGATACCTGCTTGCAGTTGGCAGTGTTGGCTACAAAATTTCAGTGTCCTATTGTCTGTGAAGAATTAGACTTTTTAGACAAGAAACAGCGGTTAGGCGAAACAAGTCGTAAGTATTCCAGAATGCTCTCAAGTTGGACCTACAACGAATTCTACAAGCAATTGAACTCAATCCTTAGTAATCGTGGAATTGAATTGATCGCAGTCAATCCCGCTTTTACGAGTATTATTGGTTTATTCAAATACCTCAAGATGTACGGACTTGCTAGTGATGAAGCCGCTGCTTTGGTAATCGCCCGTAGAGGTATGAGATTAGGTGAAAAACTCCCCGACTCCATAACCGCCTATGTTGAGGTGAACTCAAACAAGCACGTATGGACTCAATGGGCCCAACTGAATAGAAAGACCAAGCAATCCGGTAAAATAGCTAGTAGACACGATTATTATACCGTTTCTAACGGTCGTTTTCTGGTCAACCCCAAAGAGGTCTGCGGGGAAGCGTTATGCACTAGAAAAGATTTGCTTAAACTTACACCGTAGGAGTTTAAACCTAGGTTTACCTAGGTTTTTACGGATCGGCATACCGGAAGTTGGATTTTAAATCCGAACGCTTTGGGAGATTCGACCTCTACTCAGGAAGAGAGAAATCCTGTCTGAGCAAGTTGGGTCTATGAACAAAGAATCCCCACGCCTTTGGGCTGGGGAGTGTCAAACTCTACACTTGGAGAAGGCCGCGAATTTCGCGGTTTCAGCTTGTAGACTGATAGCGGGGCCGACTTGCTGGCCGCTTGCAGTTCACAAGCCCTTTCGTCAATTGCCAATTGTGCCAAAGGTATCAGCGCGTGAATTATTGACCAAAACTCAAGTCAATCTTTGCGCCAGCACACAGTCTTTCCGAGATTCAGACACCAACGGTTTTAAAGAGGACACTTTAGCTGCATGCAGGGAAATTTGAGTGAAATTGACATCCGCAGCATCCTGCAATTGATTGAGTTAGGTCAGCGAACCGGAGAACTGTTCGTAGAAGCCTATAGCTCCACCGGCAGTACGGGTACTCAACCTACCCAGCGCTCCCTTGCAGGACAATCCTGGTATGTCTTCTGCTTCAATGGTCAGATTATTTACGCTACCCAGAGTGCGGGCAGTTTGTTTCGCTTGCGCGACTACCTACGTCGCTACAAAGCAGATACTGCCCTCGACAAAATCCAAATTCCCTATATGGCATCTACCAATGCCCCAGAATACGGCTACCTCTGGGCCCTGCTAGAAAACCACATCCTTACCCCAGCCCAAGGGCGGAACATCATCCACAGCATGATCCACGAAACCCTGTTTGACTTGCTCAGTCTCCATCAGGGTTCATTCACTTTTGAAATGGGATCAGCATTGGCTCCTCAACTAACCAGCTTAGACATTAGCTCGCTGCTGGCGAAGATTGTGCAACAGGTGCAGCAGTGGAAGCAGTTTCACCCTCACATTCAGTCCCCCAACCAATGCCCGGTAATTTCCGATCCCACCGAGCTGCGAGTCGCGCTCCCTGCCAATACGTTTAATACTCTCAGACGCTGGGCCGACGGCCACACTTCTATCCGCCAAATGGCGCGTTACCTGAACCGAGATGTCCTGACTGTCGCTAAGGCGATTTACCCCTTCGTGCAGCAGGGATTGGTGCAAGTATTTTACGAGCCTTCTGTGGCGGTGCAGGGCGACAGAAGAGAATGGCCGCCGCATCCAGAAACCAAGGTTAAGAGAGTTGTCTGCATTGATGATGATAATGTGATTCGCAAAACGGTCGAGTCAATCTTAAACGAACAGGGTTACGAAGCTACTGGCATCAGTAGCCCTCTCCAAGCCCTGAGTTTGGTTTTTTCACTCAAACCAGATTTAATTCTGTGCGACATCGCCATGCCCGAACTTGACGGCTACGAAATCTGTGCCATGCTGCGCAACTCTACCGCTTTCCGGCACACGCCGATCGTCATGCTAACAGGCATTGATGGATTTATCGATCGCGTTCAAGCGCGCATGGCGGGAGCTACTGACTACTTCACCAAACCTTTTGGCGAAAGCGAGTTATTAATGCTGGTAGAAAAATATGTTGGGCCTGGCTATCCTTCTGCCAACCTATCGGAAAAGTTATTAGTCCGCTCTCTAGAAGACGAATTAGAATCAGTATAAATTACGCATCGGTGGGATTATTGGAGCTTTTTTGTACCTACCGACGCCTCCTCCGTCTCGATCGCTTGTGAAAGCTTAGAGATTTAGCCGATCGTACCATCAACTAAAATATTTGACACTCCTCAGCAGTCAAGGCACTCTTGATTCTTGGTTCAATCAGTCAACTTGCCCGCTGATATCACCATCAACGAGTAGAAGTCGCTCTGTCCGAGCGCATTAATTTCCGTATGTCCCACGGTATTTAAATTGATTCCTACTTGCCTCAAGCCACAACGCCCAAAATATTCAAATCTGCATTACGATTGCGGCCTAATACTCCACCACAACTACAAATATGAGGAATTTGTAGTGTACTGTGCACCAATTGACTTCGTGTCCCATCGAAATGCGTACTGATTGACTTTTTCAATACTTTTTGACGCACCCTATAAGATGAGCTGGTGCGCAATGCGCACCCTACAAACTACGATATTTTAGGTGTTTGATAGACGGTTATCCAGACTCAGCAAACACGTTGACAAGATTGGCATAATACCCACTATAAATACAAATGTGAGTTATGAATGACAGAAATTTCTTAACAGTATTACCACAAGTTGGACAATCAATACAAGTATACTGAGGAGCAATAGCAACTACTGTTTCTCCATACATTTTCTCAAAATATTGCAGCCCGAAGACCAAATTATGACCACTGTTCGTGACCAAGTTGATGCAAAACTGAGTGTAAGCTGTTGCGCATTTAAATTGGAAATTCGGGAGGCTGCTCAGAGCAACGTATCACAAGAATTTTATTGATTTTTGACACACAATTTAAATGTAGAACAGCTTAGGAATGAAAATTAGATAACTTCCATAAATTTGTGGGATATCCCGCCCGTCTTGAACAGGCTTTCGGGCCTGTTCCACAATAACAATTAAAATTGGAAGTTATTTAAGTTGCGATGCTTAGTAAGTTTTGGCAAAAGAAATCGGGTGCATCTCAACGAGTACGAGGGTTCTCGCACTGACGGCAGACGATTCATTAGTAGACAAGATTGCAAAAATAGCTAGGACGGGCTCTCCGGCCCGTTCCACAAAAAACATTTTTTCTTGTGGAACAGGCATCTTGCCTGTTGCAAAATTTGATTAAAAGGACTTTTGTAATCTTGTCTAGTGAGAACCAGAGATTTACTGCTGGAATGCGAGTGTCCCTATGAATATATTTGCAAAAATGAGATGCACCCAAGGAATCTGCTTCGTACATCTTAGAAAGCATGGGAAGAAAACCACCTCTGCTGTGGCTCGGAAACTAGAAGCAGCAAGTGGATTTGACTGGAACCATGAACAAGCATCCGTACGCCTTGACTGCTGCGAAGTAGGTTAAGGTGACAAGTTAATTGTTAGTAGTTGATTTGAGCCGATTTTTCAGCAAAAGTAGCGCGAATGATCGATCGAGCCTGAATTATTCACCGAGTAAATATATTGCCAAGCACTTCCAGTATTAGCGCCATTAACCCCTTGGCTGTGTCAAGCTTGGCTGTGTCAAGTCTCGATCGGCTCCCGTGGCGACGAGGGCTCTTGGCAGGAAACATCAACAATTTGCTAGAAATGCAGGTGTCAGAATTATGATGAGTGGCAGCCCAGATTTTATATTACCAGGACAAGGCGTAGATCATCCTCCAGAATTCCAAGAACTCGAAACTCCCGAAGGCGAGCTGCACCTGCGGTTCTACGTTCCTTCGGGGAACGAGTTCGCACTACCGGCCACAGGGATTAGAGAGGTACTATCCCCCTCCCCAGACCGGATGACACCCATCCCCAACGTTTCGTCTCTGCTTTTAGGTACGCTAAACATGAGAGGAAGAGTAATTTGGGTGGCAGACCTGGGTCAATTTTTGGGAGACCAGACACCTCTGAACACAGACAGACCCGAAATCCCGATCGTCGCTGTGGAAGACCAAGATACGATTTTAGGGCTGGCGGTCGATCGAATTGTGGGGATGGACTGGCTCGATGTAGAGCAACTGCACTCTCAGAACAATGCACCAGACGGCATGATCCCATTTCTGAGGGGAGAATGGATGTTAGGTGAAGAAGCGACTAAAGTGCTCCGACTGCTAGATCAAGTGAAAATTCTGCGCTCAGCGCGGTGGGCAGCGTGAAATCGATTTTAGATTTGCGATTTGCGATTTTCGGTAGGGGTCTAACCATGAACAGTCACACGACTTGAGGCGCGCATCTAAACATTACATTCAACATAAAAATCAAAAATCAAAAATCTAAAGTCTAAAATCAAAAGAGGGCGGCAAATGACTACAAGTACCAACTTTCAGCAGGATTACCAACGGGCAGAAGCGGCCTACATGGATGGCAACTATTCAGAAGCCGCAGCCCTAGTTTATCAATTAGTAGAAGATTTTCCCGAAGACCCCAGCGCTCGCTTGCTTTGCGGACATATCTACTGCTACGGATTGCAACAGTACGAGGTGGCACGCGAACAGTACATGGTGGTACTGGGCTTGAGTGACGACGCTAGTTTGATCGAACACGCTCACAGCGGAATTACTTACACAGACCAATTTTTATCGGGAGAACTACACGAAAATATCGAGGCTTTGTCGGCTGAAACTGAATTGGAGTTCTACCCAGATTTATCTCTGGATCAAGGGTTGGAAGACCCGGATCTGGGACTTTTCCAAGGTAATTCCCCATCCGGGTCTTTTGTCGGTCAATCGTCAGATGACCTAGAAAACGAGGATTTGGCAGACTTGGACATGAGCGGCTTGGAGTGGGAACCCGAAGACAAATCTCGCGCGGGTGGTTCGATCGACGATTTAGCTTCTGATTCTAACCCCTTTGCTAGCGACAGCGGGGCGATCGCAGCTTATGCTGATGCCTCCTCGCCACTAGACGACATGGACGAGTTTGCCGACTCGGACTTTGGAGACTTTGGCAACTTTGGAGACCCTTTTGCCTCAGATGACGAAGGGCTTGATGCTGCTGATTTGTCTAGCAGCAAAGTTTCTGGGAAAAAAGCACCTGACTCAGCGGATTCGTTTTCAGAAGCTCCGACTCAGATGCTCAACGGTCAAAATTTTGCCACATCAGAAACCGGGAATTCCTTTGACTCGAACCAACTCGACGGGAGCACTGGGCCGTCGGACAATTTTGGCGAACCTTTTGCTCCGCTCGATTTGCCAGACGAACTGGACTTCAACGATGACTACGATTTCCAAGCCCCGACTGGCTCCGAACACGACCAGAACGCACTCCTAGAAGAGGCAGACCCTTTTGCCGAGCCGATGTCCTCGTCCTCTGGTTTCGGGTCTTCTCGATCTCAAAACAAGCAGCCGAATACTGACTCGGGCTACTCGTCCAACTATTCGCTGGCGGAAGACGAAACGCTGCTGATGGGAGGTGCTGTCCCCAATTCTCAGGCGTCAAGGTCGAGCCGAGGACAATTTAATTCGACGGGCGATCGATCGACTCCCAGCAGCAACGGTTACGGGGACGCGGAAGCGGGCTTTGGCTCTAAAGATAGCTTCGACTTAAACGGTTTTGATGACGACGCTTTCAGTGATGATTTCTCTCTAGATGACAACGAGCAAGCGACAGCTTTCGGGGCGTCAGATAACAGCAAAAGTGACTGGTCGTCAAGCGCTGGGAACGCTCAAGAACACAGTGGCTTTTTGGAGGACTTTGACGAGTTTGACGATTTGGACAATTTGCCGGACTTTGACATCTCAGAAGATGGCAACAGTTCGATTCTGACTAGAGGTAACACCAATTTCGGCAACTCGACCAGCGGCATGATGGGCACGACGGGGAGTGGCCTGGACTTTGACAACAGTGATGGCTCGGCAATTCGGGATGATGAGATATTTAGCATTTCCGGCCCGGCTGATGCGTCGGTGCCAAGTTTTGCTTCGACAGAAACAGAAGCGCTCGATACGTCGGTGACTGTAGAACAGGGGGGACTGGCTTTCTTGGAAAATGCCCCTTTGCTTACAAAACACTTCTACACGGCGATAGGGGCCGGGCTGGTTTCTTTGATAGCTGTGGCTTTCGTTACCAACATCGCCTCCTATCAAGCTCTGCGCCAAGACAAGCCGGAGGCGATCGTTTACCTGCGCCAAACAGGCTGGGTAATGACCGCAGCCGCAGGTGTTACGAGCTTTTTGACTTCTTGGGGCATCGGCCAGTTGATCGCCAAGCAGGTGCGCAAGTCTTCGGACAATTTGCAAGCTCAGTTCGATGCTGTATCTCAGGGAACTTTGGACGCTCGGGCGACGATTTATTCGGAAGATGAATTTGGCAAAATGGCCGCTAAATTCAATCACATGGCGAAGGTGATCCAAACCACGATTAGCGATACAAGGCGCAAGTCTGATGAGCAGGAACAGGCAAAGGAAGACTTGCAGCGCCAAGTGATTCGTTTGCTAGATGACGTGGAAGGAGCGGCTCGGGGTGACTTGACGGTGACTGCGGAAGTGACGGCAGACGTTTTGGGCGCTGTTGCTGACTCGTTTAACTTGACTATTCAAAATCTGCGTGAAATCGTTCACCAGGTAAAGCAGGCGGCTCGGGAGGTCAGCAAGGGCGCTACGGATAGTGCCAAGTTTGCGGGCGATTTGTCTTCTGATGCGCTGCGACAGGCTGAGGAACTGGCGGCAACCCTGAATTCGGTGCAAGTCCTCACTGATGCGATTCAACGGGTCGCAGAGAGCGCTAGAGAGGCGGAGGAGGTGGCTCGGGGTGCGGCGGCAACGGCTCTGAAAGGGGGCGAGGCTGTGGAGCGGACGGTAGCTGGGATTTTGGAAATTCGAGAAACCGTAGCAGAAACCACGAGGAAGGTCAAGCGGTTGGCTGAAGCTTCTCAAGAAATTTCTAAGATTGTGGCTCTGATCGCTACGATCGCCTCTCGGACGAATTTGTTGGCTCTTAACGCTAGTATTGAGGCGGCTAGAGCTGGGGAAGCTGGCCGGGGTTTTGCGATCGTGGCGGATGAGGTTCGACAATTGGCAGATCGATCGGCGAAATCTTTGAAAGAAATCGAACAGATCGTGATGCAAATTCAAAGTGAAACCGGCGCAGTAATGACGGCGATGGAAGAAGGTACGCAGCAGGTAATTGAGGGTACAAGATTGGCAGAACAAGCGAAGCGATCGCTTGAAGATATCATTCAAGTTACTAATCGAATTGATGTGCTGGTGCGATCGATTACGGCGGACACTGTAGAACAGAATGAAACAGCTCGTTCGGTGGCCGCTGTGATGCAGGCCGTGGAGCTGACTGCTCAGGAAACTTCCCAAGAAGCGCAACGAGTTTCGGGTGCTTTACAAAATTTGGTAGGCGTTGCTCGCGACCTTTTGACATCGGTGGAAAGGTTCCGAGTAGAAACAGCAGAAAGACAATAATTGATTGTTTAATGCTTTTTTCACTTCCTGATTTACAAGCACATTAGTGTGGCAATGATGGCAAACAAAAAGTAGCCTCGCAGTCTTGAAACGACTGCGGGGATGCCAATCCAGCACCTAAACAAACTAGGAGTTGTACAGATGAACGATAAAATAGTAGAGGTAATTCCTGGTATATTTGGCGAGATACAGTCAACGGGCTGTATCATCTCTACTCTAGCCAAATCTAGCAGTGGCTATGCCAACAAAAGACTTCGGATTAACGGTGAATGGAAAACCTTTAATGTACACCGTTTAGTATTAGAAAATATCTTAGATCGTCCGATTAGATCAGAATACTTTTCTTGTCATACTTGCGATGTTCGCAACTGTATCAATCCCAATCACTTATGGGAAGGTTCTAGACTAGAAAATTCTCAAGATAGGTTTAGAAAGGGACGAATTAAAGATGTAGGAAGTACATCTGCTCCTAAACCTCAAAAACAACTGAGAGGTGTAGAAGTAATTCCTGGTATTAGGGCTGAAATACAGCCGAATGGTTGCATGATTTGTACCTTGGCTAAAAGAAGTGATGGTTACGCCATTAAGGGTACTAAAGTTAATGGTAAAACAAAAAGTTTTTATCCTCACAGACTGGTACTTGAAGATAAACTGGGAAGACCGATTAAACCGGGTTATTTTGCTTGTCACAGTTGCGACGATCGCGGTTGTGTCAACCCCGACCATTTGTGGGAAGGAACTCCCGCCGATAACTCCCGCGATGCTGTAGAAAAAAACCGCTTGACCTTCGTTCCTGGCAAGATATGTCCTAGCCGCAAACTAAAACCCGAACAGGTGCAGCAGATTCGCTATCTTTTAGGTGAGGGGATGTCGAAAGCAGAAATAGCTAGGAAATTTGCAATATCTCGCAGTCAGATTATTCTGTTGTCAAGGGGAGAGATTTACAGAGACATTCTCTAAGACTACTAAAATAGACCCAATACAATAACGATTAAAATCAGGAATAAAAATATGCTGCCGGAACAACAACAGAGGATTATGGGCTACTTTATTGAGGAGGCAAAAGACCACCTCAATACGATCGAGCAAGGCCTACTGAATCTGCAAACCACGATCGAAGACCCAGAACTGGTCAACGAAGTATTTAGGGCGGCTCACTCTGTCAAGGGAGGAGCGGCAATGCTGGGCCTGACCAGCATTCAGCAAACAGCTCACCGACTAGAAGATAGTTTTAAAGTTTTAAAAGAGTGCAGAGTTAAAGTAGACCAACAGCTAGAGTCTCTGTTTTTGCGTATTTTTGACACCTTGCAAGGGCTGTTAGAGCAACTGTCGGGGCCTTTTGGGCTGACAGAGGAATTGGGAGAACAAATGGTTCGAGAATTAGAACCGGTATTTGCCGAACTCAACGGACACTTGGGGGGACTTGTCGGGCACTCTGGACACGATGGAGATGAGAGTAGTCCGTTGCCGATAACTCCACAAGTTCTGACAGGGATGGATGTTGGAGCTTTTAGCTCATCGGGCAGTTTTACGGACTCGGGGTCAGTTTACGCGATCGATGCTAGAGAAACAGAAGAGGGCGCGCTCCACATGGTATTTGACTCGGACGTGCCGGCGAGGATGCGCGAAATGCTGCAAGAGTTCAAACAGCCCGAGGGGATAGAAAGTAGGCGGCAGCTTAAAAATATTTGTCGGAATTTGATCCGCGCGGGAGAAGAATTTGAACTGTCCCACTGGATAGAGTTGATCGAAACTGTGTCCAAGGCGATCGGCAACGCCGAAAATACTTACCGTATGTTAGCGCCGACGGTGATCAAAGATATCAAAAAAGCTCAAGAACAGGTACTCTCTGGTCGAGAAAGGTCGATCGAACCAAGCGAAAAAATGCTGGGTATGCTACCGGAGGCCCTGGTTGCTGAAACGGATTTTGAAGATTTACTGGCATTTGCTCAACCGAGTACGGGGATAAATTTGGCGGATGTTGAGGATGGGGGCTGGGATCTGGGGGACTCTGGCGATTCGGGGGATGGATCGAACAAGTTGTTGCCGACTATTTCTGGGCTGAGTATAGATGAGCTGTTCGATCAACTAGACAGTGGCGAGAGCAATGATTACAGTGGCGGCGCTCGATCGCCCCAGTTCGACGATTCCCCGGGATTCGGAGAATCGGATCTGGAGATTGGTTCTTTTAGAAGCTCGACTCGCACGGGCCCAGAAGTGGGCGCTGCTGAACTCAACACTTTAGCTGACTTGTTTGACGGCGAGTCCCCGGATCTCGACGGTGCTTGGGAAGAAGAAGATGACCTCGACTATGGGCAGTCTTCTAGGATGCCGGTGGAGGGAATGCTGGGGTTAGATGATGACAATTCCGGCGATTTTACTGATTTGTTGTTTGACGGATACGGTGTGGAAAATTCGGAAACGAACGCGGAACATCCGATCGAGGATCTCACGAGTTTGTTTGGGGAGGATTTGCTATCTGGAGGTGAGCCAGAGGGTTCGGCAATGGAGATCGATCGGGAAAATGAGGGTTTGAGCCAGTCGCCCACTCAAAAACAACTTGAAACTGGTAACAGGAGCGGTTTGAATCGGCGACATGGCTCGGGCAATAAGGGCCCTGGGCAAGCTGAGGAAGATGCCCTCGGTACGCTTTTGGACGAAGTGGCGGCCCAAACTTCTGTTGATGCTGACGCTCCTGATGATGACTTTTTCGGCGATTTAGGCTCGTCTGAGACACCAAATGTGTCGTTCGCGAATGAGCTGACGGCAAGTGGTGGCAATGATTCAGAAGATGCTGAAATAGATGATTTCCAGTTGCTCTCTGAGCTTGACGAGGACTCTGATTTGACTGAGCTGTTGAGCATTACTTCTGGTTTCCTTTCTTCAGAAGGCGAAGGTGCCGGAAGCAGGGGCGATCGATATTTAGCTACTGGTAGCGCACAAAACGAAGAAATTGATAGCGTTTTTAACATGACACCAAATTCTGAATTAGATATCTCTGTTGATGGAGATGGAGATTGGCTAGAAGATACTTTTGGGCTCGAAGACGAGTCTGTGCAATCGGCAAATCTGGATTTAGAAGATACGGATCTAGATGCGCTGTTTGGCGATATCACCACTGGCCCGATTTCTGAGAAGGAGAAGCTGCCGGAGCGACCTGTCAGGGTCTCTGCTTCCCGAGAGGCGGCGGATTTGGCTGAGCTGTTCGGTTCTGTACCTACGGGTACTGAGTATGACGGGGAAGCTTCGGGGCAACTCAATGCGGAGTGGATGAATTTAGGTGGGGATTCAGAATTGCGATCGAATGGTGACTTGGCAAGTCTGTTCTCGGACTCGGAGGAGGCTGTTTCTGAGGGAGAATTGGCAGATTTGGGAGCCGTTGAATCGGAAATTTCAAGTTTCGAGTCGGATGGTGGTGATTTCGATTTGTTGGAGGATATGTTTGGCGAAGCGTTGCCGTCGGGTGCTGTCGCGACAAACGTAACTGAGGATTTGTTCGTTAGCGCAGCCCTCGGAGAGGATCGATCTGAAACAGAAGCTACTGAGGAGTCTAGCGACAACGATGATTTGTTTGATGCCCTGGAAGCAGATTTTTCGGCTGGGGATTTAGAGGCACTCTCAACAGAATCTCTCGACGGTATGTTTGAAGGCGATACTGATTTGCTGGCAGCTCTGGAAACCGGGGCGACTCTCAACACCGAAGAGTTGGAGGGTTTCGATGATTTGTTGGATTCGATCGATGCTGGCTCTCTGGTAACTTCGGAACTAACGACGGGCTTTTGGGACGCTGACGACGGCTCGGATCTTGAAGATTCCGAGGAATTGGAAGATGCGTCACTAACAGACTTTTTTGGTGCAGAATCAGACGGCGAGGATGCCGAAGGCAATTTTGACGATTTAGAAGCGCTCTTAATTGCAGGGGGCGCTGGGGCGGCAATAGCAGCCTCTGTGGGTAGAAATCAGAATCCAGTAACTACGGAAGTTTTTTCGGATCTCGAAGACCTACTCAGCGAGAGCGCAACTATGCCGGAAATTCACGGGCTACCGGCAAAAACTGCCCGTAAAGCTCGCGCCACTACTAATGACGAGAGCGACGACGAATTTGGCGATTTGGAAAAACTGCTGGAAGATCCAAAGGACGGCGGCCGCTCACAGGGGGAAAGCAATATCGGAGCGTTGGGGATTAACAGATCCAGACGGAGTACCCGCGCTGGCGGGTTCGGCGACCAAACCATGCGCGTGCCGGTCAAACAACTGGACAACCTCAGCAATTTGATGGGGGAACTGGTAGTCAACCGCAACAGTTTGGAACAAGACCAAGAACGGATGCGGCAGTTCTTGGACAATTTGCTGCACCAAGTAACGCTGCTGAGTGATGTCAGCCAGCGGACTCAGGATTTCTACGAGCGGAGTCTTTTGGAGATTGCTTTGCTGGCAAATCGTCAGGGACATCGATCGGCCTGGCGCACTGAGGAATCGTCCCACCAACGCGAAAGCGCTTGGAGACCAGAAGAAATGGACAGGTTTACTCCTTTCCACAGTTTGGCTCAAGAGATTATCGAGCTGATCGTGCGGGTGCGGGAGTCGGCTGCTGACATTGAATTTTTGGTGGATGAGGCGGATCAGGTGACTCGCCAACTGCGCCAAGTCACGACTCAACTGCAAGAAGGTTTGACCCGCGCCCGGATGAAGCCGTTTGCGGAGACGACTGACAGGTTGTTCCGGGCGGTGCGGGAAATTGCGATCAAGTGCGGCAAGCAGGCTCAGTTGCAGGTTGAGGGTAAGGATATTTTGATCGACAAGATGATTGTGGATCAACTTTATGACCCGATGACTCACTTGGTGAACAATGCGATTACTCACGGGATCGAACCGCCCGAGGTGCGTCTGGCGGCCGGGAAGCCTGCTGTGGGCAGAATTACGATTCGGGCTTTCCACCAAGGAAATCAAACGGTGATTTCGGTTTCTGACGATGGGGCGGGAATTGACCCGCAAAAAGTGAAGGCGAAGGCGATTAAGCAGGGTTTGCTGACGGCGCCTCAAGCTCAGAGAATGTCTCGCTCGGAAGTTTACGATTTGCTGTTTATGCCCGGTTTCAGCACTCAGGAGCAGGCGACAGAGTACGCCGGCCGGGGGGTTGGTATGGATGTGGTGCGGACTTCCTTGCATGAGATTCGCGGGACTGTGGGGATTGATTCGACGATCGGCAAAGGCACTGTATTCACCATCCGTTTACCTCTGGTATTGAGTATTTCTAAGGCTCTGACTTGCATTAGCGATCGAGCTCGGATTGCTTTCCCGATGGACGGAGTGGAGGACATGATCGATGTGCCACGGGATCAGGTAACGACGGGGGTAGACGGTTTGCCTTGCATTGAGTGGCGGGGTTCGATTTTGCCATTCCGGCCGCTGCGAGATTTGTTAGCTTACAACCGCCATTTGGGCCGGGGCAGCGTTTACGGGTTTAATACTGACGATGACATGATTTCGGTGATCGTGTTGCGCTCTGCTGGCAATTTCTTGGCGGTGCAGGTGGATCAGGTTTCGACGGAACAGGAAATCGTGATCAAGCAGTTGGAAGGGCCGGTGCCGAAGCCGATCGGGATTGCCGGTGCTACGGTACTCGGGGACGGCAAAATTGTGGCGATTGCGGACGTTCTGGAACTGATCGATTTGGCTACCGGCAGGGTGCAGAAGGAAGCTGGCGGTACGCTTTGGGATGAGAGCGGCGATCGGGCTGCTGCGGAGGCTGCTGAGGAGAAGACTGAACCTACTGTGCTGATTGTGGACGATTCGATTACAGTGCGATCGCTCTTGTCGATTACCTTTGAGAAAGCTGGCTACCGGGTTGAGGAAGCTCGCGACGGTAAGGAAGCTTGGGAAAAGATGAAATCCGGTCTGCCTTGCGATATCGTGTTCTGCGATATTGAGATGCCTCGAATGGACGGTTTGGAGCTGCTTTCTCGGATGCAGAAAGATGCAGTTTTGTGCGAATTGCCGATCGCGATGCTAACTTCTCGCGGTGCTGACAGACACCGCCAAATGGCTTACAGTTTGGGCGCGAAGGGTTATTTCACTAAGCCTTATTTGGAGGAGCAATTGATGGATGCTGCTGGTCGGATGTTGAAAGGTGAAGTTGTTGGTGCTCCGGTTGTTGTGTAAGTTAGGTGATGTTTGAATGGGTATGAGTTCTGTGAGGGCTAAAGTCCTCGCAGGACTTTTGGGCGATCGGGTTAATTAACCGCAATACTTGTAGGGGTAATATCAATTCCGGCTGCGCCGGAATGATATTGAGGAGACGGCAGTGCCGTGTCCCTACCCAAAATAACCTTGTAGGGACACGGCACTGCCGTCTCCAAATTTCGGCTCATTATTCCGATGCAATCGGAAACGATATGACTGACGAAATTGCTTTAAACCTTGGTGAAAATGAGTTGTTAGTAGGGATAGAAATTTTAGATGCCACACAAGTTTTAGGTGCAGGAAGTGTGCCTAGTATAGTCCTAGAAAATATATCTTTTACGGTAGCTTAAAGAGGTGAAGCGATCGCTTTTTGGGAATCAAACTAAATTTATAGCTCTCTCAACAGAGTAGAAAATTGCCATCTTCACCGCATAGTTGTAAAAGCTCTTCACCAGAGATATACTAGGTAACAGAAAGCAATCAAGGTTTTGATCGTGACTGCTGGTGGTTAAGATTAAGTAATTAGCAAGTGGATGATGGATTATGAAGAAAAGATTATTTTTGAAAGCTGGTGTAGCAACAGTCAGCATGGCATGGTTATCATCCTGTATGCCGGGAAAATCAGATGTTATGGCGGCTGGTAATGGTGTTTTTGAAGTTACTAAAACTGAGGCAGAGTGGCGCAAACTTTTGACTCCGGCACAGTTTGATGTGTTGCGAAAACATGGCACTGAACGCTCTCATACTAGCATTCTCGATAAGCAATATGGGAAGGGAATTTATGCGTGTGCTGCGTGTGATTTGCCAGTTTATGCGTCGCAAACTAAATTTGATAGCGGTACTGGTTGGCCGAGTTTTTATGATCCGATCAAAGGGGCGATCGCCACATCGGTAGATAATTCGCTGTTTGGGACTAGAATTGAGGTGCATTGTCGTCGCTGCGGTGGGCATTTGGGGCACGTATTTGATGATGGCCCTGCGCCTACTGGCAAACGCTACTGCATGAATGGTGTGGCGATGAAGTTTATTGCTGGCTGAGGTTCTTTTACGGGTAATTCTGTGGTGTGGAATCCGATAATCATCCGCGCGGATTGGCGCGGATGGTATAGTGATTTTTGGGACGAAAGGGCGATCGAGGTTATGAATGAAAGCTGAAGAACTTTTAGAAAGATATGCCAAAGGCGAACGAAGCTTTGCGAAAGCACAGTTAAGTGAGGTAGACCTTAAAGGTGCTGACTTGAGCGGCATAAATCTAGACCAGGCAAATCTTTCAGGTGCAGATTTGAGTGAGGCAATTCTCACAGGGGCATATCTTCAGAGTACAAACCTCACTAAGGCATCGCTGATCGGTGCTAATTTAAGTTCCGCAATCGCTGGTTCAGCGAATCTCAACTGGGCTGATTTAAGTGGTGCAGATTTGACCAGGGCAAACTTTAGTAGTGCTATTTTAAATTATGCTGACTTAGAGCGCGCAACTCTCATAGGAGCAAACTTGAATAATGCTAAATTATTTCGTACCAATTTAGACGAAGCAAATCTAAGCCGTGCAAATCTAGATAGTGCGGATATACGTTTAGCTTCTTTGTATAAAGCGAACCTAAGTAAAGCGAATTTGAATAAGGCTGATTTGACTCATTCATACTTGCTGGAAGCTGACTTAACTATGGCAAATTTGACTGAGACAAATTTGACTGAGGTAAAACTTCAAAAAGCTAAATTCCAGAAAGCTCATTTGCAAGGCCTGGATCTTTCAAAAATGAATTTGACTAATGCGAATCTAGAAAGAGCTAATCTGCGAGGTGCAAACTTAATGGGAGCAGATTTAAGTAGAGCAAGCTTAAAAAGGGCAGACTTAACTAACGCAAGAATCTATGGCTGGAATATCGAAAATGCAGACTTAACTGGTGCTATAATGCCCGATGGAGAAATCTACCAGCCCGAAACCTCTGATGCAGAACTCTACCAGCCAGAAACCTCGGAAAAATTATCCCAAACAGGAACATCTATGACGCGCAAAATTATTCGTACTGACAAAGCACCCGCACCGGTGGGCCCTTACAATCAAGCGATCGCCGCCACGGGCACTATGCTGTTTGTAGCTGGTCAAATTGCGATCGACATTAGACTAAACGATATCGTCTACACCGACGACGTGGCAAAGCAAACCGAACAAGTCATGGCAAATCTGGAAGCGATTCTCACAGAAGCGGGCGCTACTTGGTTGGATGTGGTAAAAACTACGGTTTTTCTCAAGGATATGAATGATTTTGCCGCCGTGAATGCGGTTTATGCGAAATATTTTGATGCGGAAACTGCACCGGCGCGGGCTTGTGTGGAGGTTGCTCGTTTACCGAAGGATGTGTTGGTGGAGATTGATTGTATTGCTGTGATTTGAAGAGATTCGGCGGTTGAAACCGCGTCTACACAAACGATGTCCGCCTCCGCAGACTGAAGAAATAAACAGTATTAAAGCTGGATTTAGTATCAGGTGCGGATCTGTGAGATTCTCTGTCAAATTTAGGGATTTTCAAGGGCGACACACCCTACGGATACTATTGTGTAAGGTGCGGATCTGTGAGATTGTCGATTGAATTTAGGGATTAAAGAATGGCGACGCACGCTACGAATACTGTTGCATGAGTTTTAATAATTGGTATAGCAACCGCCAAGGAGATTAGGAAAAATTGTAGCGGTAATACATTTTTGTTTGTGCTGGGGTTCGCTTCACAAAAAAATATCCCAAAATCTTGTAGGGGCGGGTTCACCAACTATCTATTAAACCCACAAACAATCTCATAAACCCGCCCCATCCCCGCCATTATTTACATCAACATTTTACCAATAAATTCACCGTACATTTTTATTGTTGGTGGGCGCGGGCGGGTTTATGAGATTATTCATTTTCACCATGAATGGTTGGCGAACCCGCCCCTACAAATTGGGTTGATAATAGTGCCCTAAATATCTTAGCGGTGGCTATATAATTTTCAAAATCTTTTTTCTTAAAACTCTTGTGGGCCGTTGCTCCTAGCCTGCCCAAAAAGTTAAACCTAAATACAAAACAGCTTATCTGTCAAAATCTTAGCACCAATATCCTAGAAATCGAAGGGTAAAGTGCGCGACTGTATTTACTCCCACAGCCGATCGCACTTTTGTCGATCTGTCGCTGTCGCGCACCCTACTCCCAAATTAATCTGAAATAATCAGATTTAATCTGAATTAGTAATTAGGAATTACTAATTACCAGTTACCAATTAGCAATTAGCAATTACTCTACAAGCAATTACCAATTACCAACTGTCAACTATTTATTCAACGCTTCACGAGCGGCAACCGCTTCGTCAGGATGAATGTTCAATCGGGTCAAATTGATTCGACCTTTGTTGTCAATTTCTCGCACTTTGACAATCACTTCATCGTTAACAGCTAACTCGTCTTCCACTTTCCCAACACGGTAATCCGCTAACTGGGAAATGTGAATCATTCCTTCTTTTCCTGGCAGAATTTCGACGAAAGCGCCGATCGGAATAATTCGAGTTACTGTGCCCACATACACGTCTCCAGCATTTAACTTGCGTGTCATGCCTTGGATAATGCTGTAAGCCCGCTGAGCTTTTTCGCCGTCGTTGCCAGCAATTGTAACTGTTCCGTCGTCTTCGATGTCAATCTTGACACCAGTTTCTTCGGTGATGGCTTTGATTGTTTTGCCACCAGGCCCAATTACCAAACCGATGAATTCGGGATCGATTTTCAGGGTTAGCAAGCGCGGTGCAAACGGCGACATTTCCTTGCGGGGAGTGTCGATCGTTGACAGCATTTTTTGTAAAATGTGCAGTCTGGCTGGTTTTGCTTGGCGGATGGCTGTGGCAATTACATCTAAGGGTAAACCTTTGATTTTCATGTCCATCTGCAAAGCGGTAATGCCGGTGTCGGTACCGGCTACTTTGAAGTCCATGTCGCCTAAGAAGTCTTCAATTGCCTGAATGTCAGTCAAAATTCGGACTTCATCGCCTTCTTTGATTAATCCCATTGCCGCACCACTGACGGGTTGGGAAAGGGGAACGCCTGCATCCATTAATGCCAGCGTTGAGGCGCAAACTGAACCCATTGAGGTTGAACCGTCGGAGGAGAGGATTTCGGAAACTACGCGAATCACGTAGGGGAAATCTTCTTTGGATGGCAAAACGGGTAGCAAAGCGCGTTCTGCGAGGGCTCCGTGACCGATTTCTCGGCGTCCGGGCGATCGCATCGGCCTAGTTTCTCCCACGGAATATGGTGGGAAATTGTAGTGATGCAAGTAGCGTTTGTCTTGCTGCGGGTGCAAGTCGTCTCCTAAATCTTGCGCATCGCCCGGGGTTCCCAGGGTAGCTGCGGACAAGACTTGGGTTAAGCCGCGATTGAACAACGCAGTGCCGTGTACTCGCGACGGCAAGACACCTACACGACAAGAAACGTCTCGCACCTCGTCTAGCTTGCGGCCGTCTATACGGACGCCATCTTCGATGATTTGCTTGCGCATCATTTTCTTGGTAACGTCCTTGAAAACGCTGCCGATCGCCTTGCTGGTGGCGGCTACTTTGATCGGATCGTCTTCGGCTAGTTCGGCGATCGCAGATTCGACGGCATTTGCCTTAACTTCGTCCAAAGCTGCATTCCGGATTATTTTGTCTTTTTCAAATCTTGACAAAATGATGCGGATGGGTTCTTGGGCGCGATCGCGAATGAAGTTTTCGAGGGCGAAATCTTGTGGTGGGCGTTCCTCTACCACGAAATCGATGCCCAATTCTGCCATGATTTCGCGCTGGGCTTGAATCAAGTCACAGGCTGCTTCATAGCCGAAGTCGATCGCCTCGATGATATCCTGTTCGGGCAATTGGTTGGCGCTGGCTTCCACCATGATGACTCCATCAGGAGAACCGGCAACCACGAGATCCAACTCGCCTTCTTTGATTTCGCTATAGGTTGGGTTGATGATGAAATCGTCCCCTACCAAACCGACTCGCACGGCCGCCATTGGCCCGTAAAACGGCATTTTCGCTAGCAGAATCGCTACGGAAGCGCCTGTCACCGCCAAAACGTCTGGGGGTACTTGTTCGTCCATCGACAGCGTTGTCGCGACGACTTGGATGTCATCTCGCAACCAGCTAGGGAATAGCGGGCGCAACGGTCGATCGATCAAACGGCCAGTCAAAGTCACTTTTTCTGGGGGACGCCCTTCCCGGCGCAAAAATCCACCGGGAATTTTACCGCCAGCGTAAAGTCTCTCTTCGTAATCAACCAACAGGGGTAGGAAATCAATTCCCTCTCTCCCCTGCGATCGAGTCGCCGTCACCAAAACCGCCGTGTCACCCGACTGAATCAACACTGCACCGCCTGCTTGAGGCGCCAGTAAACCAATCTTCAGTCTAATATCCCTTCCATCGAAGGATATCGACTTGTCTATCTCTACCATTTAGGACTGCTTCCTTTATCTACCACATTCTTTCTCTGTCGGGATCGTAACATTACCACAGGATGTTTGAGAGGAACTAGCCAAAAGAGAGAGATAATCGCCCAAGCGATCGACTGTCAGCGCCTCGATTGTAAGCATTTATACTGTTTGATTGTTTTTAGCCCGATCGTCGGGTCGATTCTCCGGTCGATCGCCCGCCTAACGCTTGAAATAGATGGTACGATGGGTTTTCGATTGGGAAATTTGGATCGATTAGGTCAACCGCAGATGTCAGGCAGATAAACACAGATTAACGCAGATAATTTCCAGATATTTCGGATTTTTTGCAAGAGTTATATTATTCACAAATCAAACAGGACTGCTGTAGCAAGTCTCGCAATTAAATAAAAATATTAGGATTTAAAAATGGCAATCTTACACGGTAGTTGGTTATTAGAAAAAGAAAAAAGTGGCTTATTTATCTGGGGAGAAACTTGGCGAAAGGTTGAGGCGATCGATATCGTTGAATCGGCGATCAGTCTACAGCATCCCTTGGCAATGACGGAATCTGAATTTAAGATTTTCCTAACTTCCTTGCAGCAGTCGGGCAAACTCAACTGGCAATTGCCGGCAACCGCAGAGATTCAGGAGAAAAGTAAGAAAACTAGGCGATCGACTAAAACGACCACCGCAGCCCTTCCTACGGAAAATTCATCAATTCAGAGGCAAGTTCGGGCGATCGCACTTCCCACCCAAATCTCAGAATCGACGAACCAAACTCTGATGCCGCAGCACTCAGCAGCAGCACTTGAAGCACAGGCAAAAACTGAGGAAATTTACCTTTATCCCTGGCAAATTGAGGGTTTGTATCTCAATCCTCAAGCAGCTTTTGTTTTCTTACAAGCACTACCACTCAATAGCACAGCAACTGACTTTTTTGTCGGTTCTGATTTGCGTTTTTGGTCTCATGTGGCTAGGTGGAGTTTGGATTTGTTGGCTAGATGCAAATTTTTGCCAGCTTTGGAGCAACAATCCGACGGTTCTGCTATTGCTAAATGGCAACCTTTGTTAGATAGTTCTACTGATATTCTCCGTCTCGCTACTTTCGTCAAGCAAATGCCAACTGCTTGTAGAACATATCAGAAGGAAGAAGGTTCGGCAGCGGATTTTGTAGCGGATGTAACGGATGAAAGATTGGCAGCGGATTTTGTAGCGGATTTAGCGGATGTAACGGATTTAAGAGATGGAAGTTCGGTAGCGATTAAGGTACGGGATGTGGCGGTGGATTTGCCGATGGGGGCCCAGGAGTTGGTGTTGGGATTTTTGAGCAGTGTTGTAGATAGTCAAGTGCGAGTGGCTATTGGGTCAAATTTAGATATCAAAACTGTTTCTCCAACCCGCGAATGGCTGCAAGCTTTGCACCAGGACTCTGGAATTGTTAAAGCTGAATCCTCAGTCTTGGAAAATTTGGCAACCAAGCTGAATGCTTGGACTGCGCCGCTGCAAAATTCACTATCTCAACAAAGTCTATTTCGCACTTGTTTTCAACTCATCCCGCCAGCGCCAGGTAAGGTAGAATGGAGTTTAAATTATTGTTTGCAAGCAGCAGATGAAGCAGAATTTTTGGTAGATGCTAGAACTATTTGGAACAACTCCGTTGAGAGTTTTAATTATGCGGGGCGGACAATACAATTACCTCAAGAAACTTTGCTCAGCGGCTTGGGTTTGGCGTCAAAACTTTATCCGTTCATTGAACCAAGTTTGCAAGCACAGCGGCCTCAATCTTGTCTGTTAAAACCGCTAGATGCTTACAATTTTATCAAGTCTGTGGCTTGGCGGTTTACTGATAGCGGGTTGGGCGTTGTTTTGCCGCCGAGTTTGACTCATACTGATGGTTGGGCGAGTCGTTTGGGTTTGAGCATTCAAGCGGAAACACCCAAATTTAATCCTGCTAAGGGTGGAGTGGGATTGCAAAGTCTGTTAAATTTTAAGTGGGAATTGTCGATCGGCGGACAGCGCATTTCTAAGGCAGAATTTGAGAGATTGGTAGAGTTGAATTCGCCTTTGGTGGAAATTAACGGCGAGTGGGTGGAGTTGCGCGCAACCGATGTCAGGGCGGCTCAAACTTTTTTTGCTAGTCGCAAAGAGCAAATGACTCTTTCTTTGGAAGATGCTTTGCGTTTGGCTTCGGGCGATTCTCAGATGATTGAAAAGTTGCCTGTAGTCAATTTTGCAGCAACCGGTCAACTTCAGGAGTTGCTGAATACTTTAAATAATAATGAGGCGGTAAGTCCGATCTCAATTCCGGCGAGTTTCCGAGGAGAATTGCGCCCTTATCAAGCGTTGGGAGTTGGCTGGTTGGCTTTCTTAGAGCGCTGGGGTTTGGGTGCTTGTCTCGCGGACGATATGGGTTTGGGAAAAACCATTGAGTTAATTGCTTTTTTAGTTCATTTACAAGAAAAAGATGCCCTGAAAGCGCCGACATTACTGGTGTGTCCGACATCGGTACTCGGTAATTGGGAACGCGAAGTTAAGAAGTTTGGGCCGACGCTGAAAGTGTTAGTTCATCACGGAGACAAACGCGCTAAAGGCAAAGCATTTCCTACGACAATTAAGGGGAAAGATTTAATTCTTACCAGTTACGCCCTGGTGTTTCGGGATGCTAAGGAAATTCAAGGTATTAAGTGGCAAGGATTGGTTTTAGATGAAGCCCAAAATATCAAAAACTCGGAGTCTAAGCAGTCGAAAACAGTACGGGAAATCGAGGCATCTTTTAAAATTGCGCTGACGGGAACTCCGGTGGAAAATAGACTGCAAGAATTGTGGTCAATTTTAGAATTTCTGAATCCCGGCTATTTGGGGCCGCGCAATTTCTTTCAGCGCCGATTTGCAATTCCGATCGAGAAATATGGAGATAGAGAATCATTGCATACTTTGCGATCGCTCGTTCGGCCTTTTATCCTCCGTCGCCTGAAAACCGACAAAGAAATCATCCAAGATTTGCCGGAAAAACAGGAAATGACTGTATTTTGCGGACTGGCATCAGAACAGGCAGCACTTTATCAGAAAATAGTCGAAGAGTCGATCGCTAATTTAGAATCAGCCGAAGGCATTCAGCGCCGGGGCATGATTCTGGCTTTGCTGGTCAAACTGAAGCAACTTTGCAACCACCCAGCGCTTGTGAAAGCAGAAGGTAAGCCCAAAGAATTGAGCATTAACAGCCAAGAATCGGGAAAATTGCAGCGGTTGGTGGAAATGTTAGAAGAGGTTGTCGCTGAGGGCGATCGGGCTTTGGTTTTCACTCAATTTGCGGAATGGGGAAAACTCCTGAAACCGCATCTAGAACAGCATTTAGGGCGAGAAGTTTTGTTTTTGTACGGCGGTATTAAGCAGCAGCAGCGGGAAGAAATGATCGATCGCTTCCAACACGATCCGCAAGGCCCACCGATTATGATATTATCTTTAAAAGCTGGTGGTACAGGCCTGAACTTAACTAGAGCTACTCACGTTTTCCACTACGATAGATGGTGGAATCCCGCAGTAGAAAATCAAGCAACTGACCGGGTATTTCGCATAGGTCAAACCCGCAACGTGCAAGTTCACAAATTCGTGTGTACTGGCACGTTAGAGGAGAAAATTCATGATATGATTGAGAGCAAGAAAGCTTTAGCTGAACAAGTAGTCAGCGCGGGCGAAAACTGGCTGACTGAACTAGATACAGACCAACTGCGCAATTTACTAATTCTCGATCGCAATGCTATTATAGAAACAGAAGAATAATAATTTATGTAAAGCGGGAATACTGTTTCACTGAGGACATAGACACCATGCCCAAGGTTTTAAATCCAAACGAGTCCTACACCTTTAGTAGGTATTTTGATTTGCCTTACTCGCCTGAAGATATTTTGGCAGATTTGGGCTGTACGATAGAGCGGACTGATTGCGATAATCTCCCTTACGCGCAATGCGACTTAGATTGGTTACCCGAACTCGCAGAGACTATACGGCGGAGACTGAAACGGGTGAATACTAATACCGAACAGGCCCGTCGGGAGGCATTAATTTTTCCATTAATCGATCGCATTTGCGATCTCTTAGATTATTCAATTAATATTGAGTACACGGTTAACGTAAGCAATTGGTTAAAAGGTTCCCTAGATTACTATATTTTCAATCCGAGTCCCAGCAATCTGTTGGTGATTGAAGCAAAACAGTCAGATTTGACCAAAGGCTTTACTCAACTTGCTGTAGAATTAATTGCCCTCGATAGCTGGGTAGAAAGTGACATTCCAATTTTGTACGGTGCGGTTTCGACGGGCGAAATTTGGCGATTTGGGCTGTACGATCGAGCAGCACATCATGTGTTAGAATATTTACCACTGCATCGAGTACCACAAGATTTGGAGTTTGTAACGCGAACGATTATTGGAATTTTGCAAAGATAGTCATTGATGTGAAGGGTTGATTCACAAGATATCAAACAATATCACATCCAATCACCTTAATAACTGCTTTTTTCTGGAACCGCGAAGACACGAAGAATGCAAATAAAACAAAAAACAGATATAAATCACCTCTTATTCCAGGTTTGTAGTGAGGCTGCATAGAATCCGATCCCCCCTAGCCCCCCTGGTGGGAGGGGGGGACAAGATTCCGATCAAAGTCCCCCTTCTTAAGGGGGATTTAGGGGGATCGAGATATGTGCAACTTTACATTAAATTGGTATTATTCCAGGTTTGTAGTGAGGACTTCTGTCCTTCTTGAATGCGGACTAAAGTCCTCACTACGAACCTTCTTCCTTACATCCGTTATATCCGTTACATCCGTTACAAAATCCGTTGCCGAACTTCCTTCCGCTTATGATTGACAGAGAATGGTGGACACAACAGTGGCTAGATTTAATCAATACCTACCGCTTCAAAAAGCGATTAGAACGCGGCTGGCAATACGCGCGCGAGGGTAAAGTTCTCAGCATTGCATTCCCCAATCAAGAAGTAATTGCCGTAGTTCAAGGAACCGATCCCAAACCATATCAAGTTTCTTTAGGACTCGATACATTAACCGATGAAGATTGGGATTATGTGATTGAAAATATGTCGCAAAGAGCGGTTTTTTCAGCTAAACTATTAGCAGGAGAAATGCCACACAATATTGAAGATGTATTTGCAGCGGCTGGCAAAACCCTATTTCCGTTAAGTTTGTCAGATATTAACGCGCGCTGTAGCTGTCCTGACCCAAAAAATCCTTGCAAACACATCAGTGCAGTATACTACTTATTGGGCGATCGCTTTGGCGAAGACCCATTCGTACTCTTTCAACTGCGCGGCAGAACCAAAGAGCAAATCCTGACAGCACTCCGCCAAAGACGAGGTACCGAAGGAGAGGAGAATACACAGCTAAAATCGGGTGAAAATTCCCCTATTGCGAATGATAAATTGCCAAAGGTCGATCGCTTTTGGGAATACAACCAGCAGCTAGAATCATCTCTAGTAGTAATTGTACCTCCCCCCAGCAGCGAAACCGTATTAGATATTTTAGGCCCAATTCCCCTCGCCACAGACGGCAAAGGAACCGCTACCAAATCATCATCTGCATCAGACGCACTCAAGCAGCATTTTGCCAAAATCTACCAAGCAGTTAGCCAGCAAGCAGTTTTAGCAGCATTGAAACGGGGCGAAGGAGATTAACAGATTGATTTTTTCTTTCTCTTAATTATGCAAAGTCTAAGAAACCCGGTTTCTGAGAAAATATCTGTTGGGTGGCGAAACATTTGGAGAGAAACCGGGTTTCTGGGGATGATGCAAAGTCTAAGAAACCCGGTTTCTGGGAATTATCGTCACGTTAAGACACCCGACTTCTAATACCAAATTCAAAAAAATAATAAGTAGGTCATTGCGAAAAAACAATAGTATTTTGTAGGGGCGGGTTTAGCTAAGAATCTATGATACCAGCCAGTTTTTGAAGGCAAAACCCGCCCTCCTCTCCCTCTTTATTTGAGCGATCGAGTAAATCTTTTCATTTATCTTTATATCAACATCTCTCAATTTTTTCAATACGATCGCGCATAAGTTTTTACTACTTTAATTTTTGTAATTTTACTTTACATAAGTTTACCAGAATGAATTGGTTTAAAGCCTGTCGCCTAAAGGGGAGAAATTAAAATCAGACTATTCATTACTCCAATCCTCTTCCTTCTAGGTAGAGGTAGCCCTCATCTGTCAACTGTCAACTGTCAACTGTCAACTGAATGAAATTTATCCCATATTACTCATAATCTCGATCAATTCCTGGGGTCGTTCAATCAAAAAGTCAGGATTTTGTGCAGCCAAAGCTGATTTAGAATTAAAACCCCAACTTACAGCAATTATTTTAATTCCAGTTTTTTTAGCTGCGTCTATATCTCGCGTTTCATCTCCGACATAAATGACTTCTTCAGGATTTATATGCTCTTTTTTTAGCCATTTTTTAATAACTTTATGTTTGCCAAAAGTTGAGCCAGAATAAATAAATGTAAAAATGCCTTGCAAACCGTTAATTTCTAGCAATGCTAAGACATTTTCTCTGGAATTAGAGGTGATGATACCCAGTTGAAAGCCAAGTTTTGTTAACTCCAGTAAAACTTCTTTGATTCCCGGAAATAATTGAATATTCGGAATTTCATTACGTAACTCTGCTTTCAATTTTCTAATCAGCAGCGGGAATTTGAAGATAGAAATACCAGAATATCTCAGGATTTGCCAAGAAGTTAAATTGCTCAGTTGAGCGAGTTCCTCTTTTGTGGCAGACTTAAAGCCGAATTCTGCTGACAAACGATTAGTTATATTCAGAAGAATATCTATCGTATCTGCTAGAGTACCGTCAAAATCAAAAATAATTACTTTTAGCATTGAGTAAGAAAGACTCAGGAATAGGTGATCATTTCTATATTACCTACTAATCAAACGTAAAACGCACTCTTTGTTAGCTCCCCGATTTATTAAATCTGTTTTAGTATAACCAATCACAGATAACAAAATAACAAATAACCCAATACGGTTCAATTAAGACCAATCTCCCTGGCATACCCCTTAAAAAGGGAAGATAATAAAGCTCTCAAAGTCCCCCTTCTTAAGGGGGATTTAGGGGGATCTCGGGTCATAAATAGTGTTAAGTAAACCAATAACCAATAACCAATGACAAATAACTAATAACTAATAACTACTGACTATTAATTTGATTTGCTTTTGCATTTCTACGCAGCATTTGCGGTTTAATTCGCCGCAGCGCTGAAGCGGTAAATCGGCGGTTCCACTCTTTATCGGAAATGTCGGCTAATTCTGCAAGTGTCGGTGCTATATTTTCCGGATAGGGCTCGAATTCTGCAACATCTGTTGGTTTGGCAAATCGCTGATTCCAAGGACAAACATCTTGACAAATGTCACAACCTGCTACCCAACCTTGTAAATTAGATGCGATTTCGTCTGGCAATTTTTCGGCTCGATTCTCGATCGTATGATACGCTATGCACCGATCGGCATCCACGACAAAAGGTTCAACAATTGCCCCAGTCGGACACGCATCAATGCAGCGAGTGCAAGTACCGCAATGTTGGGTGTGTGGCGCATCGGGCGCTAACTCCAAATTAGTCAAAATTTCGCCCAAAAACACCCAAGAACCGTATTCTGTCGAAATTACATTGCCATTTTTGGCAATCCAGCCAATCCCCGCCTTCTCGGCCCACACCTTATCCTGAATCGGCCCGGTATCAGCATAATACCGCGCTTCAATGCCTTCACCTTGCGATCGTACCCAATCCGCCAACACCTTCAGTTTTTTGTGCAGAATTTTGTGATAATCCCTTCCCCAACCGTAGCGAGAGATTTTGGCATATTCGGAACCGCCCGGGCGTTGGTGAGGCGTGTAGTAGTTGATGGCTACACATATTACTGACTGTACCTCCGGCATTGCCGATCGAATATCCAGCCGTTTCGGGTTTGCCATCCATGCCATATCCGCCTGATAACCCTTGTCCAGCCAAGCCTGCAATCTTGGTTTTTCTCGATCGAGATCCGCGTCTGCTGAGGCTATCCCAACCTTGTGAAATCCCAACTCTCGGCTTTTTTGCTTAATCAGATCGCTATTAATTGATTTTTTCATCGGGTAAAAAACCATATCACAAAATGTGCTATAAGTCTATTAATATTTAGACGGATTTTACAACACAATTCATCATACTTTCACAATCTTTATATTTATAAATTTGAACTCTAATTTGTCAAAAACGTTACATAATTTTAATTAAGGGAGAATTCGATTCGCCATTTGCAAGTACGCAAGTAAAACCGACAGCGAATCCCACAAGATAAACATGGCAGTTAGTATTCAATCAGCTCAATCTATTTTCTCCAGCACCGAGATTGCTAGCGCTGTTCCGGCTACCACGGACTCGTTCTACAAACTCAGCGTTGAAGACCAACTCGCACTGCTCTGGTACGCCTACACCGAAATGGGCATTTCCATCACCGCCGCCGCCCCGGGAGTCGCCAGTATGGCGCTTGTCGAAGGTGTACTCAACGACATCAAGCAAATGTCGCCACAGGCTCAAAGCAAAACGATGTTTGACCTAGCTAGCAACGCCGACACCAACATCGGCCGGATTTACACATCCTTGCGCGTCAACACCAAACTCGGTTTCTGGTACGAGTTGGGACAGTTGATGAAGCAGGGCGCTATTGCTCCAATCCCTGCTGGCTATCAAATGTCTCCCGAAGCCACCATAGTTCTGGAAACCATCAAGAAATTAGATCCAGGCCAGCAAATTACCGTACTTCGCAATACCGTAGTTCACATGGGCTACGATCCAGACTTCAGCCAAGAGTACGGCAAACGCTCCGCTCCCCGCAGCACTCCCACCGCTCCAGAAGAGCGGGTGAAAACCAATATTGACGGTATCACCGAGCAGACAGTGCTCAGCTACATCGACTACATGAACGCCTTCGACTTCACCCCAGCCGTGGGTTTATTTGCCGAAGAAGGTGCTCTGCAACCGCCTTTCCAAAAGCCGATCGTTGGTCGCGAAGCTATCCTCAACTATATGCGGGAAGAGTGCATCGGACTAAAAATGATGCCTAAGCAAGGCGTGGGAGAACCCGCAGAAGATGGCTACCGCCAAGTGAAAGTCACCGGCACTGTCGAAACTCCTTGGTTTGGCTCGAATGTCGGTATGAACATTTCGTGGCGGTTTATGCTCGATCCTCAAGGTCAAATTTTCTTTGTGGCGATCGACTTGTTGGCCTCTCCTAAAGAATTGCTCAATTTGATGCGCAAATAGAATATTTTTGTTTGCTAGCGTCAAACAGACTCTACAAAAACCCAGATGCCATCAGGTGTCTGGGTTTGATGTTGATAGACTACTCTGAAAGCGGAGATCCTTTTTTCGGAGAATTTTTTTACCAGAAAGAATTGGTTGAAAGCATTCTTTGCGAGTGAGGGAGAAATTAAAATCAGACTATTCATTACGACCATCCTCTTCCTTCTAGGTAGAGTTCGCTCTTTTGCTGTCAACCCTTCGGCTTCGCTCAGGGCGAGCTGTCAACTGTCAACTATCAACTGTCAACTGAATAGCCCTACTTATATCTTTTGAGGGATTTGCTGCGACAAAGAGAATGATTACATTAGACTAATTCATCTAAAATCATTTTTTTTATGACCGCCACAACTAGACCTGTTTTAACTCGCTCTATAAATATCGCCGGCATCACAAAGCCAGCGGTACTGCGATATTTTGAAACTTTAAACGCGGGCGATTTTGCCGCGACTGCTAATTTGTTTGCCGATGACGGGATTCTCAACGCACCGTTTGAGGAGCCAATTATCGGTAAAAGCTCGATCGACACTTATCTAAAAACAGAAGCGCGAGGAATGCAGCTAGAACCCCAGCAAGGTATCAGCCAAGTTTTAGAAGATGGCTTAGTTGAAGTTCAGGTCAGCGGGCGCGTGCAAACTTCCGCATTTGGGATTAATGTCGCATGGCTGTTCCTGCTGAATTCTCATGAAGAAATCCTTTCTGTCACAGTCAAACTGTTAGCTTCTCCCCAAGAATTGCTAAATCTGCGGCCGGCTCATAAATTTGATGTTTAACGATATTGCGTCCGGTCAATTAGCCACAATCAAGGTGTTTCTAGTCAGGAATGCAAGTCCTTCCCAAATCCGAGGACTTGCATTCCTGACTAGAAACCAATTTTATTGTTGTCGATAGACTAGATATGATCTAAAGCAAAAACCGGATTTTTTTATTCAAATCTCTACAATTGTATAGTTTCGCGTTCACGGACGAGGATGCACGAAAAAATGACTGTCACCGCACCGTGCGACAGACAGCCACTACACTCAAAAAGTGCATTGCCATTGACAAATAACCGATGACCAACGACTAATTAAGATTTTTCCGGCAAACTCGCTTCCAACTTCAGACAGTTGCGACCGTCTAGTTGCAAACTGTAGTCCACCCGATCCATAAGTCTACTCATAATCAGCCAGCCGTAGCCGCTTTCCTGTTTAGCTTCCGGCCTCGGGGGACTGTAAGTATCCATTTCGTAACCTTTACCGTAATCCCAAATTTCTAAACCAATATCCCGATTTTTTAAATTCAAGCGAATTAGCACCGGCAAATGGGGTTGATCTTTGTGAGCATGGCGGATCACGTTAGAATAGGCTTCTGCTAACACCAAGCGCAAACGATTCGACTGACGAGGCCAATCGACGTGCTCTCCTAGCTCTACTTCCAAACTGCTTAGCAACCAATTTTCAACAATTGTTAAAAACCGCAAGTCACTTGGCACATGAAGCTCAGTATTCATAAAAAAATCCCGTAAGTTTTAAAACCCTGTGTCTTCAGAGCAGATATGAAACACAACTGACCGGATTGATTCGGCCTCAATATTTGTCGTTACTTGGGGGATACCAGCCTTTTTTTGTTGAAAAATAAGGCATCTGTAATTCAGTAGAAGGTCTCCGCTCGTGAGTATATTTGAAAGCTTTAGTTATGGGTGTAAAGCCCATTAACAACAGATGATTATACTGAGACTACGATCGACTAAGTATAAAAAATCTTTGTTTCAATCCCCAGCTTTTAAGCGTTGGTTATTTCTGACGAATCCCTTGTACCTTAACTGTTTACAGGTGTTTCATCCCCCACCGAAAGCGATCCCGGGAAACTAGCTGCCCGATCGCGAGCTAGATTTTTTCATGTTAACGGTAACGTAGTCCTTTGCGGGACTTTGTGAACCGTCAACAAGCAGGGCTTGAGTTTTTTCTCTCTGTCTCCTGTCTCACCCCCGGCTATCCGTCGGGATGGCTGACAGATTCAGAGAACCTCCAGAGAGAGTATGGTTTGGTCATCTTCCTGAACGGGATTGTCAGCTCGGATGTAAGCTAACAAATTGTCCAAGCTGAAGGAACCAGGCTCCTCAATCAAAAGTTTCCAAAGCCCTTCTTGTTGTAGCATAGAACGGGTTGGTTCGCCCCCGGAGACCCCTTCAGTGGTCACGCTAGCTTCAGTAATCCCATCACTTGTCAGCAGAAATACATCTCCTGACTTTAAGTCGATCGCACCCGCTTTGCCCCTCCAGACTGGCAGTATCCCCAAAGGAATGCCACGATCTTTCAGGAAATTCGGCTCTGCTGGCGTTTTACCGCTAGCGGATTGAGCTTTCACCTCCGAGTGAGACCAAACGATCGGGTAAATGTGACCCGCATTAGCAAAGGCCATGTGTCCCGTTGACGGAGTGTAACGAGCTACAACCATTGTAATAAAATGGTTGTTGCCGATCAGGTCATCAGACATACTACTATTCATGTTCTGCATAACTCGATCGGGTTCGGGAGAAACTTCTTGAGAAAGTTCCCGTCGCATCACCGAAATCGCGCTAGCCATAAATAGAGCAGCCGGAACACCCTTACCCGAAACATCACCCACCGCGATCCAAATATCCCCTTGAGAGTGGACGTAGACTTCAAAAAAGTCACCGCCAACTTCCCGCGCGGGATAGCAACAAGCTTGCACCCTGACAGTTTCAAAATCCGGCCAACTTTGGCGCAACAAGTTTGTTTGGATTTGGCGAGCCACTTCCAACTCGTTTTGCATCTGCTTGGCTAAATCCAGAGTCCGCTGGTAGAGCTTAGCTTGAGAGAGTGCCAGAGCAGCTTGAGCCGCCACACCTTCTATTAACTCTATATCTTCCGCCGACCAAGGGTTAGTGTCACCAATCTGGCACAGCGCCAGTACCGCCAGCAAGTCTTGCTGGTAAGTCAGGGGCACAGCAATCTCAACCGAGTTAGCGTCCCCCCGAGTGTTTGGATTGACTTGAGTTTGGCGGCTGGCTACAGCTTGAACAAGCAAATTCTCATCAAAAGAAAAGTTGCTCTTGTCGTCGGTTTCAGCTTGGTAGGGGAAGGTACTCGGTAATAGTCGATCGACCTCTACCGGCCGCAGCATACAATAGTTAGCATCAAAAGTTTGACCTACGGTTTGGACAATAGTTTGCAGCATACTAGAGTAATCTAGCGACCCGCGAATTGCACTCATTACGTCATTGAACAGAGATTCTCTGCGCAAAGCGCGGCGCAGTTCCACGTTTCGCTGCCTGTAGTATTTGTAAGTTTCCGAGGCTTGATTGATAACTAATTTTAGGTCTTCTGGATTCCACGGCTTGGTGATGTATTTGAAAACTTGACCCGAGTTAATGGCTTCTACCAAGTCTTCAACATCTGTATATCCTGTCAGCAGAATCCGAATCGTATCAGGAAAACGCTCGACCGTTTTTCCTAAAAATTCGGTGCCATTCATTTCTGGCATCCGCTGATCAGATATAATCACCGCCATCTCGCCTTGTTCGTCTAGAACTTGGAGGGCGCTGAGGGCGCTATCTGCTTTGTAAACCTGAAAGTCGCGTCGAAACGTCCGGTACAGCAAATCCAAGTTGTCGGGTTCGTCATCGACGACCATTAGTTTCAGCTTGCTTCCATCTCCCCGACTCATGCTATTCCCTACTCCCAGGCGAATTAATCAGGTCTAAAACTAAATTGTCAATTATCCTTCGCCGATTTAGCGGAGCCAAATCGGGGTGAGGACTTCGGATGTGATAAGTCAGTGCCATGTTAGTAATACCACAACGATGTTCATAACTTGCCTCCGGTCGTGGTCATATCTGACCTCGCCTTATTTTGAAACTCGTCCTTTACTATACAAAAATTGCTTAGACTTAATCTTTGCTTCACCATTCAACTAAAAGTATTTATGCTTAGGGTCTGATTCTAGCTTCTACCAGCCGCTTGTTGGCTCCTACTTGTCCACAATACTAAATTTGGGTGAATCAACACCAGATTTTTTTAGTTAGTACAACTAGATATTTTTGAATCTGTTAGCCATTGTTTAACCATTATTTTTAACGAATTTAACAAATCGTGGTCTCCCGTTCGACCTTTTTAGAGGCTGGTCAGTTTTAAATCGACTGGCTTTTACTCTCCCAGAGATGTTTTCTGGAGTTTTCGGGATTATGAGAATATTTCACAAGACGGAGTGTCTGTCAATATCCTGA
>CASBQF010000375.1 GCA_949127775.1 Oscillatoriales cyanobacterium PMM_0080
GTAACCGGAGATGGTGGCCAATTTGATTCTGTAACCGCTCGTGCTGATTGCTAAGCTTTCGGAGCTGGATGCTCAAATTCGACTCAACCGCGAGCACATCCGTTCTCATTCTGAGCTACTGGAGCAACTTACCCATAATCTCAAGGAGGTGATTCGCGATCGCTCTGACGGCCGGGAAGCTGACGAGGAATCTCATTATTAGATAATGGTTGAAATTGTGTAGCGGAAAATTTCTGGAATTATGTACGAGCCTTCTAAGAGTTTGATTGCTAACACTAGGCTGGTTCTTTTGGGAACTCAAGCTTTTGTGGATTCAGCGGAAAAGTTGGTGGATTACTGGCAGACTGGCACATTGACGGAGCCAGATGATATGTTTGGCAATCCTGAAGAGGAAGCGGAATCTAATCATCGCCGGGTGCTTGGGGCGGAACTCACGGCTGCTATGGTGCGTTTTGCGGATGTCCTTAAGACGCTTGAGCGCGGACACGTCGGTGAGTTGACCCGTAAGGTTGGTAAATGGGCTGTTGGGGAATGAGCCGATCGCCCCACAGTTAATTTACTGGGGATTCTGCCTAAATGTCTGCCGGAGCAACTGCCCCCACTGGCGCATCACAATGTCTCCCGTGTTATGCCCATGACGATCGTTGATTTCTTTGAGATTGTCTAAGTCTAAGACTGCCAGACAGAGAGGCTGCTTCTGTTGACTGGCCAGTTGAAGGCGTTCAGTTAAGTCTTGAGTTGACTTACGGCGGTTAGAGAGTTTAGTCAAACGATCGGTTTCAGCCGCTTCTTGAAGGAGTTTAATCCGCTCCAGTCGATTGAGGATGCGAGTCACTAATTCTGGACCCGCGATCGGTTTGCTCACAAAATCATCTGCACCCACTGCAAACACTTGATTAACGATTGTGGCATCCGTATGCGCCGTCAGCAGAATGATGGGCAAGTTACCCCAGCGCGAGTCATGGCGAACCCGTTGGCAAAGCTCCATGCCATCCAAGATGGGCATTTCCACAGCTAGAATGAGCAGATCCGGTGAGCAGGATTCCAGCCTTTCCCAAAATTGTTGCGGATCATCTAGCGTTGTTACGTTTAATCCCCAAGGCTCCAGTAAACCCTTCAGTGTTACAAGCATCTGAGGATCACCGTCCACGATCATAACTCGTTGTTTTGCTGCCTCTGCTCGTTGCGCTGCTTGAGCTACCGCTGCCAATACTTGAGCCGCAGGTAAGGGCTTGTGTAGAAAGCCATGTCCGCCGAGTTGGGCAACTTCCAGTCGGTCTGCTAGATGATCGTGACTGGTGAAGGCGAGGACTGGTATCGGAGGCGTTTGATGACTGAGTTCCGCCAGCAGGCTCAAACTATCGGTTGTGGGATGAGTCATATCGGGATCAAGTAGCACAACTGTAAGTGCATTCTGTTTGATTCTCGTTTTGGCTTCAGCAAGGGTTGATGCGATCGCGACTCGGAAGCCCCAGTTGGCGGCTTCATCCCTCAACTGTGCTGCTAGATGAAGATCGGGATCAACGATCAATAACAGAGGACGGTCATCCGTGAATGGAGAATCTTCCTGCTCGACTACTCTAGTTTTGAAGCGATTCCAAATTTGGGATGAGGGGCTGAGCGATCGTTGCTGAATCGCTGGTGCCGCGTCGTTGGGTGTGGGGTGATCTGCGCTGATTGAATCGACGATCAATTCCCAAGGTTTAAGCCGATAACCCAATCCATAAACCGTTTCAATCAAATCTGTAGGAGCGCCAACCTTCCTAAACTTTTGTCTTAGCCCCTTAATGTGAGTTCTGACGGCATCTTCGCTAGGCGTTTCCCCATACGCCCAGAGTTGATCCAGAATCACACTGTAGGTAAAGACTCGATGACCATTTCGTAAAAAAAGCTCTAGAATCGAGAACTCTTTGGGACTCAAGGCTAGAGATTTTTCTGCGTAAGTGACCTCACGAGTTGTCGGCTCAAGTCGCAAACTGCCCCACTCTAGGACAGATTGAAAAACCGTTCTACTTCGACGCAGTAAAGCTCGAATGCGAGCAATCAGTTCCACTTGATCGAGAGGTTTCACGATGTAGTCATCAGCACCTGCATCTAGTCCAATTACTTGATCATTGCTGGCTCCTATTCCCGTAATTAGCATGATTGGCATCTGATAACGGTTCGCTCTTACCCTACGACAGAGGCTAATGCCATCTATCTTTGGGAGCATAACAGCTAGCAGGAGTAAATCATAATCATAAACTACAATCAACTCCCACGCTTTCTCGCCATCGTTTGCAATTTCAACCGTGTAGTTTTGGCTGGAGAGAACAAGGGTAAGAACCTTGGTAATTGCCGCATCGTTTTCTACAATCAAAATTTTCATAAGTCTAACTCTTTTACCGGCTGGTTGCGGTGTCAGGTGGTCGCAATCCTCCAATAATGATGGGGAATAATGAAATCAGGATGAAATGAATTGCTCATCGCCTAAAAGCTAGCAAAATCTTCCTAAAGACGTAAACCTTGAATCGCTCATAGGTTTCTCATAGTCTGAGCGTAGCTTGAGAGATATAAGAACTTAGTCATCCCCTAACCAAGGTGAAGGGCATAACAATCTGTTCTTCGTTGTGTTGATTCTTTAGGAGCTTAAAACCATGACAACAACTACTACTAAATCTCATCAATCTCTGCTAGAAACCTGCATTCAGAATTGCCTCGACTGTCTTCATGCGTGTGAGCAATGCGGAACCGCTTGCTTAACCAGTGACATGGTGCAGATGATGGCTCAATGTATTAAGCTATGCCGCGATTGCGCTGATACCTGCACCCTCTGCGCTCGGTTCATGGCTCGTAATTCTGACTTGCACGCTCAAATGTGTGCAGTTTGTGCGGAAGCGTGCGATCGCTGTGCGGCTGAGTGTGAGAAGCACGACCACGACCAGTGTAAGAAGTGTGCTAAAGCCTGCCGTCATTGTGCTGAATCTTGCCGTCAGATGGCTAAAGCAACCGCATAAAACCATTTATTTACCGCGTTGGCTGTTGCATGAATAATCGCGTCTTGCTTTGCAACAGCCAGCATTGAAACCCAGTTATCCTTCAAATGAGGTGGAGTTATGAATAAGAAGTTTTTGGTTTACAGCTTAGTCGGGCTACTCAGTAGTGGTGCTGTGACCGGGTTTGTTCTTGTTAACAGCAAACAAGTTCAGTCTCAACCTGGATCAGGAGAAACCCAGCAACCCAGTTCGGTGCTGGTTGACCAACATTTTATCGAAATGATGATCCCTCATCACCGAGACGCGATCGCAATGGCTGATCTTGCCGTAACTCGTGCCAAGCGACCGAAAGTGAAGCAACTGGCTAAAGCCATTAAGCAAGATCAAGCTCGTGAAATTCAAGAGATGCGTACCTGGTACAAACAGTGGTATGGCAAAGAAGTGCCTGCACCTTCAATGAATGGTATGGGGATGATGGGAAATACTGCCAACAAAGATCAAAAAACCGATCCGACGAACATGGGGCAGGACATGGGAAACCACCATAACCAATGTCAGAGCGGCTCAGGCATGATGTGCATGGGACAAGGCATGATGAGCATGAAAACCGACCTCGAAGCACTCAAGAAAGCCCCGGACTTTGACAAAGAATTTGTGCGGCAAATGATTCCCCATCATCAAATGGCAGTGATGATGTCTCAGATGGCAACTAAGCGTGCTACTCGTCCAGAGATTCGCGCTCTAGCTCAGTCGATTATCAAGTCTCAGAATGTTGAAATCGTACAAATGCAGGGATGGCAGCAAGCCTGGAATCGTTGATTTGAGGCATTGTTTAACAGGTTGAGAGATCGTTATTGCACCGCACGGTACAGCAATATTTCAGCCACGCTAAAAACAAATTCTGCGATCGCGAGTCATTCTATTCACCAAGAGGTTTTTATGTATCAACATGGTTCATCAAATCAGCCCCAGCCCGATCGAGCCAATCGGGGGCAAACTCGTCTCAGCTTACCGATTAAGTTTGTTCTGTATGCAACGATCGGGATCATTGCATACTTTCTGATTACAGAACATTTGGCACACCTGGCAGGCTTCTTGCCCTTCTCTTTACTGTTTATCTGTATCTTCATGCACCTGTTTATGCACGGAGGACATGGAGGACATGGAGGTAGCAACGATGTCAGTAGCGATCGCAATCATCAACACTAAAAGCAGCTACTTAAACTTGGTGAATCAATCTATTTAAAGGAGATCGAATCATGAGAGATATGAGTAATATTCCCGCCTACGGGCTTTGGGGTTTGGTAATTATCAATTCTTTGATATTTATCATATTTGCCTTCAGTTTCACAAAGCCACGCAATCCTAGAGATTGGCGATCGTTCGGAGCTTTCTCAGCGTTCATCGTGGCTTTGTTCACCGAAATGTACGGGTTTCCCTTAACGCTTTACCTACTCTCAGGGTGGTTGCAAACCCGCTTTCCAGGACTAAACATTTTCTCCCACGACGCTGGACATCTTTGGTGGACACTGCTGGGGTGGAAGGGCGATCCTCATTGGAATCCGATTCACATTCTAAGCAGCGTGTTGATTTTCGGTGGACTGCTTTATTTGGGGAGCGCTTGGGAAGTTCTCTTCAAAGCTCAACGGAGCCATACCTTGGCAATATCAGGACCCTATGCCACGATTCGCCATCCGCAGTATGTCGGCTTTATTACCATCATGTTTGGCTTTTTGCTGGAATGGCCTACTCTCATAACTTTGATTATGTTCCCGATCTTGGTAACAATGTACATCCGATTAGCACACCAAGAGGAACGGGATGCTTTAGCAGAATTTGGTGACGAGTATGCCCGTTATGCCGCAGCGACTCCTGCCTTTTTGCCGTGGGGTCATCACTCTACTCAGAAAAAACCATCTCGTTTAGAGGAGTCTCATCATAACCCGTAGCCTTCATCACGTTGAAGAGAATTATGTTCGTAGTCATTCTGGCATGAAGCTGAGTGCGCGATCGCTCTTTCTTGCCACAGCCATTACGACAGGAATTGCTTATCTCCTCTGTATGCCGCCTAGCTTACAGGAATTGCTCTAGCTCAAAGCCAATCATTTCCATTTCTTTTCTATCACCAGATCACTCAAGAGTAACCATTTAAAACTATGACACTACAACTAAAAGTTCCCAAAATGTCCTGTGGTGGTTGTTTAAATACCATCACCAAAGCAGTTAAGACCGTCGATGCCAATGCGATCGTCCAAGGCGATCCAAAAACCAAAACTGTATCAGTGGAAACTCAAGCTGCGGAAACAAACATTAGGGCTGCGATCGCTAAGGTTGGCTATCCCGCCAGTTAACTCACCCTGTCATTGGCTTTGAGTTCAATCTCAAAGCCACCCGCTGCCTTTACACAGTAATTTGGGAATGAACCTGAGTGCGCGATCGCGTCTTTTTGTAACCAGAAAATTAGATGCAAAACCGAATTCAATAATCACTTTCACCAAAGAGTCGTAGACATGGCACAGCAATCATCAACCAACTGCCCCATACCTAGCAAACCCAACAGCGCGGAACTCAAGGCTTATATGATAGGCGGCGGGATTGGCTCTTTAGCCGCAGCAGCCTTCAAGATTCGCGACGGCGGCATCCCAGGTCGGAATATTACTATCTTTGAAGCGATGCCTGTTGTGGGCGGAAGCATGGATGGTGGCGGCAGTCCTACGGATGGATATACCCTTCGCGGTGGACGGATGTTGACGACTGACAACTATGAATGCACCTGGGATCTATTCAAATCGATTCCTTCGTTAGCGTCCCCTGGTAAGACGGTATTTGTCGAAATCCCTGAAGATGTCGTTTTTACTGTTGAGTATTCAGTTCGGGTAGCACAGATGGCGGTCTATGAACTACTTGGTATCGATCGAGATATCCCGCCGATCCTGCATCATGACAAGTCGATCAAAGTGAAACTTGATGCCGTGATTAAAGCATTTCGGTGATACTTCTTCTTCGCTACTAGGAAAACAATATCTATTACTGCTACTGCTACCTGCGATAAGCGAAGCTTAACGCCAAAGGCGTATCGCCGACGATGCCATAAGCGTAACAAA
>CASBQF010000376.1 GCA_949127775.1 Oscillatoriales cyanobacterium PMM_0080
AGTTATTGAGAATTGTGCAAAGTCTCAATTAGATATATCTTACTTGCGCAAAACGCCCACTGGCTGAGATGGAATTTCAGCTTTGAGAGCAGATTCTAAAGACGGAATTGCTTCTGTGATGTCATCTACTGTGGGTTTAGCAATCCAGCATAGGACGATCGCCGGAACTACACCCAGAAGCACAGCTAGCGATGTCGGGAACCAGAACCGAGAATCCAAGGAAGTTACAGTGATAACTGCTCCGAAAGCAAAATTTACCAAATAAACAATTAAGGGCAAACTCAATTCCGATCGCTCTAATTTAATCGAGCTTTTTCTCCAGAAGAAAGCTGCTACGGACATAAACACAGCGCCAGTACCCATCCAGCCCGCCAAATTGCGGTAAGGCATCCCGAAGAAAGCTCCAAGTTCCTCAAACTCCCAAAAAGGCATAGAAGTTTGACTCATGGCCGGATCTAGTACAAAATCCCAAGCTGTCAGCAGCAAAGCACCAAGGGCGATCGCCCCTATTTGGCGCACCCAGTTGAGTTCACCTTTACCACCAGCGACTCCAGCGCGAGCAATTATGTACGAAACCAGTCCTAGATAAAACCACGACAAGGGAATTGTAAAAGGCACCAGCCCTGCAACTTTGTAACCCAAACCGCTCAAATAGTGGTAGTTACCGAAGGGAAAACCGGTACTCGTTCCCAACAATTCGCTACCCAAGGACAAAAACACAGAAGGCAGCAAAAATGCCAGAGTTGTACTCGTACCCAACGTCCGAAAGGCATAGAGAGCAACGGCTGCTGCCCCAAAAATGATATAAACTACTCCACCCCCAGCCATCCCCAATTGGAACAGAGTTTGTCCAGCGGGCGGCAAACTCATCACCAATTCGGGACGGGGTAAAATCAGCAGCAATCCTGCCAATCCAAAAGCCATTGATAAGACGTGGGCTATCAGGCAAAAGCGCTCAGCAATCAAAAGTTGCTTCATGGGACTCCTCGAAAAATATTAGATGCAAAAATCACTCTTTAACAGTTTACAATTTTTAACAAAAAATCAAGCATTTAAGTCATTAGTCATTGGGCATTGGGCATTTCGGTTGACGGTTGACGGCAAGCCCGATGCCCGATGCCCGATGCCCATCTTGAATTATTGCCAATTCCCCACGAGCACGAAAGGTGCCCAGAAATAGGGATTTTGATATTCTCGGTTTCGCAGCAGGGTTAATTGAGCATTGCGCAGGGCTTGGGCTTTGGTGCTTTTAGCAGCCAACTGACGGTAAAACTCAGTCATAAAGATAGCTGTAGATTCGTCGTTGACTTGCCAAAGGGTTGCAGCAGTGCTGCGTGCACCCGATCGAATTGCGGCCCCAGCTAAACCCAAAGCGGCGCGACTATCGCCCGAAGCAGTTTCGCAAGCACTCAACACCAAAAGCTCGATCGGCTGTTGTTTTTCGCCAGTGCGAACTCGCAGCAGTCGATCGAACTCCTTGACATTTACCTTCTCGTCCCAAGTCACAATAAAAGTATCCGCCGCATTCGAGCTAAATTGACCGTGAGTTGCCAAATGGACGATCGGGTAAGACAAAGCTTTCAGTCGATCGTGCAACCGCACGCTGACAAACTCTTGATTCAGCAGCCCACTCGCGGGCATCTGCGCTGCAATTTCCTGAACTTCCCGAGTCACCCCCGGCAACGCCGGGAAGCCTTGACGGGCTTCAGAGAGAGCAGCAGTGAACACCTTTAACTTGACTTCGCTCAGCGGTTTCGGTGGCAGCAATTGTAGTCCAGGCGCCAAAGCAATACTGTATTTTTCTACCAAAAACTTTTCGCCATCGTGGAGCACCGCCATCGGCAGATTGCGCAAGAAACCATCAAGCACAAATACCACAGTTTTAATCCCGCTGGCAGTCAAATCTGCCTCTGCGGGGCGGATTAACCAGTCATAAACCAATTGAACGGGTTGCCTCCTCTCACGAGGGAAAGCAGCAGGTCTAATCGTATTTTTGGCTTGTTTGAAGGCTCTTTCTAACTCAGCTTGAGACCTCTTGGTAGTGTAGCGGCGCAGAGGTTTGCCGGGAATTGACAAAATTACCTCCAAACGATCGCTCAAAATAATTGGATAAATCACCGCCGCGGTAGGATCTATTTCCTCGATCGACTGTGGTTTAGCATCAGCACAAGCATCCCGAAAAAAGTTATCCAATTCTGCCAACTGCAAAGATTCCACCGTTTGGCGAGCCAGTTTCAATTTAGCTTGACTGGGAGATTCCTCTTGCAAAAGCAGCCCGACTAATTCCCGATAAACCGGTTCGGCACTTTCCCGAAACGAAAATTGCACTTCGGGATTGACTGTCACCAAATCGCCCCGCAGAGAAGACAGTACATTTACAGCTTGAGTATATTGGGCGATCGCCCCTTCTGTATTCCCCTGAGCTTTCCGAATTCGCCCAAGTTGCCACAATAATTGATAGGCAATATCGGGAGATTGAAATGCTGGTGCTAAACTCAAAGCCTGATTTGTGAGATTTTCCGCTGTCTGATACTGCTGCTGGATTTCGGATAGTTTGCCTTTGGCTGCCAGAATATAAGCTTGTATTCGTTTGTCGCCCAAACTATTTGCTGGTTCGAGAATTCCAGAAAGCATTTTGTCAATATCGTTTAAACTCAAAGCTTTTGCAGGCGATTGAGCTACTTTGATCAGACTTTGAGCTAGATTAATTTGAGCGTAAAGTCCCGCACGACGCGACGAAAATTGAGCAACTTCAGGTTCGATGGCACGCCACAAAACCTGTGCTTCAGACCAATTTTTGCGATCGACCAAAAGACTCAATTGATTTAACTTCGCTTGAATTTGTAGGGGCGATCGCGACGAAATCGTCTCCGACGATCGCACATAATATTCTAGAGCCAGGCGTTCCAAATCAGCCCGCTGTTGAAGATTCAACCCCGGTTTATTACTTTTAGCCCGTGTCGTATTCCCCAGATTCAGATAAATTCCAGCTTCCTCTGGCTTAACACCCAATTTTTGGGCCACTTCCAGTCCCGCCAACAACAAATCCTCAGAACGTTCGAGCTGTCCCAAAACCCGAAACACCCGGCCTAAAGCATGAATTCCCCGAACTGTTTCCAGAGAAATCGGCTGATTTTTCAAACTTTCCAAACCGACTGCGGAAACTTCGCAACTTGTGTTTTCCAGCTTAAAAGAAGCTAACAGAATTTTGCAAGCTCTCGGGTAAAGTCCCAGAGTTTCCCAAGCCCGACTAAGATTAATTTGAACTTGAAAAAGTTGGTTTTTGCGATCGAGTTGCTCGAATATTTTAGCGCTTAAGTCCAAATTGTCGATCGCCTCTTGAGTCCGTCCCCGTTCGAGTTGCAACTGTCCTTGAATATTCAGGACTTCAGCCAAAATCCGTTGCTGTTCGGGAGTTTTGGGTGCTTTTTGCACAACCGACAAACTCAAATTCACAGCTTGTTCCGCTTGTTCCCAAAGTGCTAACTGCCCGTAAGTTGCAGCTAAATTGCTCAATGCCGTAGCGCGATCGAGATTTTCGCCTTTTACCTCAAACTGCGCCACCGCGAACTGTAACAGCGGTATAGCCTCCGAAAAACGTTCCTCCTGGTAAAGAGTTCGAGCCTGTCGGACAAGCTGAATCCCATCTGTCGGCTGAACTTGAGCAATTGCGGTAGGAATCGCAATTATCAGCAGACAGGACATCACAAATAACAAAATTGCTTGACGGAGCGATCGCATAAACTTCATAAATAATTAAATCAATCAAGTATTTCATAAAAAACCCAGTTTCTGACCCCAATCGTATTCCTCATCCGTGTTCATCCGCGTTCATCCGCCTACATCTGCGGTCAAAAAAGACCTAATTTCAGCGTGGCGGACAAGCCGAATTCGATCGAGGATTGCGATCGTCAGCAGCATTACCCGGATTGTATCCAACCAGCATCACATCCCCTTGAGCATTCACCACCCAACCTTGCGCCGGAACAACTTCCCCAGCTTGTTTTTCCGATTTTTCCCTCTTCGCTTTATCCGTTAAATCCGTTACAGAATTCGCTGCCGAACTTTCTTCCCTCGAACCTCTTCCTCCCTCCAACCTCCTTCCTCTATCCGTTAAATCCGTTACAGAATCCGCTGCCGAACTTTCTACCCACGGAAACGGCGATTCTGCGCTGCTGAGCGCATCATTAGGACTAGGTGGCACTCCCCCGCGACCCGTAACAGTAAACTCGTTCTCTTGCCCTTCGATGCAGGGATTTGCCACAATTAAAGCAGCCGGATTGACCACATTTTGTGGCAATTCTACCAATCCTTGAGCAGGATTCACACCAGAAGAACTAAATGTTACCGCCCCTTGTAAAGCTGGGCCAGCACTTTGGGAAATCGCGGCGATGTCGCTGGTGGGAAGCAGAGATGTAGGACTTCCTTGCAAAGCTGCAAATTGGGCGTCACTGAGATTCAACCTGCTTCTGACTTGTTCGCGACTAACTGCTGTAAAACCAAAAACATTTGGGACATTCACATTAACGCGGCCACCGGCGGCGCTGCGAGCATTAGCAGTAATATCGCTATTTTCATTGGGTAAGGTAGCCAGAATGTTGCTATTAATATTGATGTTTCCACCTTCAGAAGCACCCGCATCGGTGGTAATTCTGCTGTTGCGGCGCAATTGGATGTCTCGCGCTTGCAGGTTAATATTTGCTCCAGTACCGGATACAGTCGTACCGTCAATCCTCGCTTTGTTGTCAAGGTCGATCGAACTTGCGGCAATATTGATATTACCAGCCCGCCCGGTTCCGGTAGCCTGTACCGTGACTGTAGCTCCATCTCTGACAATTAGTCGATCGCGCGCATTCAGATTCAGCGAGCCCGCATTTGCTGTAGCATTGGGATTAGTACCAAAAGTCTTGCCAACCGAAGCATCAATTGTACTGACAAACAGACCATTATTTCCGCTGCCGCTGACTAAGATGCGATCGGCATTAACAGTAATATTCCCCACATCTCCCGCCCCCAAAGAACTCGTAGAAACTATTCCCCCATCCCGCACAGTGAGGCTTGGCGTATCAATCCGAATATCCCCACCCCGACTAGAGCTCAAAGTTCCAGAAGTCAGCGCACTAGCATTTTGAATTCCGCTAGTCAAAAGTTGAGAAATACCCGAGATTTCTACTGATTCTGTAGCCCTAACAGTTAAATTTCCCGCAGCCCCGCCATCCTGAGAAAACAAAAACCTGCCTATTAAAACACCAGTTCCTAATGTAAACGCAGAACCCCCAGAAAGAGTCAATCGCTTCGTATCAACATTAATATTACCAGCACGTCCGCTAGAACCAATAGTCAGCGTGCTAATTCCAGTTGATACAACTGTTCTCGGGCCGCTGTTAGACAATTCGACTGATTCAGTAGCTTTAATATTGACATTTCCCGACGCGCCGCTACTGTAGCTAGTGGTACCCAGAAGAGAACCGTCGCGCATCATTAATCTCGCGACATCAATAGTAATACTGCCCGAAGCACCGGTACTTTCTTTCGCTGTCCCGTTGTTGATTCCAGAACCCACCATTTCAGCAGTATTGGCACGAATAATTAAATCTCCGCCCTTTCCCGCACCAAAAGTTATCCCGCTACCTACTACCCCATTGTTGAGGAGTAGGCGGTTGGTGTCGATCGTAATACTCCCACCCGAACCAGCACCAGCACTAGCATTAAACAGCGTAAATAGCGGATCAAACGGGTCTGTGGTTCCCGATACCAGATACTTAATTACAACTTGTTGATAGCCCTCAACTCCCAGTCCGCTCATTTCTATGGAATCAGCAGCCCGAAAGTTCATAGTGCCTCCTGCGCCATCTCCTAGAGTCAGAGTAGAAAATTGAGTGCCGTTTTGGACTCGCAACTTTTGCGCACTGATATCGATACCTCTACCATCAATATTTCCCAGTGTCAGCGCATAAATTCGCGCACCGCTGATGGTGACATTTCCACCTTTTAATTCTACTCTGCCACCACCGATGCCACTGGCATTAATCAGTGAGCCATTAGATATTTGAATATTACCAAAGTTCTGAATATTGCCATAATTCAAACTCAAATTTCCCTGCGGGGAAACCCCAGGAGTTAGTGCCAAATTAACTAAACCAGGACTGGCTACGCTACCGAGTAAAACTTGTCCGCCACTAGCGGTTAAATTGCCACCTGGAATTTGGATGTCGCCCCCAATCAGCGCTAAAGTTTGACCTGGATCTACGGCTAAACCAACTTTATCTGTAATCGGAATTGGTATAGGAGATGCTGGCAGATTTACCTTTCCTAAAGCCGTCGAACGATTGACAATTGTACCGGGATTTTCTCTAAACCTTAAACCAACGGGAATATTAACTGTTAACAGGGCAGGTGTTTGCGGGTTGGTGCTGCTGAATTCAAAGCCGTTATTAAACACAATACTGTCAGCAGTTGAACCGACAAACGAACCGCGCAAATCTAACCGAGCGTTTGGGCCGAAAATAAGTCCTCTGGGATTTATTAAAAATAAATTAGCATTGCCTTGCACTCCGAGGGTTCCTAAAATATTTGAGGATTTGCCGCCCGTAACGCGGGTGAAAATGTTAGAAACTGCGCTGGGATTTTCAAAATAAGCTCCTCGCCCTTCACCGATGTTGAATTCGCGGAAACTGTGAAATAGATTTGAGCCACGAGTTGCGCCGCCGGTGATTCTATCTGAGGGTAAATTGTTGATCGTATCGGAAACTGTGCGGGAATTTTCTGCACCCAAGCTGCCGTCGGGGATGATTTGGGCGAAGCCCGAAGTTGGAAATAGCAACAGCAGGAAAACAAACAGCAGAGAGGAATGCAAGCGAGGCATAAAAAAATCCTAACAATAAAGTTTATCGGTGTAAGCTCATCTAATTTATTTAAAGTGTTTGAACTTGACTGCTGAGTAAAATTTGTTCAACAGTCATTTCTAATTCTGGAAAAGTTTTAGATATAATCCGCTCATTACCTCTAAAACTTTGAACTACATAGCAGTCATTTTCCAAAGAGTAAACGAAAACGGTGGGAACTTTGGGATTGCCTAAATAAGCCCTGGAAGCAATCGCCAAATAGTCCACAATCCAATACTCGCAAATCCCGAGCCGTTGATACTCATCTAGCTTGTCAACATAGTCGTCTTCCCAGTTAGTTGAAGTAACTTCTACTGCTAATTGAATAGGTTCGGTAAGCGCTCCATAGCCACGTACATTGCTATTCCATACTGAGGCCTTAACCACGCCAACATCAGGATTTCTACCTTGCTCTTGCCCTGAAGCTTTGACTGTTCTGATCACTATATCTTTGTCAACAATATAGTCAAGTTCAAGGCGCTCGCTTTCTCTGTCGAAGGACTTAACAAGATATCGTGCCACATTTTTATGAGCTCTGGTTGCTTCCACTTTTACAATCTCTCCATTTACAAGTTCGTAGATGCCCGATCCGTCTGGGTAGTTTTGCAGGAAGTTTGCAAATGTTAGTTTAGTTTTGGTCTGAACCTGAACCATAAGACAAGCCCTCTTGTGTTAACTAGGTGATATTTGAAACATGGTTCGTAGTGAGGACTTTAGTCCGCATCAAGAGAGGACTGAAGTCCTCACTACGAACCTATTTTAGAGCTAGAAAGCAAAGTAATTAATCCGAAAGTAGATGCCTTTTTCTTGGAAAGTACGCGCGGCGGAGCTATCCCGTAGGGAATCGCCCCCTCCGACATTTATCAAAGGAATACCGTAATCTAGACGCACATTCAACCGATCGCCCATTTGCCACAGCAACCCCACACCAGCACCCAGGAGCTTGTTAGAATCAGGATTAGCTTTTTCGCCAGAATGGTTCCAGCCTACACCCAAATCGATAAATGGAGCCACCTGCAACAATCCTTTAACTTTCGGGACGCGCCAAATTGGGAAGCGCACTTCCGCAGATGCGATCGCACCGCTATCAGTCAACAGTAAATCTTGACGGTATCCGCGCACGCTTTGCACGCCACCGATCCCGATTTGTTCGAGAGAAAGCAACGGGCGATCGGCTAATTGAATATCAGAACGCAGAATCAGCAAGGTTTCTGGCGCTAGCAGTCGCACATACTGGGCTTGTCCGCGCCACGCCAGAAAGCGACTGTCAGGGCCGGTGTCGTTGGTAGTAGCGCCCAAAAAATTAGTACCGACGGAAAACTGCGATCGCGCCGCGATCACTTGTCGGGAACTCCGCTGCACATATTCCTGAAAAAACCGCACCGCCGAAACCCGCGTTTCGCCACGCTCGGAAGCTCCCGCCGAAAGCGCAAATCTTTCCCCCAGCAGGAATGTATCACTTTCTTGCCGCGATAATGTGATTCCCAAAGCCAAAGTCCGATCGAGGTTTTCGACGATCGGCTGGCGGTAAGTTAACTCGTAAGTCCGTGATTTCCCCTCGATTTCGGCAGCATCAAACGGTTCCTCGATGATGTTGGTGCTAGCAGTACCCGCAGCAAACCGAATCGTCCCATTGCGCGCGTTAACGGGGGCTGTGTAGCTACCGTTGAATTCGTTGCTACCGTTGGTATTAGCGTAGGATACCTCCAACCCGTCGCCGAAACCAATCAAATTCCCTTGATTGATGCGGATACCGCGCCGAAAACTGCCGACACTGGGCGATCGATTGTTGTCTGCGAACACTTCGCCGCTAAAGCTGTCTGCTTCTTTGATCCGTACTTCTAAGCGACTGTTTTCCGGGCGGCTTCCAGCTTGGAGCTCGGCAGAAATATTAGCAATTAAGGGGTCGAGTTGCAGTATTTGCAAAGCTTCCAGCAGCCGATCGCGATTGAGTGGCCTTCGGGTGGCACGCTCTAGGCGCGATCGCACATAATTTGCATTCAAGCGCTTGTTTCCAGTAATCGCAATTTCATCTAATCCGCCTTCGACAATCCGAATTTTTACCACACCTCCCGATCGGGGAAAGGTTTGGTTGGCGGGAATTACAGCGCCGGAATTGATGTATCCTGCTGCTACGTATTTTTGAGTCACAGCCGCTTCTGCTGCGATCAGTTCGGCAAAGGTGATATCCCGCCCCGCAAACTGTTGCGTAACTTCTGCGAGTTCGCGATCGCTAAAAGCTGTGTTCCCCTCAAATTCAAAGCGATCGACCCTAATTGTACCTATAATCCCCGGTCTAACATCGCCGGGAACTGGTGCGATCGGGGTTGGTTGGAGTGGGGGCGGTTGGAGAGGTTGCGGTGCTTGTGGTGCAGGAAATTCCGGCTCTCGGGGGACAATTGGGTTGGGCAGTTGGCTCAGGTGCGAAGCTCGATCGACCTCGACCTCAGAGGTTGCATCGTTTTCAATCAGCCTTGTACGATCGGGCACGATGCCCACCCCACAAGAAAACTCACTCTTTGTAGAACAGGCATCTTGCCTGTTGTTGAGAATAGTGTTAGATGTGCGATCGACTGTGGGCAAGTCTTCGTCACTCTCAAGATTCGAGTCATCTGCACTGCCAACTGCTGCCAAATCCTCAACATTTGAGGTCAAAATTTCAACGGTGTTAGCGGATACTTTCGCTGGTTTTCCCAACAAAACTAAGCCAAAGATTCCTGCGATTAAAAATAGTTTTTGCGAGCGATAAGCCATAGGATATAATTATTATCTCGATTAATTGGGGAACATTTTTTTTGAAATCGAGCACCCTCAATTTAAAATTTATCTTAACCGAACAAAAAGGCAACAGCCGTCGCCACAAACAGTTTTACAACGGCTAAAAACCCAAAGCTCGCAAACCGTTGATTCCAAAACTGACAAACCAGGTTTTGGCAGATTTTGGCAGAACTTGCCTCCCTCACTACTAATAATTCTGTTGCTGAGAAAGGAGTATAATTTACCTCCGAAATTAGAGTAGGGGCAATTCATGAATTGCCCGTACTCTCTCATTTCACCGATTGCGCGAAAGCGAGTGAATCATACCTAAATTCAGCAACGCCATAATTCTGAATTATGCAGAACGGCCTGCACCAGCCACAGCACCCATTTCGGCGCCGTCAGCCAATCCTACCAACTTAGCGCTCAACTCCCACATTCGATCGGCTTTTTCATCATCTCGCGCCTGCGGAGAAACCTTCTGCACAAAAGACTTACCATCCTTTTTCTGCCGATTTCCCCAACTCCAATAAGCCCCAGATTGCTTGTATTCTGGATCGGCAACCACCATCGCCAGCCTTTCGCCCGCCAACTCCTGCGACACATAACCCCCGGTGATATTCTTCTGAAACAGCGGGAACAGCTTCTGAAATAAAGGATAGTGATTGCGGAAAAGTGGCGTATCAGCCACACATCCGGGATACAAAGAAGTGAAACTAATCCCCGTCGATTCGTGAAAGCGGCGGTGTAGTTCTCGCATTGTCAACACATTGCAAACTTTGCTATCTTTGTAAGCCTTGACTGGTTCAAACTTCTTGCCATCAACCATCGAAACTGGGTCTTTAAAACCCGCTTCAAAACCCTCAAACTTACCTAAATCCGGGCGTGGCGGAATCTTCCCGCCCAACTCGTCTGGATTGTGAGTTACTGTACCCAAAATTACCATTCTCGCATCAGAATAATAGGAAGGCTTCATGCTCTCCATCATCAGGTTGCACAGCAGAAAATGACCGAGGTGATTGGTAGTCATCGTCAACTCGTAACCTTCCGGGCTGCGCAGCGGTTCCTTAATCAAGGGTAAATAAATTGCCGCATTACACACTAAAGCATCTAGAGGCCTGCCGCTGGCTTTAAATTCCCGAGCAAATCGGCGCACGCTTTCCAAATCGCCCAAGTCAATTTGCATGATGGAGAAACTACCTTGAGGTATGCCCAACTCTTGGGCGGCGTCTCCAGCTTTCCGCACGTCGCGACAGGCCATGACTACGTGCCATCCTTTGTCTGCAAGAGCTTTGGCGCCGTACAAGCCGACGCCGGAGGATGCGCCGGTGATGATAACTGTTGACTTGTGATTTTCTGCCATTTTCTTAAAAATACTTCCGCTGTTGATGATTTTCAGACTCTCAAACTGCTAAGCTCGTAGCTCGGATGTTTTGAGATGCCCTCAGCTTAATAGGATAGGCCCAAACGTTGTGCATCTCAACTGTTACAATAAGTCTAGAGTTTAGTATTCTGCGAGGAGCTATGCGATCGATCGAGCAACTGACAGAGGAAATATTGTCTTTACCTAATGAATCAAGGGAACTCCTTGCAGACAAATTGGTAGAAAGCTTAGAATTCGATACCGACTCAGCAATTCAGGAAGTTTGGATTACTGAAGCAAAAAGACGCAGAGACGAGGTTCGGGATGGTGCAGTGCAACCGATTGCAGGCGAAGAAGCTTTGGCTCAAGTTAGGCGACTGATTGGGCTATGAGATATGTATTTCACCCTGAAGCTATCACTGAATATGCTGAGGCAGTTCAATAGTATAGAACCCATTTGACATCTTTGAGTTTTTGGATTGGGTGACGAGAAATATAGAGAGGAACCAGTTTCTGAGATTTACAGCGAGTAGCAGAGAAACCGGGTTTCTACGAGTTTTTGGGTTGAGTGACGAGAAATATAGAGAGAAACCCGGTTTCTGAGATTTACGCAAAATAGAGTTGACCTAACTATTTTTTCAGTAAATCGGCGATCGCCCCAATCAACTGCTTGGGTTCAACCGGCTTGGAAACGTGCCTCTGAAAGCCTGCCGCCAGAGCTTGTTGGTGGTTAATCTCTCCAGCATAGGCAGTCACAGCGATCGCCGGGATCAGTCCCCCGCGCTCGGGTGACAGAGCACGCACATATCCGATCAAACTGTAGCCATCCATTTCTGGCATTCCAATATCGCTCACCAAAACATCCGGCACAAACGACTCTAGCGCTACTAGAAATTCAGCGGCAGATGCAACTGTCATCACCTGTGCTCCAGCCAGAAACAGCAGTACCCCGATTACTTCCCGGCTGTCTGCGTCGTCATCAATTGTCAACACTCGGATGCCTGTCAGATCCTGTTCTGCTTCTAATAACTTGTCCGGATTTTCCTCTTTTTTGAGGTTCAACAGCGGCAGGCTGACGGTAAAAGTCGCTCCTTTTCCTTCCCCCAGACTGTCAGCGCTGATTGTTCCGCCGTGGGCTTCTACCAGTTGATAAACGATCGCCAGTCCCAACCCCAGCCCCCCGTGTTTGCGGGTAACTGAAGCATCTTCTTGACGGAAAGACTCAAAAACGTGGGGCAAGAAATCTCGATTGATGCCTTTGCCCGTGTCTGTTACCACTATCTGCGCTTGGTTGTCTGCTGACTCTAGTCGAATCTCTACTCGTCCACCCTTGGGAGTGAATTTGACAGCGTTGGAAAGCAAATTCCAGACAATTTGTTGCAGCCGCACCGCATCCCCAGACACTTCCCCGATATTGGACAGCACCGGATAAATCAGAATTGACTTAGCTGTGGCGGCAGTCTGCACCGTGTCGATCGCACATTCAATCGTAGATAACAAATTGACGGGAGTCACATTCAAGCTCAGTTTGCCGCGCAGCACGCCAGCCATATCCAGCAAGTCGCCAATCAATTGATTTTGTGCCAAGGCATTCCGTTCGATCGTCGCTAACGCTGCTACAGTTTTGGTTCGATCCAGTTTGCCAGTTTGCAACAATTTCGCCCAGCCTAAGATGGGGGTGAGGGGCGATCGCAACTCGTGAGAAAGCACCGCTAGGAACTCATCCTTGATGCGGTTAACTCTTTCCGATTCCGCCAAGGCAGCTTGTTTTAATTGCAGAATGCGCTCGCGTTCGATTTCAGCTTGTTTGCGTTGCGTAGCTGCCGCCACGGCATCGGTAATATCCCGCGAAGTCGATAACAGTTGTACTACTGCGCCTGCACCGTTGCGGATCGGCGCTATCACCACATCCCACCATTTTGGCGTGCCTTTGGCCGTGGCACAAAAGCCCTGGAATCTACCCTGTTCTCCTGCCTTCGCCGCCGCGATCGCAGCTTCTACCTCTTCCCGAACTTCGTCTTGCCAAAAACAGACCCATTCCGCGTTCATGTAGGGGGTGAGATCGTCGATCTCCAATAGGCAGAGCCCTCCTGGATTCATGTATAAAAGTCGTGCATCCAGATCCAGCACTTTGATGCAGTCGCTAGTGCTCTCCAACACCCGTTTTGTAAACTCTTCACTCTGACGCAGCGCTTCCTCGGTGTGCTGGCGATCGGTGATATCCAAATCCACGCCCAACATCCGCATCGGTTGCCCGATCGCATTATAAAACACTTTCCCCAGGCTCAGCGCCCACCGGATTTTGCCGTTGGGATACAGCACCCGAAATTCGATGTTATAGTTTGCTCCCGTGTTGATAGCAGCATCGATCGCTTCTAGCACGCGATCGCGGTCTTCTGGATGCAGCCTTTCCACAAACCGCTCGTAGGAGCCATCAAATTTTCCAGGTGCCAACCCAAACAGCTCTTCCATATTAGAAGACCAGGTAATCTGGTTTTCCAGAATATTCCAGTCCCATGTTCCCATGCGGGCGGCTGCAAGGCCCAACCGCAGTCTTTCTTCACTACCCCGCAACACTTCCTCAGTGCGTTTGCGTTCGACGATTTCGTGTTGCGCTTGCTGATAAAGCTCCGCCTGTCTGATCGCAATGCTCACCTGAGTTGACAGTTGCTGAAGCAAGTCAATCTCCAACGGTTGCCACTGGCGGGGTGCGGCGCAGTGATGAGCAATCAGCAATCCCCAAAACTGATCTTCGTGCAAAATGGGAACCACTAGATTCGCCTTAACTTGATACTGAGTCAGGAGTTCCAGGTGGCAGGGGTCGATGCTCCCGTCATGAATATCTGCTTTTGCTGTCACCGTGCCCTCACGGTAGCGATCGACATAGCTCTCGGCAAAACAAGGATCGTAGATCTGGGCGGACAGAATTGACATCCATTGGGCCCCAACGGATTCCGCCATCACAGTCCCTGTGCCGTCTGGTTCTAAGCGGAAAACGATCGCGCGATCGGTATGGAGGAACTGTCGCACTTCTTCGACGGTGATGTTCAGAATTTCATCGAGGTTGAGGGTTCCATGCACTTTCTGCGCGATCCGGGCGATCGCCTGCTCTCGATCGATCCGCTGTTGCAGTTGCTGGCGTAACTCCACGGCTTCGATCGTTCTATTCACCGCCAATTGCAAGCTCTCAACCGTGATTTCTCCTTTGACTAGATAGTCTTGTGCGCCTGCTTTGATTGCCTGGACTGCGATCGACTCATTCCCCTGCCCCGTCACCACAATCACTGGTAAGACTGGCTGCTGTGCTTGGGCTTGCATGGCTGCGATAAATTCTAGTCCATCCAAATCGGGCAGTCGGTAGTCTAGCAAAACCACATCCGGCTGCTGCTGCTGCCACAACGCCAGCCCTTGCTGTCCCGACTTTGCAGCCACGATCGCATACTGATAATCGCGATCGCGCAGCAAGAACCGCCGATACATTTCGGTGTCTTCGGGGTTATCCTCCACAATCAAAACGGTGCGCTCAGTTTTACTCATAATTACATTTCCTCGGGAGACTCAAACGGCAGCCTCGTGATTTCCAACCAGTAGATCAGCAACGTTTGAATACTTCGCTTCAATAGCTTAAAGTCCATAGGTTTGATGATATAACTATTCACCCCTTGTTGATAGCAGGCTTCGATGTCTTTGGGATTGTTAGAGGTGGTGAAAACAACTACCGGAATCTTTTTCAAATTTTCATCCTGCTTAATTTTAGATAATACCTCTCGCCCATCCGTTCCCGGTAAGTTGAGGTCTAGCAAAATCAGTCCTGGGCGGGGAGCAGTTTTATGATCGGTGTAGGGTGCAGTGCGGTAGAGAAACGCCAGCGCCCGATCGCCATTAATGCAGCGATAGACAGGGATCTCCGAGGAATATTGGTTTAGGTAACGTTGGAAGGCTTCAAAGTCTTCGTTGCTGTCTTCAACGATCAGCAAGGCAGGAAGCTGCATAGCACGCATGGCTGAATATCCGGTCATACTTTCACCGCTGCCGACAAGGTAAAGTAAAACGTGCTGCCCTCACCAAGTACAGATTCTACCCAAATTTTTCCCCCGTGTCGATCGACAATCTTTTGGACGATCGTCAAACCAGCCCCTGTACCGCCACCATATTCGTCTTGTGCGTGGAGTCGCTTGAAGATCTGAAACACCCGTTCCAAATGCTGTTGGGGGATTCCAATGCCGTTATCTCGCACATAAAAGGTATACAAACTTGGGTCTTTACCGCTCCCTGTTTCTGATTCTAGCCAGCCAATTTCCACCCATTTCTCCGTTCGATCGTTGTATTTAATGGCGTTGCCGATCAAATTGGTGAACAACTCGCTGAATTGAGTGCGATCGCACTCAATTGTCGGCAACAATCGAGGCAGACGAAACTCGATCGGTTGCTGCGGCTGACTGATTCTTAAAGTGTCGATCGACTGTCGCACTAAATCGTTGAGATTTGTCGGTTTGCGCGAAAGTTCGGTGCGTCCCAGCCGAGAATAGTATAGCAAAGAATTAATCAGATCCTCCATCCGCTGCGTTAGGCGCACCAACGTTTGCAACTTGGCAATGCCGTCCTCGTGCAACACATCTCCATAATCTTCCATCAAGAAATTCGAGTAGTTATGAATGCCCCGCAGCGGTTCTTTGAGATCGTGGGAGGCGACATAGGCGAAGGCATCTAGTTCAATGTTACTGCGTTCCAATTCTAGATTGATTTTTGCCATTTCATCCGCCTGACTCAGGATAATCCCCACGATCAGGCTGCGTAGTTCGGTGACAATTTCTATTTCGCAGGGCTTCCAAGCGGTGGAGCAGCCCTGCACCGTTTCTTGCCAGCGTTCAAAGGATTTGCGAGGAGACAACCGCATTTCGCCATCGGCTGCGACTTCTAGAGGTTTGTTGGGATTGCCGCTCCAGTTGATGGTTTGCAGCACTTCTGGACGAAACCACAGGATGTAATTTTGGTTGGAAATTTTTAATCCTAACAATCCACTCGCAACCGCCTTAAATGACTCTGCGCTTGGATAAATCTCAGATAGCGATCGGGTGTGAAACAGGTTGTGTTGAATCTCTGTTTTGATCCAGTCCCACAGGGCTGGCAGTTCAGTTTCTGGCGGCGTTTTACCGATACAAACAATTTGTTCTCCAGCGCAAACCGCTACTCCCGTCGCACCCACTAAATCCAACAGGTTCGAGTTCAGTTGAACTAATCCATCCCAGAAGCTTTTTGATTTAGATAGCGATTCTACAAACTTGGTTTGCAGCGACTTCAATATTATTTTGTAGTCTAAGTCTTCACGATCTTCCTTGCTTGCTAGCTCGATCGACATTACCTGCCCCACAAACTCGCAGATGGTTCGCACACTATAGGGCACATAGTTCGGTGTCGAGTGATGGCAGGCAATCAGCCCCCATAGTTTTTGGTCTTGGATCAGTGAAATAGACATGGAGGCTACCACACCCATATTTTTGAGGTATTCTAGGTGTACCGGAGACACGCTCCGCAGCACCGATAAGCTCAAATCCGTCGGGCGCGAGTCTAACGGATTGTGCGCTGGCACTAACGCGACAGGCTCATAGGTAGAGTCGGGAATCAACCGCAGCCAGTTGAGGGTGTAAAGCTGCTGCGCTTGCTGGGGAATGTCGCTGGAGGGATAGTGCAAGCCCAGATAAGGGGTGAGCGTCTCTAGCCGATCTTCTGCAATCACTCGCCCGGCTCCGGCGGCATCAAATTGATATACCATAACGCGATCGAATCCCGTGATTTTTCGCACTTCTTTAACTACAACCCCGCACATCTCCAGCAAGGTTGAAGCCTTTTGAATTTTAGTAATCGTGCTTTTAACTCGCTGGGCAAACTGGGAAAAATCTGTTTTACTGCTCGTCTTTTTTGGTTCTAATTCCAAAAAAATCAGGCTATCAAACCGATGAACAATGCCATCAAACCGGAGTAATTTTGTTTGAATTTTAATGAAAATATCTAAGGGATTTACATACTCAAACTCTTCGCTTAAGCATTGCTGGAGCGCATAAATTTGCTTAGGAGGGAGTAAGTTTGATAACGGTTTGCCCAATAAATCTTGGGGCTGTTGACCTAGGAACGCCAAGGTGTTATTACTGACCTGGATGATCTTCAAGTCAGGTTCCTGCAAAATCAACAGCACCCCGTGGGGCTGAATCAGCCCTGGAATTTGAATCGGTTCGCGATCGCAGTTGGTTAAATCGACACTTTGGCTTAAATCAACAACCTGATTGATCATAAATCGTACACAGAACTCCGGCTAACAATCATTTTTCTTGGTGTTCAATAAATCACTTCTCTTAGAAGTGGGTGCAGCGTGCGTCGCCTGTGATAAATCCTTAAATAAAAATCCAGAATCTCACAGCGACGCACCTGGCTTCTTTCCACATTATTGTTAAGTTTGCTAATAATTAGGTAGAGCGAGGCTTTTGATAAATAGTATAAAGCACTTCTCTAGAATCGGGCAACGAGCTATTGACATAATCTGCTGCTCAAACGCACCGAGAGTATGTCATGAGCATATCTCTACTTGATTGATCGCTACGGGTGGGAGGTTGAGAAGTCGAATTTGCCCGCAACTAGAGCAGTTTAATTGTTGACTCCATCCGACCTTTTTAAGGTTTTTTGAACAAAGGCGAGTTGAGCGGACTATGGTTGTTATTGTACAAAGGACGATCGCGAGTGCGTGCGATCGCCCTTTACTCAAAATGGTGTCGCCGCCTGTAAGTGCAGCCATTTTCCCAACTGCGGATGCTCGAAGGAAAGTTCCCGTGCGTGCAAGTGTAGCCGGTTCGCAGCAGCGCGACATCCGTACAGGCGATCGCCCAAAATCGGTATTCCCAAGCCTCGAACATCCGCTGCATGAACCCTCAATTGATGCGTGCGCCCCGTTAGTGGCAAAAACTCGACGCGAGTATGATTTCCCTCCTTTGCCATTACCTGAAAGCGAGTAACACTGGGTTTTCCATGCTCAAAATTAACTTGTTGATAAGGCCGATTTTCTGGATCGCCCCATAGTGGAAGTGCGATCGACCCAAATTTTAGATTTATCATATCAATTTCGGTGTTACCAGAATGATCTAGAGGAGACGGCATTGCCGTGTCCCTACAATTAATCACGGTAGGGACACGGCACTGCCGTCTCCTCATTTCGGCTACTAATAATTCCGATGCTACCGGAATTGATATCACACCGGAAAGTACCGCTTCATAAACTTTGTGAACTTGTTTTTTTTCAAATTGTAAACTCAGTTCTCTATAAGTATTTTCGTCCCGTGCTAATATCAAAATTCCTGATGTTTCCAAGTCTAAACGATGCACTGCATTTAAAGTTAAACCATCTGATAATAAATTGCGAAAACGACTTAAGACACTATCTTGATTTTCTAGGTAACGTCCCGGAACTGACAGTAAATTTGCAGGTTTATTGATGACTATTAACCATTTATCTTGATAAATAATCTGTGGCATTTGGGTAACGGGAAATATGCCCGTTCCACAAGAAGGATCATGATTTGTGGGGTGGGATTTTTGCATTTTGGCAACGGGCAAGATGCCCGTTCCACAAGAATGATCATGATTTTGAGATAATCCTGATAGCAAGAAACCCATCAAGGGCTGACATCGATCGGCACAAGCACCATAAAACTCTCCCTGCACCTTATCCCCCGATGGCGGCCCCCACCAAAACTCAGCCATCGCCAGCGGTTTCAGACTGTGTAATGCCGCGCAGTGCAGCAATTTTGGCGCGCAGCAGTCGCCCGTACCAGTCGGAATAGAATTAGTTGGCATTAATTGCTGGATCGATCGCGATTTCCCCAAAAAATTCACCAAGGTATAAGCCGCGTGCATTTGCGTCTGAAGTTCGCGAGAAAGTTCTTTTCGCCGTTGTTTCAGCCCTCGCATCCGCCCATCCGCTGCTTCAATCAATCCTTTTAGTGGCTGCAATGTTTCATCTCGCCGCCGTTTCAATTGCTTCCGCTCAATTCCCTCCAAACGGCTGGCTTGATTCAATTCTTCGAGGCTAATTTCTAGTATTTCTGGTGCGAGAGATTGACACAGCAACTGGCGTTTTTCGTCTCGCTGCTGTTTGCAATTGCGGTGGCGCTCGCTCAAAACTTGCAATTGCAATTCAAACTCGCCAAATAAAGTTTCATACTCTTGTCGCTGCGGGAGTTGATGGAGTGTAATAAGTTCCTGTTTCATCGCCTCCAATTGAGTTAACGTGCGGGCTTCGTCCTCTTCAACTCGATCGCGTCCCGGAATCGGCGGCACCCAGCCGTCAACAACGCTACAACCGTTCAGCAGCCCCGAAAATGCTTTGAGCATCCGCTGTTCCCCCGAAGGCATCTCCACGAGCAATATGCCGTACATCTTGCCCTCGCGATCGTATGAATCATCAGCCGCCAGGTACTGCATCAAACCCCGGGCAAGATCCTCGGACATTCGAGTGCGCGGCAGTCTCAGCAACTCGCCACTTTGAGGACAAAGCCCTTCATACCAATAATTGCCCGAAAGGTCGATCGACTCTTGCTCCCCGACTGTAAAGCAGTCTGTGAAATCTACAAGTGAGTGCAGCAAAAGCATATTAAATTTGGTTTAAAATCTGGATTGGGACATATTTATTTTTGTTCTGAGGGTATTGTACAGCTCTGTACCGAAAGTGGGAACGGTGCATGATTTTATACAAATACAGTTGAATTATCAATCAGTAAATATTAAGTTGTGCCAACACACCTGATAAGTAGATCATTGGAAAAAAACATAGTATCTGGTAGGGGCGGGTTTAGCCCATAATCCATGATACAAGCCAGTTGATCTGTGTCAAAACCCGCCCTCTCCCCATCTCAGAATCACGGAGATACAAGCCAGTTGATCTGTGTCAAAACCCGCCCTCTCCCCATCTCAGAATCACGGAGATACAAGCCAGTTGATCTGTGTCAAAACC
>CASBQF010000377.1 GCA_949127775.1 Oscillatoriales cyanobacterium PMM_0080
GACCCCGCATTGCTAAAATTGAGGCGACATGGGTTAATGCAGTAGTTCGACCTACTCCTCCTTTAAAGGAATAAAATGTTACTGTTCTGGGTATCTGAGGTTCGTGCTGGGGTTCTGGAGACTGATTTTGTGGATTTGCTGCTTGGATAGCTAAATCTTGCCAAGTGTTTAGTGAGGCTGCATTAAAAACCTGTGGCGGTGAAAGATTAAGTGATTCGGCTTCTTGAATTGTATAGAGAGAAAGAAACCCAGGAGATAAATGAGGAACATGAGATTGGAGTAAGCTGGAGATTTGCTCCTTGCGCTGAGGCCTGGATAAACTGACAAAGTGATCGCTCACAATTGTCAGATTTAGCAAGCCTGAAGTAGAAATATTCATGTCAACCCACTCGGGCGAATTCCGTACATATTGCTTTGTAATGTGCTGCTTTAGCAACACTTGCCAGTTTTCCTGCATTTTCAACCTCCTTAAAGTTGAGTAATTTGCTTCTGCAACCACTCGTTGAGCCTCTGATATGTCTTTAACCAGCGTTTGTAATTTGGATCTTCAGGCTCAATACCAGAATAGCGCATATTTATGAAATGTTGGCCGATCGGATTTTCAACTTCATCTAGCCATTTTCGGACGTGAGGAACATTATCAATTCTAGATCTAAGTCGATTATGCCGTTTTAATGCTTCTATGTAGCTATGTCCTGGATTAGTAAAAGTATGCCCCGGATCGTAAGATTCGGTCTTCCATTCCTGAGTTGCACCCCTTGGCAAAGATGCAAAAATCATTGCTTTTAATAGACACTCAATGGTTACACCGCCAAAGTGCATAGCAGCAACTTTCCTTCCGGATTGGGATAGTGTTTGGGTATCAATGTGGCGTTCTATAAAAGCGGATTGGTAATCTTCCATACTTAACAGACTTATAGTTCAAGCATGATAATTATATTATTAAATCAGCAGTTAATTATAAAAAAAAAATGAGAGAAGTCAAGCATCATAGGTGGGCATTGCCCACCCTACAAATTAATACTTCCTCTCCTGCGGCTCAAACATCGTAATCGCCACCGGCATATAGGCCAAATCAATCCCCGCCGGTGAATAATAAGCCAACGTATGCTTCAAGAAATTGCCGTCATCTCGCTGTGGAAAATCTTCCCGCCAATGAGCTCCCCGACTTTCTTGACGCTTCAGGGCAGAAGTTAAAATCATTTTTCCCACTATTATCAAACTTCGCAATTCCAAAGCTTCCACAATTTCCGTATTCCACAACGTGCCTTTATCGTCCAAGTAAACCTCCTGATATTTTCGTTCCAATTCCTCCAATTTCGTCAAGCCTTCCTGCATCGATTCGGCGCTACGAAACACGCCACAATACTCAGTCATCGTATCTTGATACTGCTGCCGGATTTGATTGATGCGGTATTTGCCTGGACGCTCTACAAGTGCCTGAATTTGCTCTTTTGCTTCCTTGATATACCATTGTTCGTCTAGAGATGGAAGCTTGCGATTTTGCACGAATTGTGCGATCGCCGCGCCAGTCACTTTGCCATAAACTACGCATTCCAAAAGCGAGTTACTGCCCAAACGGTTCGCGCCGTGAACTGACACGCAAGCTGCTTCCCCCGCTGCAAAGAAACCTTCCACCAAGCCATCAGCGCTGCTGCGAACTTGCCCGCTCACATTAGTCGGAATTCCCCCCATTGAATAGTGGACTGTCGGGCGTACGGGCATCGGCTGATTTACGGCATCAATTCCTAGCAATCGGTGTGCTTCTTCCCAAGCAAAGGGAATTTTGCTCATGATTTTTTCGCGTCCCATGTGCCGCAAATCCATGTAAATAAATGGGCCGCCGGCACTACCATCGAGATTAATCCCTCGGCCTGCCCGAATTTCTAAGGAGATGGCCCTGGATGTAATATCTCTCGGCGCTAATTCCATGCGCGACGGGGCATAATTTGCCATGAATCGATCGCCCTCTGAATTAATCAAATAAGCCCCTTCGCCCCGCACAGCCTCCGAAATCAACACTCCCACCGGATACAAACCAGTCGGGTGAAACTGCACGAATTCCATATCTTCCAACGGCAATCCCGCCATAGCAGTCATCGCCAAACCGTCTCCAGTCGAGGCGTAATCGTTGGAGGTGGTGTTGTAAACCCGACCGTAGCCCCCCGTAGCGAACATCACTGCCTTGGCGCGCACGACCTCAATTTGACCGTCTACAAGGCGATACATAACTACGCCCTTAGCTTGGCCTGATTCCAAAATCAGGCGGGTGACGTACCATTCCTCATAGACGTGAACTCCGTTACGGCGCAGATTGTTGACTAATTCGTGGAGGATGGCGTGACCGGTTTTGTCGGCGGCGTAGCAGGTGCGGTTGTGGGAATGTCCGCCGAAAGCGCGCTGGGCAATTCTGCCGTCTGCGAGGCGGGAAAAGAGGACTCCCATGTGTTCTAAATCGATGACTACGCCTGGTGCTTCGCGGGTGAGAATTTCTACAGCATCTTGGTCGGCTAAATAGTCTGAACCTTTCACTGTGTCAAAGGCGTGGGCTTTCCAACTGTCTTCGGGATCGACGTTTTGCAGGCTAGAGGCCATGCCGCCTTGGGCTGCGACGGAGTGCGATCGAATCGGGTGAGTTTTGGCAACTATCGCTACCTTTAAGCTGGGGTCAGTCCGGGCAATTTCTACGGCTGCACGGCAACCTGCTAAACCGCCGCCCACAATGATTACGTCGTGTTCTAGCATTTTTTCAATTATTTTGAGTGTTCTCTTTCATACATATTGATACACAAAAAAAAGTCCTCACCCAAAGGTAAGGAAGTTTTTAACTTTTGATTCTTAGCTGTGAATTACCACACACTGACATAGAGGTACACTGTGTGGCTTCTGCTGCTTCAGCTAAATTGTATTGAAAATTTTAAATTGGACTAGCCAAGGGTTTGGACAGGCTGCTGATTGGACTGCTTCGTTGCAGAAGGTTGAGCTTCTGTGCCAGGCTCTACGGAAAGCACTTCAATGTTATTGAGCAGAGTCGTCACGAAAGCAAATAGCAAGAATGGTAGAGACAGCACTAAAATTAGGCCGACGGTAGCCAAGGCGTAAATTTGGCGGGCGCTGCTCCACAGGGCTAGTGCAGAAGCTAGACTGAGGAAGATGACTATCAGCCAAACAATGATTTGACCGTAAATGTCGCCAAAGGTGAGGGTACATTTAAGGCGATAGTTTTGGATGTTATTCATGTGATGCCTCGGGAGATTGCTATTACGACTTATTGAAAGATACTTTGACAGTGCGTTAATGCCGACTGTAAATTTCCAATCTTAGCTGCCGCAACTTTGTTTTGGTGTTGTGTTAAACATTCTTGATATAAGTTGCAACAAGACTTTATCAATTTTTGCTTCTGACTGGGAAATTTTGCCGAAACGAGGGCGCAAGGCGAAAGTCTGCTGTTTGACCGATCGCACATTTAGTAAAGAAATGTTAAGGTGCATGAGGATGGAATAAATCTTTATAGCGTCGTACTCGTCTTTTCGCCTATGTCGCCCGATCGTACATTGCTGATTTCACGCAGTTTCCTGGCCACTTTGGGAACGCAGATGTTTTTGCACCGCGAAGACCGGATTCCGCAAGAGAGCCCGGTGCTGGTGGTAAGCAATCATCGCAGTTTCTTAGATCCCATTTTGCTGACGGCGGCTTTGGATCGATCGATCCGGTTTGCTTGTCATCACTATATGGGTCAAGTCCCGGTAGTTCGGGAATTAGTCACATCTTTCGGTGCTTTCCCTTTGGCCTCGCCTGAGCGCAGACAACAAGATTTTTTCGCTCAGGCGACGGCGCTGCTGCAAAATAGGGAGATGGTAGGGGTGTTCCCTGAAGGTGCGGAACCGATGGTGAAGTTTACTCAACCGACTACTGTGGGGAAGTTTCAGCGGGGGTTTGCTCATTTGGCTTTGCGGGCACCTGTGCGGAATTTGGCGGTTTTGCCCGTGGCGATTAGTTCTTTTAAGGAACAGTCGGTGCGATCGGCGATACCGTTAAAGTTGTTGAGTTTGTTCGATCCTTCCGAACCGTTGTTCGATCGAGCTGGGTGGCATCCTGTGATAGTTTATCAGCGAGTTAATGTTTTAATCGGCCGTCCTTATTGGATTACGTGCGAAAGACAACAGCAATATCGAGGGAAACAAGCCAAAGCTGTGGTTGCTGAACTCACAGAACATTGTCATGGAGAAATTGCACAACTACTTCAAACAGGTTGACTGTTCGCTGTTCACGGTTGACTGTTAACTGTTCACTGTTCACTATTGTCATATCTTAGATCCAATCCGTGAGGATTAAAATTATTGCTCTCTCTTTTCTTCCTCTGTGTTCTCTGCGCCCTCTGCGGTTAAATCATTCCGATTCAACCAGAATTGATATTTAACCTAAAATATAATCTTCCCTCTTTCTTCCTTCGTCTATAAAATCTAAAATCAATTGACTTTAATCATGCCAAATGCTGACAACAAGGTTCGTTTTCTAACGCCCAAACCGGCGAAAGCCGTGAAGCGTAGCTATCCCGTAGGGAATCGCCCTTTATTTATATTTCTACCTGGTATGGATGGTAGCGGTTTGCTACTGCGACCGCAAATTTCTAAATTAGCTGATGATTTCGACATACGCTGCTTAACTTTGCCTGCGGACGACATGGCTAGTTGGGAGGTACTGGTTACTGAAACAATTGCCTTAATTGAAGCAGAAAAGGCAGTCGGAAATCAGCAGAGACAGGTGTATCTGTGTGGCGAGTCATTTGGGGGCTGTTTAGCGATGAAAATTGTTTTACAAGCTCCCCAATTGTGCGATCGACTAATTTTAGTCAATCCAGCTTCTTCATTCCGACAGCAGCCTTGGGTGCAGTGGGGTTCGCATCTAACTCAATGGTTGCCGCCCAATCTTTATCCGCTGTCGGTAATCGGTCTTTTGCCGATATTAGCATCGTTAGGAAAAATTGCGCGGGACGATCGCCATGCTTTGCTGGAAGCGATGCAAGCAGTACCACAACATACGTCTGTGTGGAGATTGGCGTTAGTGCGATCGTTTAATGTGGACGAAAATCAGTTGCGGGCGATCGAACAGCCGACGTTGGTAATTGCTAGCTGTGCCGATCGGCTGCTGCCTTCGGTAGCAGAAGCGAGGCTTTTAGTCAAGGTAATTCCCAATGCTGAAATGGTGAGGCTGGCGAATAGCGGTCATGCTTGTTTGTTAGAAACAGATGTTGACCTTCACGCGATTATGCACGATCGCAATTTTTTGACAGAATTTGAAGAAAACAGGTCATTAGTTAAGACTCAATGAGGTATCGGTTGCCAAAGTGGGATGGATAACCGCATCTACAATGACAATGGGTTGCCGACTCCGTTTGATGCTGTAAATCTGGCTGTGAGGAATTTCTGTGCTGCTGGAAAGGGCAATCGATTCGACTCGTGCCGATCGATCGAGTGTTGCAACAGTTTCCACAAACCAGCGATCCTCATGGAGCATCAATAATATACCGATCGGCTCCGGCATTTTGCTGTGCCAAATTTTCTGACAAAAGTACCCAACTTATGATTATGGTCAAACCTGCAAGCCATACCAATAGCAAAATTAACACCAATCCCAAAACTTTCCGCAAAATTCGCCTCAGCACTACCCTAGTAGTACCCTTCGTATTGCAAATCATCACCACCGTTGGGCTCGTAGGCTATCTTTCCTTTCGCAACGGACAGAAAGCAGTACAAGAATTGGCGAATCAACTCAACATCGAAATCACCGCTCGAGTTGTCCAAAAATTGGAGAATCATCTGTCATTGCCGAATCAAATCAATCAAGTTAATCAAGTAGTGTTTGGTCAAAATATCTTAAATCTGAGTCAGTCCCTTAGTACCCAACAGCGTCAGACATTACGACGATATCTCCTCGATCTGACACGACAAAATCCAGGCATAACAAGTGTGGCGGTAACGATGGAGACTCGGAGGGAGTATGCTGACAGTCAACGAATGGAAGACGGATCGCTCGTTTATCATCAATACGGCCAGTTGACCGACTATAACCTGGAAACCAGGAAGACCGATAACCAGGGCAACCTGACCGAACGAATCAGCTATAAACCTTACGATCCGAGGCAGCGCCCTTGGTATATCGCTGCTGTCAAAGCGGGTAAACCTGTCTGGGCTGACATCTACTCCTATGTTACCAACTTCACACTGGTAATATCCTTAAGTCAACCCTTCTATAACTCCTCTGGGGATTTGCTGGCTATCTTCGGCTGCGATATAACTCTGTCTGCCCTCAGTCAATTCCTAGAAACCCTGCGTGTCGGTCAAACCGGACAGGTCTTTGTGATGGAACGAAATGGATTGCTCATCGCTACGTCAACAGGTGAAGCGCCATTTCAGACTCGTCAGGGTGCACGAGAACCGACTCGATTAAAAGTAGTGGATAGCCAAAACCAACTGACGGCAGCTACCGCCAAGCATCTGACGACCCAATTCAACAGCTTGGCGGGCATTCAAACCAAGCAGCAAACTGACTTCACCTTCCACCATCAACGACATTTCCTCACCACCTTACCTTTTCGGGACGATAAAGGACTCGATTGGCTGATCGTAGTGGTTGTCCCCGAATCTGACTTCATGGCGCAAATCAATGCCAATACACAGAATACCCTCTGGTTGTGTCTGGCGACACTAGGCTTGGCCATTGTCCTGGGTCGCTTCACGGCCGATCGGATTGCTCGTCCTATTGAGAGAATCACCCAAGCCTCAGAAGACATGGCACAAGGCGATCTGCAACAGCACGTCAAGCCTAGCTCGATTGCGGAACTAGACAAGCTGTCCCACTCTTTCAACAGCATGGCAGGACAATTGAAAGAGTCTTTTGAAACGATGCGGCAAGCTGAAGAAAACTATCGCGGCATTTTTGAGAATGCCTTAGAAGGGATCTTTCAGTCCTCGCCAGAGGGACGATTGCTCAGTGCTAATCCAGCAATGGCTCGTATTTTTGGCTGCGATTCACCCGCAGATATCATAAATAGTCTCACCGATCTTCACGAGCAGGTTTATGTTAACCCCCACGACAGAGATCGGTTTGAGATATCGATCCGGGAACAGGGACAGGTCAAGGATTTTGAATTTCAGATGTACCGTCAGGATCGATCTGTCATCTGGGTACAAATGGATGCCCGCGCCGTGCCAAATGCCTCTGGTGATATTCTCTACTACGAGGGGATTATGCAGGACATCAGCGATCGCAAGCGGCAGAAGGAAATTCTAGAAGCGATGGTGAAAGAACGCACCGCTGAACTCGTAACCGCCAACGCAGAAATCATTGCCCTCAACGAAAAACTCAAAGTCGAAAACCTGCGGATGGGTGCAGAACTGAATGTCGTCCGTCAAATCCAGCAGATGATTCTGCCCAAACCCAAAGAATTGGAAATTGAAGGGCTCGATATTGCTGGATTTATGGAACCTGCCGATGAAGTAGGTGGCGATTACTATGATGTATTACAGACCGATGGTGTGGTAACGATTGGCATGGGAGATGTCACGGGACATGGACTAGAAAGCGGTATTCTGATGCTGATGACTCAAACAGCCGTGCGGATTCTTAAAGAAATTCGTGAATACGATCCGGTGCAGTTCTTGAACACGCTCAATCGCACGATTTACAAAAACCTACAACGGATGAATTCTGAGAAAAATTTGACTTTAGTGATCTTGAACTATGTCGATGGGAAAGTCAGTATCAGCGGTCAACATGAAGAAACCCTCATTGTTAGGAATGGGGGTCATATTGAGCGCATCGACACGATAGATTTAGGCTTCCCGATTGGTTTGGATGAGGATATTGCCGACTTCATCAGTCATACAACTGTGGAGTTGCAACCGGGAGATGGGATTGTTCTCTACACTGATGGCATCACTGAAGCGCAAAATATTCATAAAAAGCGATATGGGATCGAGCGCTTGTGCGCAGCGATCGGCCTCAATTGGCACCTGTCAGCACCGGAGACTAAGGAAGCGATTATTGCGGATCTACGGCAATTTATCGGCAAGCAAAAGGTGTTTGATGACATCACTCTGATGGTGTTTAAACGGCAGGATAACGCTTCTGAGGATAGGCAAAACCATCTTGCAGCTTTGTAATACGAATTTCATAAAGTTACGCTTTAATCTCTCAAAAATAGCGCAAATTATTCGTGGATTCGCACCATACTTGAAAAGTATAAATGGGAGATCATACCCGGATTTAGTATAAAATGCCCATCTGGGATATTACGATCGACCGGAAATCAGGAGTCTATAAAACAGTTTGTAGTGAAGGCTTAACTCCTCGCTACGAAGCGGACTCAAACCCTCACTACAAACAGGGCGGGCACGGAGGCACCGCTCCTACTTATTGCGGTCGATCGACCGGACACAATATACTGATGGCTGCTTTCTAGTTAATTGCTAACTATCAACTCTCAACTATCAATTGACTAATTAAGATTCAGCCATTTTTGAGCATTAAGTCGCTGGACGACGCCAAACACCATTAAATCTAGGGTAATCTTGCGTTCATCAATCAAAAACGGCTCTAAAGTGCTGGTTTTTGTATTATTTTCAGCGCAGGAGAAAGCTCTTTGAGTTTGAATATTTTCTTGAGGGAAATATAAGTTAAATTGGCGCTGACCTTCTTGGAATCTACCAATTACTTGCCAACAATCTCCGGCGGAACTCATGCCAGCAACGGGGATTTTTTCCTTTGCCAAACTTACTTCTAAGTCCTTAACACCTTGCTTAGTAAAAGCTGTTTGCAAGGCTGGCAAATAATCTTGTTGAATAAATTCTGCAAATGGTTTGTCTTCAACCGCAGGTGCTTTTTCTTTTTTAGCTTTAGCTGGGGGCTTTGTAGCTTCAGCAGGAACGGGTGATTCTGTGGAAGTTGGATTTGTGGTTTCTTCTGACATTGATAATACCTATTTTTTTTACGAAGGAGTGATATCAATTCGGGTTGCACCGTCAGGTGATGTTAACTGTTGACTGTTAACTGTTGACTGTTTGAACAATACCGATGCAACCGGAAACGATATTATTGAGTGCGATCGACTGGTTTAATACAAAATTTTGACCTGTGACAGATAAATTTTGTACAAAATTAGCCCTTAACTCATTGTGACTTAAAACTGGTAGGGGCGATCGCCCGATCGCCCCCAAAGCTCACAAATCCCTAATCTATTCTAAATCTCAGCAACAGCTCGTTCAATCAAACGGCGGGCGAGAGTTTGAACGCCCGTGTGTTCGTAGTAATTGGTAGTCATGTCTAGGAATGCGCCTACGTAGTCCACTTTATCGGCGGAAATTTCCACGAAACTCTGTAAGTGGCCCATAACGTTTTGGGGTGTCAAACCTCGATCGCTCACAAAGGAACTCATCCAGCCCGAAACTGAGCCAAAGCTTTGCCCGATAAAGCCGAGTTGGCCCGCAGGATTGCCACCAGGAATCATACTGCTGATCGACTTAAATGCCTGATTTTCTTGCAAATCGCTAGGAGAAAGCTTCTCAATCCAAGACTGAGTTGCCATGATAAAGTCTGGGCCAAGAGGAATCAAACCATCAAAACAAACCAAAGCAGCCATCCGCATCAGAGATTCGCCGCCGTAGTCGCCCAAAGCGCCGGCAAAATCGCCGATGCTGTCGCCGGGAAGGCCGTTAATTTGGCAAAAAGCTAGTAACTCAACGACTAACTTCAAAGAAAGGTCGATCGTTTGAGCTTTTTCGGGCTTGGGGGTGAGATTGCCAAGCATGGACAAAAACGGTACATTTTGAGCAACTTTGTTAGCCATTGCTGCTGCACCGAGAGCACTACCTGCGCTGTCGATCGTTTGATATAACCAGAGAGCACGTTGATAGCCTTCAGATTTATCGTTGTAGAGGACGATCGCCCGATCGCCGATTTGCTGAATCAGTTCTTCGTCAGTTTCGCCTGTAACGGTGCGAATCGTATTTTCAAAGCCAACTAAATTGCTCCACTCCCCGGGAACCACAAAGTCAAGCGCTCGTAGAGCTTTGACAGTCATGTTGTCTTTAGGCAATTGATCGACTAATTCAAAGACAGTTTTGCTCATAAAAACTCCTTACTGTTGAACTCGACTCAAAGATAGCACTGATTCATTTACGCCGAACACATCTCAACACTGCTGAACAATGATGGATGTGTAACGATAGCTTTGCCGCAAGCGGTAAAGGAGGAATCCCTCAAAGTTATAGGCAATAGCCTATAA
>CASBQF010000378.1 GCA_949127775.1 Oscillatoriales cyanobacterium PMM_0080
TCCCTACCGAAAATAATATTGTAGGGACACGGCACTGCCGTCTCCTAATTTTGGCTTGCCGGACTATTGGCTATACCTTAAGTTGACACCTATGGGCTCTTGGAGTGTCCTTACCGAAAATAATATTGTAGGGACACGGCATCGCCGTGTCCTAGTCTTGGCTAATAATTGCGATGCTATCGGAAACGATATTACGGGTAAAATCTTAAAACCGCTCAATTTCCCAGGCGGCTTTTGGAAGTTTGGCTTGGCGCTGTCCGATCGCCCTTGACCTAACATTCATTAGACCGATCGGCGTATCGAACAACTCTACCAGATCCTGGGATGCGATAGCTCTGTTGACCACAGCGATCGGCAATTCCTTCAACAGCCACCTGGCTAGCCGATAACAATATTCCTGTGTTGTCAATTCTCGCATCAAATCGACACCGTGGAGTTCGTGCAAGTATTTGTTAGATTCGCCGTAGCGATACCATTGACTTTGTAACTGTTTCATTGTAGAACGGTGGCGGTGTCGGACGATCGCATTTTCGGCAAAATGCAACTTATACGATGTTTCTCGCAAAATCCGCCAGCACAAATCCGCATCGCCACCACTCGTCAGGTAAGGGCGAAACAAACCGACTGTTTCTAACACTTGTTTGCGTACAGCTAAATTGGCAGTTTGACCGTATGCACAAAAAGGGTGAGTGAGAGTATGTTTTTGAGATAGAGTATTTTCGCGATCGGCGTGTTGTTCTAAAATAGTTTTACCGGGTAATGCGAGTATTTCCCCGGCTGAAAGCCCGATTTCGGGATTGACAAAGGGCTTAACTAAATTTTCCAACCATTCAGATTCCGGGCGACAGTCTGCATCGGTAAAGGCAATGATTTCACCTTTTGAACCGTGAATGCCTTTGTTGCGGGCGGCGTAGGAACTTTGAATCTGGTTTTCGCTGAGATTGCGAATGGTGATTAGACTGCTACTTCCCTTCTTACCTCCCCCCCTTAGCAAGGGGGGGACTGAGGGGGAGTTAAAGGCTGTTGTTTCGAGGATACTGGAAGTGCGATCGAGACTGTTGTTGTCTACTAAAAGATATTCTACACGGTCTGGTGGATAAGTTTGCGATCGTAAACACTCAATTAAATCCGGCAAATCCCCCTCACCATTATAAATTGGCACAACCACCGAAACTTCCGGTAAAAACATTTTAATCATTCATTAAGTTCTTGTGGAACAGGCATCTTGCCTGTTGCTTCAGAAAAACAAGTTATATAACAGTTTAGCTTATCTAACAATTTCCACTGCCGTTCCCTTCTGCACAAACTGATACAACTCATCAACATCCTTATTTTCCAACGAAACACAGCCCAAAGTCCAGTTAGACTTATTTTTGACAATATTCTGCGAATTAGCCGGCACGCCGTGAATCCCGACTTCGCTACCCACACTGTCGCCCCACCCAATTGCACCATCTTGCTTAGCTTTGATATGTTTGCGCCAAGACTGTTTAGTTGGATAATCCAGCCACAGAAACTTTGACCAGATTTCGTGAGGATAAAAGTCTTTAATCCTAAAAATTCCTTCAGGAGTGCGCGAATCCCCTGCTTTTAATTTATCACCTGTGGGATTGCCACCAAGTACAACAGGATAAGACTTGATTGGCTGTTTGTCTGAATATAAAGTCAGTCTATATTTTGATTTTTCAACCAGGATGGAAATTCTGTTTTTATCTAGTTTATCTGGTTCGCCTAAAACTTTTGCTAGTGGCTTGTCGTAGTTTAATAAACTATCTGGCGGCAATTTAGGATGCAAAGTATTTAAATCATCAGCAGCACAATTATTTAAGCAGAAAACATCCAAAATGTAGGGAATTGGCACAGCATAACCGAGTTTGACAAGTTGCCAGTAAAAAATTGAGCTAGCAGCCACGAAGAGAAGGCTTATAGATGAACTAATTATCCAAATATTGACTCTTTTTTTAAGTTCCATTCCATTAACTGGGGATATCACTTATAGCAGTTGACAGTTGACAGTTGACAGTTGACAGTTCCATAACGAGAATCAAACCATTGATGAAGTAAGGGTATCGGCTCTATTCATTAAGTTATTTATGTCCTCACCGATGTGGCGGTTGCTATATCAAAATTTTAACTTCTAGTCTTCCAACGGGCAAGATGCCCATTCCACAACTAAATTTAGTATTTGTACAACAGGCATCCTGCCTATTACTTGACTAAATTTAGTATTTATGGAACAGACATCTTTCCTGTTTTTTTCTCAAGAAGAGAACCATCTGCTGCATCCCTATAAAATTTCTTACTCAATACTATCTCAACTGTTGCCAGTCAACACAAGAATCATTAAAACCAAAACCCCGTTGGTTAAATAAAATATACCAACTACCTGAGTTTCCAACCAGCCACACAACTCTAAATGATGGTGAAGAGGAGCCATTTTCAAGAGACGCTTGCCTATGCCATCCGGGCCTTTTGTCGCTTTGTAATAACCTACTTGAGCAATTACTGACAACGTTTCTACCAAGAAGATCCCACTGATTATTAATAATATCCAAAGGCTATTACTTAATAAAGCTACTGCACCCAACGCGCCTCCCAATGCCAATGCACCCGTATCACCCATAAACACGCGGGCTGGATTGCGATTGTGAGCTAGAAAACCCAAACAACTACCGCTAACGCAGGCGCAAAATATCATTAATTCTGGTGAAGTTGCAGCTACAGATGCACCTAATCCTAAAAGTGCGATCGCCCCCAAGCCACCCATCAATCCGTCAACGCCGTCCGTAAGATTAGTAGCATTGCTTTCGGCAACTAACACAAAACCAGCCAGTGGCCAAAACAGGAAACCCAAAGGTAATACCCAACCGAAAGGCAAAGCAATATTTGTAGAGATAGCTGGATTGTGGAATATCAGCCACAGACAAAATAGAGCAGCAAAACCCATTTGCAGAGCCAATTTCATCCGAGGTGAGATACCTTTGTTCGACTTGCGACGGAGAATTTGCCAATCGTCTAACCAGCCAATGAAACCATAAGCTAAAGTCAAAGCCGATACTGCTACAACATCTGAGTTAAATCTCGACCAAAGCAGGGCGACTGCGACACCTGCGGGTACAAAAAATATGCCTCCCATTGTCGGGGTTCCCGCTTTTTTCAAGTGGGCTTGGGGGCCGTCTTCGCGAATTATTTGTCCTGCTTTTAGTTTTTGGAGTACGGGTATGACTATATAGCCCAACCCCGAAGCCACTAAAGCACAAACAACTAGAGGCATAAATAGCGATGCCGGTAAATTCAAAAACCTACCCGCTGCTATATCTAAACCGATCGCTACAATCCCGATCCCCAAACCTAGCAGCAAGAATAAATTCCTGCCTGTAAGTTTGAAAGGCATACTAAATGGGATTTTCTCATCAACGAAATTATCCATAACACTCCTCAACACACACACAATTAAAAAATAAGCAATTGACAATTGGGAAATAGGTTGCAATGTGGGAGATTGGGAAATCTCTTAGTTGTTCTTCCCTGTTTCCGGTTGATTCTTTCACCCTTCTCCTTCTACTACGAATTATTCGTCGCTGGCACTCGTATCATCTTCTGCTTCCTCTTCGTCTTCGTAAGGAGTGTCGTCAACTGCCATCAACTCGGAGATTTCTTCTTCGTGCAGATAGTCGGGTTCTTGAACATCTCTTGCTAACAAGCGATTGTTAGATTCCAACCAGTCTAAAAGAGAAGATTGCTGCTTTAATGGAATGACATCCGCAGGTAGGTGGCGAGGTATTTGGCGTAGAGATGGGTTGTACATAATTCTCGGTTTCTAAAGACAAAGACGCGATCGAGTGGAGGTAATATTTTGCCGACAGACTAATCCTTGGTCTAGCCTTGCCGATCGGGTATCGGACATGGCTAAGGCATTATACCACAGGCCTGGTTTGGTTCCGGATCGCATAGGATGGCAGACCCGAAGGACGATCGACCCCTTGCTTCGCGCCTAGATTAACATAAAATCTTTGCTTCGTCATCCTCCTTTTGGACATAAGTATCTTAATCTGAAATAATAGTTTTTAAGATATCGTGCGATACATTGCGATCGAGTCGATCGTGTATGCAACTCACACCATACATCAAGTCTTAAAAGCTAAAACTGTCTGTGAGTATAGCTTTGACAGACTAAGAGCCATCTCAATTTTCCAGACTAAAACCTCTGTGACTGACTCAAAAGCAAAAGCAATAAATCTCAGCATGGATACAACGGCGGCGGTTTTATACAACAAAGAGGGTTATGACACCGGAGGGCAAAAGCTTCTGGGGCGTCATTCAGCCGGAGAAGGATTTCTTAAAAGCTTAGTCCAACACGGCACTGCTGACTCTCTCTACTGTTGTGCAGATAGCGAAAAAACCTTTAAGGAGTTTTGTTCCCACATCCAACCTTGGCTGCAAAAACCTCGGAAAGTCCGCTGGATTCCCAACGAACGACCGGATTTGCTAGCTCAACCGGGGACAATTTATCGGCCAGACCCCAGCCTTGGGGACCTAGTTTGGGCGCGTAGATTTGTCGATCAGCGGGCTTACAGCGTTTGTGGCGTTACTCATACCATAGGTACAAAATACGTCATGAAGTCGATCGGCGATTTGATCGCCGCACCGACGCAGCCTTGGGACGCCCTAATCTGCACCTCCATAGCCGTGAAAACCGCAGTATTCGGAGTTCTGACAGAGTGGTCTGAATATTTAGCGCAGCGCAACGGCGGTCAACCGGAAATTTTGGTCAAATTGCCCGTTATTCCCCTAGGAGTTGATTGCAGCGCGTTTCCGCAGGGTTTGGAAGCAGTTAATGCGGGTCGCCAACAGCGACAAGAACTCGGCATTTCTCCCGACGATATAGTCGTGTTATTTGTCGGCAGACTGACTTTTTCTGCCAAAGCCCATCCCGTACCAATGTACATCGCCCTAGAACGCGCGGCCCAACAGACCAAAGCCAAAATCCACTTAATTCAAGCCGGTTGGATCGAAGATCCGCGAGAAGAGCCCGACTTTAAAAATAGCGCCCAAATCTTTTGTCCCTCCGTGAATGCTATTTTTTTAGATGGCAGAAAGCCCGAAATTAGAATTAATATTTGGTCAGCAGCCGACATTTTCATTTCGCTTTCCGACAACATTCAAGAAACCTTCGGACTAACACCAATCGAAGCAATGGCTAACGGACTGCCGGCGATAGTCTCCGATTGGAACGGATACAAAGAATCAGTCCGCCACGAAATAGACGGATTCCGCATTCCCACAGTCATTCCACCCTCGGAATCTTGTTTAGATTTAGCGCTAAATTATCTCGATGGCAGCTTAAATTGGCCCACTTATATGGGTCACACTTCCCTAGCCACAGCAGTTGATATTGATGCTTGCACTCGCGCATTGTGTCAATTAATTGAAAACCCCGAATTAAGAAAGCGGATGGGTGAAAACGCGAGACAAAGAGCGAAAGAGATTTATGATTGGAAAGTAGTAATTGCAGCTTACGAACAGTTGTGGCGAGAATTAGCAGAAATCCGGATTTTGGCACCGGAGTCAGCACCTTTAAAATCCGGGAAGCCACCTTATCCGCTGGGCGACGATCCGTTTCGGGTACTGGGCCACTATTCCACTAAAGCTTTAAGCAATGAAATGATGCTGAGTATGGGGGGAATAGCTACACCAGAATTTTTGCAGCAGTTGTACAAAATTTGGTTTACAAGTTTCGGTCAGGACAGAAGAATATCTGTTAAAATTCAGATGGAGATATTGGATACAATTAAACAAAAGGGTGCTGTCAGTGTCGGCGAAATAGTCGATCGCTATGCCAAAAACCAACAACAATTAGCCCACCTGTATCGGACTCTGCTTTATTTGGTGAAATTCGATATTTTAGTTATTAATGATTAGTTATTGATTATTGGTTATTGGTTATTTGTAGCAGCCAACAGCCAACAGTCAACAGTTAACAGCCAACAGCCAACAGTCAACAGTTAACAGCCAAAAAATAAAATTATGATTGGAAAATCTGGACTATTAGAGATAATTGCTGGTAAGAATCGCGGTTTGCTGGCTACTCAGGACGACAAACAGGCGATTTTAAGTGCGATCGCCCAATTGGAAGATTACAACCCCACCCCGCGCCCGATCGAAGCCACAGAGCTTTTAAACGGCGACTGGCGGTTATTGTACACCAGCAGCCGCGCCCTGCTGAATCTTGACGGTTTTCCCTTGTTAAAATTGGGTCAAATTTATCAATCTATCCGCGTCAAAGAATCCAAAATATACAATATTGCTGAACTTTACGGCTTGCCTTACTTAGAAGGAATAGTTAGTGTAGCAGCCAAATTTGAGCCAACTTCCGAACGTCGAGTGCAAGTAAAATTTGAGCGGTCAATTTTAGGTTTACGCAGCTTGATTGGCTATGAATCTCCGGTGAAGTTTATCAATGAGATTGAGTCAGGAAAAAAGTTCACTGCTGTCGATTTTGAGATCAAAGCACGGGAACAACAGGGATGGCTGGATATTACTTACTTAGATAGCGATTTGCGGATCGGGCGCGGGAATGAAGGAAGTGTTTTTGTATTGACAAAAGAGTGATTTTGCGATCGAGTGCGATCGATCTTAATCATTCTCAAAATTTTACGCAATTGTCGATCGAATAAGCTGTTATACATTTAAATTGTGTGTCAAAAATCAATAACACTCTTGTGGGATGAGCTTCTAGCCTGTCCCGAATTTCCAACTTAAATGCGCAACAGCTTATCCCCCCTTATAATCATAAAAAATATCACATCTAAAATCCTAAAAAAAATGTTCCGACTCTCCCAAACCCAACTCAAAATCATCGAAGAATGCCCCCGGAAATTCCAGCACAGCTACCTAGAACTACTCGCCACCACCGCATCCCCAGAGCACAAAGAAAAACTCACATGGGGAAGTCACTTTCACCTCTTGATGCAGCAGCGAGAGCTCGGACTTCCCATTGAATTCATCATCCAACAAGACCCCGAAATGGGACGCTGTGTGGCAGCCTTGATCAACACTGCGCCTGAACTTTTTACGAATTTAGCAAATAGCGAGCAAATTTTCCGCCAAGCCGAACACCCCCGTACCCTAATTTTCCAAGACTACCTATTCACTGTTATCTACGACTTATTAATAGCCGAACCAAACGCCGCCCAAATTCTGGACTGGAAAACCTATCCCCGCCCTCAAAAATCAAAATGGATAGCCGAAAGTTGGCAAACTCGACTTTATTTATATGTGTTAGTAGAAAGTAGCGACTATTCCCCCGAACAAGTTTCTATGACATACTGGTTTGTACAATTGCAAGGAGAAGAACCACCACAAAAACTCACATTTAATTATAACCAAACAGAACACGATCGCACAAAACAAGATTTAACCGAGATATTGTACCAGCTAACCGACTGGCGACAGCGCTATACCGAAGGCGACGAATTTTTACCCCAAGTAGAAATTGGTTCCAATCGTTGCGATTCCTGTCAATTTGCCACTCGCTGTAACCGCACCCAAGACACCAAAGCTTCCTCCCCAATTTTTCTGGCAGAAACTCCCGCAAATTGGTTGCCAAATCTTGCTATGATTGAGGAAATGTCTATTTAATATAAACCTTTTAGTGTGCCAACTATTAGGACGGTCGCCTGGTGGGAGTGGGTTTATAGATATTGTGAATGTAAATGAGAGATTGTGGGCATCGCCTGCACCTTGTATCTTGAAAGTTGGTTGGGTTGGGCGGGTTTTCGAGATTATTGGTTTTAGGCAATTATTGTTGGTAAAACCCGCCCCTTGTATATTGAATTTTAAGATGTACATGATGATTGTTGGTTGGGTTGGGCGGGTTTTCGAGATTATTGGTTTTAGGCAATTATTGTTGGTGAACCCGCCCCTACAGGAATTTATGAAATAACCGATGACAGAACTACTTCAAAATTTGCCAACTCAACCCTTACCTGAACCTCCAGCTTGGCTAATTCAAGCTGTTAGGAATCATGCACCAGAACTTCCTGGAAACTATGCAGCTTCACTTCTTTGGGATAGAGGAATTCAAAATCCTGAAGAAATACCTGGTTTCTTAAATCCCCAACTTTACAAACCAGCAAGTCCTTTTGAATTCGGACTTGAAATGAACTGGGCAATAGAAAGAATCCAGCTAGCACGAAATAGCGGTGAGAAAATTGCAATTTGGGGAGATTTTGATGCTGATGGGATTACCTCAACGTCAGTTTTGTGGGATGGATTGGGAGAATTTTTCGCTCAAAATGACCAACTAACTTATTATATTCCTAACCGATTAACTGAATCTCATGGTCTCAATATTTCAGGAATAGACGCCTTAGCAAAATCTGGAATTAGCTTAATTATTACCTGCGATACTGGCAGTACAAATATCGCCGAAATCGAATATGCTACTAGCTTAAATATCGATACAATTATCACAGACCATCATACATTGCCGGACGATCGCCCGCCAGCGACAGCAATTATCAATCCCCGCTACTTTCCCCCCAACCACCAACTGTTTAACCTGTCCGGCGTCGCCGTAGCTTACAAATTAATCGAGGCATTATATCACACATTGCCGGATATTCCGCAACGACCGCTTACGGATTTATTGGAGTTAGTGGCGATCGGCTTAATTGCCGATTTAGTCCAACTTACGGGAGACTGTCGCTACCTAGCACAACTCGGAATCGAACAATTGCAAAAACAAACCACAAATCCCACCCGCCCGGGAGTTGCCAAATTGCTTGAATTGTGTAAGAGATCGGGCGATCGTCCAACCGACATTTCCTTCGGACTCGGCCCCCGAATCAACGCCGTCAGTCGCATTCAGGGCGACGCCAGCTTCTGCGTAGAACTCCTTACCAGCCGCGACAAAAAACGCTGCGAAGAACTAGCAAATCTAACCGAAATTGCCAACACCAGGCGCAAATCTTTGCAAAAAGATGTGGCAAAAGATGCGGCCGACAAATTAGCCAAACTCGACCTTTCAACCACCAGCGTCATAGTTCTTAGCGATCCTCAATGGCCCGTAGGAGTATTAGGATTAGTAGCAGGACAAATCGCTCAAGAATACGGCCGCCCCGTGATTTTATTCAGCACAGAAGGAAGCGAAGAAATTAACGAAAGTCTTCCAGAAACACAATTTATCGATTCTTTAGACAAAGAATCACAAATAGTTTCTCAATCTAAAATCCAAAATCCAAAATCCAAAATCGCGCGCGGTTCCGCCCGTTCCGCCAATCAAATCGACCTTTACAAATTAGTCAAAGACCAAGCACATTTATTGGATAGATTCGGTGGTCATCCCTTCGCAGCCGGATTGAGTCTACCAGTTGAAAATATTCCTTTATTTACGGATGCGGTCAATCAGCAACTGCGACAACAATACAGCATAGATAGTTTAACAGCAGCCCCGGTTCAACCAGACCTCAAAATTACTGTCTCCGAATTAGGCAAAGAGTTATTTCAAGAACTAAAATTGCTCGAACCCTGTGGTATGGGCAACCCCGCACCAAAATTGCTGATTGAAAATTGTTGGTTTGATAATCTCTGGAATCAGAAAATCAAAGATTTGAAAGGACAAAAAGTAGAATATATCAAGACAGAGTTTACAATTTCGGATGAATCTATAAATACTGGATTTCCCGGTATTTGGTGGGGACACTACCAAAATGAAGTTCCTCAAGGCCGCTGCGATGTCACCGTTGAACTGGATTTTAATACTTACAAATCGCGGTATGAAGTGCGCCTCATAGCAGTGAATGAATGCACGGAAGATCGCCAAAGCAATTCTCCGACTAAAATAGATTGGATTGTAGACTGGCGCAATAGAAATAGCGATGAAGAGCTGTTAGCAGCTAATACAAACTTCGCATCTCAAATGCCAGTTGACAATACAGATGTGGTCGATCGCGAAAACTCGATCGTCCTCAAAGAATGCCCCGCAAGCTGGGACGAACTGCGAATCTGGTTTCGCCAAGCACAGCACAAGCAACAACAACTGGCGATCGCCTACACATTACCCCCACCCGTACCCCCGCAGCAAATCTGCCAACAACTAATCGGCATCGCCAAATACCTCAGCCGCACCAACAAACCAGTCACCAGACAGCAACTGCGCCAAAAACTCGGCATCAGCGACACATCCCTGCAACTGGGGTTCAAAACCCTAACATATCTTGGTTTCAAAATCAATTATCGCGATCGAGCTTTCCACATTGCCAGACAACCCGAAACCGCACACCGTGAAGACGCGACAGAACAAATCCCCAAACCCTTATTAGATAGCGAATCCATTCAATTCTCAGAACCAAATTCACTCCAAGCCACCCGTTTTGCAGCGCAATTTTTAGCAGCAGTCTCCGAAGAACAATTCCGGCGGAAATATTTCTGCGAAGTACCTCTTTCGACTATTGTGTCGATCGCCCGAGAGACCATTTTCAAAGAAGATTCTACCGCAAATCTCTTTTAACCAAATATCTGCCACCATGATTAAAAACAGGCTTTCGGGCCTGTTCCACAAAAGATGAGTTTTCTGATGGGGTGGACACGCGAGGCTCTTTTGTGGGTTGGGCTTCTAAGTTGTACTGCATTTTTAAATTCTAGAGATCCAATCCCATTCCTCCTTCTCTCCCACTCTCCCTAGCGCAGGCCTATTCCTGACACAGTTGCAACATCTCAGTTCTAAGAAATATCTGAGTTATGAATTCATACAGATAAAATAAGCTATATGACAATAGTAGTTATCCGTTGCGAGTCAGGCCCAAAACTCATAACGAATAACTCACCACCCCAAACCCAAAACTCCTCCACCCTCAAACCCGATCGCAAATCTCCAATTTAAAACCCCTATGCTCCTCTGTCCCCACTGCCAATTTGAAAATCCGAATCTAAACAAGTTTTGTCAACAATGTGGAAATTCCCTAACTTACAAACCTTGCCACCAATGCGGAACCCAAGTCGCTGTTGGCGCCGAAGAATGTCAAAATTGCGGAGTCGCAACAGGTCAAGTGTGGCGGGCGATTATCTGCGGTCGATCGAATTTTCCAGCAGTCGAGCCAGCCGAGCTTGGAGAAAAACCAGCTATTTTCCCAGAAACCGCACCAGCCCAAAACTCCCCTGAACCAATAACAGACGCGATTAAAACAGAAATTACCGTCGATGCACCTGGCTCAGGAGTCGAACCAACTTCTACACAGCCAAGTGACGGCGAAAATAACATCCTAGAAATAATTGATGCTGAGGTCATAGAGGCGATCGGAGTAACATCCTTTCAAACAGAACAAAAAATCTCTACAACAGCACCAGAGAGCCAAATAACCTTACCTGACAGCAATTCAATAACCGCACCACAAGCGCAAACCCCGCTCGCAACCAACAGCCCCGAATCCGCAGAATTCTCCGTCTCCAATGCCGAAGACGTAATCCCATCTGTGCCCGTAGGAGCTTATCTAGACAGCCAGCAGCGCTACCAACTTCTAGAAACCCTGCCATCAAGAAAACCTTCAGAGACAGTAGCAGCGATCGTATTGGACTGTCAGCCGCTGCAAATGTCACCCCTCAAAGCAATGCTAGCAGCCAACTCTGCCAGCGTCGCCAAACGAACCTCTCCCTACACCGCAGCAATCAAACCCGGAGAAAATTCGACCAATGTAGCCCTAGCAGAGCTTTGCCAAGGCATCGCTGAGCCCTATCTGGCGCTCAGGTGGCAATTTTCTCACAACCTGCCAGTCATTCACGATAGCTGGTCGGACGACAAACAAGCAGTGCTGTTGCTAGAAGACTGCTCGCAATGGCCGCTGCTAGTAGAACGCTGGAGTCAGCCGGAAACTTCCACCCAGCAAATTGTGTACTGGCTGCACGAAATGACCGAACTCTGGGCGGCCCTAGAACCTTGGCACTGTCGTCAAAGCTTGTTGGAACTGACAAATTTGCGAGTCAACCCCGACTCTTCGTTTTCCTTTGCCTCTTTGCGGCTGCAATACCTCTATCCCGAGCCCGCCGGCTCAAACCTGCAACTGATTGATTTGGGGCAACTGTGGCAGGCGATATTTAACCAGTCCGATCGCACTCAATTTGGCGCCTTGCTCGAACTACTGCAACAAATGTACAGGGGTGAGATTAATACAATTGAAGAATTGCGATCGCGCCTAGAAACCGTTCCCCTCGAACTCCAACCCGCACCTTCACCAATCTCAACCCCAGAGAGAGATCACTACCAGAGTCCCGACGAGTCGCTCCCCGAGGTGGTTGACGAGGTTTTAACCCAGCCCATGCCAGTCCAGATTTACAGCCTACAAGAAGCAGGCCTCACCGATGTCGGTCGCACCCGCGATCACAACGAAGACTTTTTCAGCATCTGGACTCAGCTTAACAAACTCGAAACCTCCTTCGGTCGCATCTTTCAAACCAAAGGACTTTACATTCTCTGCGACGGCATGGGCGGACACGACAGCGGAGAAGTAGCCAGTCAATTAGCCGCCGAAACCCTCAGAGAATTCTTTCAAACCAGTTGGGAAAATCAACTCCCCGACTCAGACACCATCCGCGAGGGAGTGCTGCTAGCCAACAAAGCCATCTTTGAAATAAATCAAAAGGACGGCCGTTCCGGCAGCGCCCGCATGGGTACAACCCTAGTCGCCGTCTTAATTCAAGGCACCAAATTCGCCGTAGCCCACGTCGGCGACAGCCGCCTCTACCGACTCCGAAAGGGACAGCCCCTCGAAAAAATTACCTCAGATCACGAAGTTGGCCAGCGCGAAATTAAGCGCGGGGTTGACCCGGAAACAGCTTATTCCCGCCCCGACGCCTATCAACTAACTCAAGCCATCGGCCCGCGAGACGGTAATTTTCTCAAGCCTGATGTGCAGTTTTTAGACTTGTGCGAAGATACTTTATTGATTTTGGCCTCCGACGGGCTGACAGATAATGATTTATTGGAAACTCACTGGCGCAGCACTCTCGAACCCCTGTTCAATCCCCAAGCTAATCTTGACGAGGGAGTTGCCGATTTGATTGAACTGGGTAACAAATACAACGGTCACGACAATATCACGGCAATTATCGTTCGGGCACAGGTAGGCGCATTTCGATTTTAGAATTTGGATTCTCTAATACCAATTTCATAAAGTAGCGCTAGAGATTACCCCCCCAACCCCCCCGCGAGTTCGGGGGGGGGCTAAGAGTTCATCCATAGCACATCTTTAAAAAAATGGTATAAACTTTTCAATTCCGGTTGCACTCAGACATGATCAGCGAGGAGACGGCGAGTGCCTTTGTCCCTACGCCCGATTAATTGTAGGGACAAAGGCACTCGCCGTCTCCGAATTTGGGCTACTAATAATTCCGATGCTACGGGATTTGAGATCATTCGCACGATCGGCGAATCAGAATGCGTCGTCCTGAATTCACACCTGTAGACTAGAAAGAGCCGACTCCCTAATAAGTAGGAAATAAGTTTCCGATCGGTCTTATAGCGGCTTTCTTGTGAAGCGAGGTATGTCCAATTCAATTAAGACAAGGAAAAAGAAGCAACAATGCCCGATGCCCGATGCCCGATGCCCAGAAGCACCTAATTTAGCTGAGAAAAGTTGTACGTATCAGTATTGTCCACTTTGTATCACTCTCATGTGGGAGATTAATCACATCTATCAAAAATGCTGCTGACTCTTTTAGACCCAGAAAAACAGACCCCCCTGCAACAGTGGAGTTTCGAGAGCGAGTCCATTGTGCGCATTGGCCGCTCTCCTGAAAATCACGTTGTGATCCCCAATGCTCTAGTGTCGCGGGAGCACTTGGAGTTGCAAAGAGTTAAAAGCGGCACCTCCAGTCAGTGGTACTTAGTCAATTCCGGGACAAATGGCACTTTTGTTAACAGTATTCTGATGTCTCAGGGTTGGATATCCGACGGTGCTCTGATCCAATTGGCGCGGGGCGGGCCAACTCTGCATTTCCAAGCTACTACTATTGAACTCGGCGGCAAAATTGAGGCGAGTCCCAGCCTCAATCTCGCCACCCCGAGGTGCACCCACGCCGGAAACCCGCCGGGGAATTTGTTCTGCATCCACTGCGGCGAACCGATTAAAGTCGATCGGACTGTGCGCCACTACCAAGTCCTCCGAACTTTGGGCCAAGGTGGTATGGGGACAACAACTTTAGCCTGGGATCGAGAGCTCGCGAAAGCTCAAAAACCCGGAAGTTCCCCCGCAGCTTCTCTGGTAGTCCTCAAGGAAATGAATGCTGACATGGCTCAAATAGCCAAAGCTCAAGAACTGTTTGAACGTGAAGCTAAAACTCTTAAAGCCCTCCACCATCCGGGAATTCCTCAGTTTTTCGACTTTTTTGTGGAAGGGGGCAAAAAATACTTGGTGATGGAAATGCTCCACGGCGAAGATTTAGAAAAACGCATCTACAACCGCGGGCCTGTTCCTCCCCAACAGGCGATCGAGTGGATGATCCAAACCTGTGAAATTTTGGACTACATTCACTCTCAAAAACCCCCGATCGTCCACCGGGATATTAAACCTGCCAATTTGCTAGTGCGACACCGGGACAATGCCATTACAGTGCTGGATTTTGGCGCCGTTAAAGAAATCGGCACTCCTCCGGGCACTCGCATCGGCGTTGAAGGCTACACCGCACCAGAACAAGACCGAGGACAGCCTCTCCCTCAATCGGATTTATATGCTATTGGGCCTACTTTGATTTTTTTGCTGACGGCCGAAAGCCCTCAAAAGTTTTACGGAAAAATAGCTAGAGGTTACGGGTTTAAGCTCGAAAATATTCCGACGATCGCACCTGCGCTGCGGGAGATCATTTTGCGAACCACAGCAGCTAAACCGGGCGATCGCTTTCAAACTGCTCAACAATTAGCACGAGCTTTAGCAACTTGCCTGTAAGGGAAGGAAGAGGGAAGAAGGAAGAGGGAAGAAGGAAGAAGGAAGAAGTTAGCAAGGGAAAATTTATCGCTCAAATTTAGCCGATCGCCCTTTCATTTCTCCAAAACACCGAACTCCTGCGTCTGGTGTGTTATTCCTCGTCCCAAGCTTCTACAGCTATCAACTCGCTAACGGGGTCTTGCATAGAAAAATCAAACTCTAGGAGTTGCTGTTTCCAGTAAGGCCATTCGTCGCCATAAAGCAGAGCAATTTTCCAAATGCTATCTGTGGGCTTAATAATGTCAGACGTGACGAGAGAGTGCACCTGACGCTGAAACTTAACCATCGGCTGTATAACCTGCTGGCTCATAATACCTCTTGAATTGTTTAAATTTTGTGTAATTACCACTTAAGAGCTCACACTTTTTACCGCAGTTTCGCCAAGAACAGTCTCGCCAAGATACGTGTAGATTTTTGTCGGGAAGCTACATATTCAAGTTGTATCTTAACACAGTTCGTTTTGACAAGGAGTTTTGACATACCTCACCGCCCTAAAATTGCAGTGATTCCTTAACGCTTCACAGCAAAGATGCTCCCTAAGTAGTCTGACCTTCGCTCCACGCTCGTTTAGAGTCTCCCAATGCCCGCTCGGCGACTTTCAGTGCACAAGTTTAACTTGTTTGTCTTCAGGGTTACACTCTTTGCATTGCCCCCCTGAACTGTCTAGGTGCGCTTCTCAACGTAGCTATTTCAACGTGTTTTGAGCCTGTAGACATTCTAGTTTTAACCCAAAGCCGTCCTAGAAGGACGGGGTTTTTACCCAAATTTCTGATAAGCAAGACTAAAGAGTCTAGAGCGATTTCAAAGAATTAATGATCTTTAAAATGTCTCGTTGTGTGCAGTCGATATATGCAGTCGATCGGCAGTAGGAGGTTTGTCGCTTCGATTGTTTCCAAATAGTAGCATATGCAAGGACTGCGTTCGGCTTGTTTTTGACAAAGCTGACTTCGCCAGAAACAGCAATTACTGCTATGCGGCTGCTACAGCTTAATTTCGGGTTTCGGGTGAATAAACTGCACCTGTTTTAGTCTCGACGCTGGCGGAAGGTTTGAGAGTGGCGTTCTGAGCTACCCAAAATAATTATAACTCTACCAGCGACAAAGGTGGTCAAAAATTGTTGGATACTGTTGATTGGAATCGCCTTGAATGGTCGATCGAACATTCTAGCCAGCCAAACACAGACGTACAGACAAGTTCCAAACTCATCAACCATCCGAATTCAGCAAATCTCAAATCTCAAATCTAAAATTGTATGACTTGGACAAGGCGACACATTCTCACTCTGGCTGATTTTACCTCCGACGAATACGATACGGTGCTGCAAACTGCGGCCAGTTTTCGGGAGGTGCTCGGCCGCCGCACCAAGAAAGTGCCGGCTTTGCAGGGTCAAGTGGTCGCGAATTTGTTTTTTGAACCTTCTACCCGGACTCGCAACAGTTTTGAGTTGGCGGCGAAGCGGCTGTCGGCGGATACGCTAAATTTTACCCCCGGCAGTTCTTCTCTGACAAAGGGGGAGACTATTCTGGATACGGCCAAGACTTATCTGGCGATGGGAACAGATTTGATGGTAATTCGCCACGGACAGGCTGGCGTTCCCAGTACAATTGCTTCAGAAATGGATCGTTTGGGTTCGAGAGTCAGCGTTCTCAATGCTGGAGATGGTCAGCACGAACACCCGTCACAAGGTTTGCTAGATTTATTTACTATCTGTTCTCTATTAGATGCCGAAAGTCCCAGACTAAAACTTTTAGCGGGCAAAAAAATTGCATTGGTGGGGGATATCTTGCATTCGCGGGTGGCGAGGTCTAATATTTGGAGTCTCACGGCTTCGGGGGCAGAGGTTCATTTGGCCGGGCCGCCGACTTTGTTGCCGCTGTTGTTTGCTGAATGCGGCGACGGTAGGGAAGGCAAGTTATTTTTGCACTGGCAGCTTGAACCTGCTTTGGCCGATGCCGATTTTGTGATGACTTTACGGCTGCAAAAGGAACGGATGAGCGAGCATTTACTGCCGAGCTTACGAGAGTATCACTCTTTGTATGGGGTGACGCGCGATCGGCTCAAACACTGCAAGCCAAATGTGAAGGTGTTGCACCCTGGCCCAGTTAACCGGGGCGTCGAAATTAGTTCGGACTTGATGGACGACCCCCAGTTTAGCCTGATTTCTCAGCAAGTTACGAGCGGCGTGGCGGTACGGATGGCGTTGCTGTACTTGATCGGCGGCGGTAGAGTTTAGGTTGTTAGTTGTTAGTGATTTATTTCTGATCTTCGATTATTTTCCGGCTCGATCGTCGTTCCTTTAAAATAATCCTTAAAATAATCGTTACCCGTCTGACCGAGTAACGATTACAACTTTTTCTAGAAATCTAAATTGTTCTAGTTAAGAATTAGCCGAGCCACGCAGTAGAAACCCAGCCACCACCTGCAAGTTCTGCCCAGCCGTTTCTGTAGCGACCGGTCAATTTCACATTGTCTCCATTGTATAACTTGCCGATGACCGAAGAACACTTACTAGCCCGGTGGCGGATATTCAGCCGGCCACCATTAGTGGTAACTTCGCCGTAGCTGTGATGGCTATGGCTGCCGCCGCAGCGCTTGTAGTGGCAACTTGCCTGTGCTTCGCCACTGATACTCAGAACAGACAGGGCTACTGCCATACCTGCAACGCCTATCACGGCAGATTTAGGAATTTTCAATTCCAGTTGGAGCTCGGACTCTGGAGATTCATAAGCAACAAAAGAGTGGCTCAATGCTAGTGCTTCCATAGTTTCCTCGTGATTATTATTAAGGTTTTTTGGTGCAAACTCAGGTCAAAACCTCGATCGACAGTCAAAACCATTAATTTGTATATCAGAAAATGCACAAGAGCGGGTACGGTCTTGCTTTTACTGAGTATCCAATAATTAGCCTGAAATCTGCACAGGTACATCATGTCATTTAAGTAGCTTTCTGGAGCAAAAAAATAAATAAAGTTTACATATGCTTCTAAAAACTTGGGCGATCCGGATCGGTACTCCGCGCAAAATTAAATTTAACTGTGTCTTTAAAAAGGGAATGAAGTAATCGCTTGGGGTTGGAGATTGCTTGCTGCGAGTTGGGAATGAGACTACTTAATTTTGGTCTGCTTACTTATTGATCTGCTACAGCCCGATCGACATTTATGCGATCGAACAAGTCTCCTGCTCATCTTTAAACTCTTAATTTTGTTCGGGCGAGTTATATTGGTTTGGATAGCATTGGTGCAGAAGTTCGGGATGATGACCCAGAACCCTCACCTGTGCTACGAGATTTTGCTAGAGATTAGCCTTGCTGTGGCCCAGACGAGGATGCAGATCAATCGATCGCGCCTTGATTTGTGTCAAGATCGATCAACTCCTCCAGCACCACCTCAAAGCAATGAGCTCTCTTTCTGCACTTTCGATCGGCACAATTCCTCAACGCCATGAATCAGACAGCCTCGCCATCACCTTAGCCCCTTTGTCTGTAGAGGAAATCTACACTTTGGCGGACGACCCCGCTAACGGAGCCGTAGTAATGATGAGCGGTACAGTCCGCAACCAAACAGACGGTCAAGCTGTGGTTTCCCTAGAATATCAAGCCTACGAACCGATGGCCGTGCGAGTATTCCAGCAAATTGCGACTGAAATCCGCCGCCAGTGGGCAGATGTCAATCGGGTTGTCATTCACCACCGCGTCGGACATTTACACGTGGGAGAAATCAGCGTACTGGTGGCTGTGGGCTGTCCGCACCGCGGGGAGGCGTTTGCAGCTTGCCAGTACGCCATAGATACGCTCAAACACAATGTACCGATTTGGAAAAAGGAACATTGGGCCGATGGTTCTAGTAGTTGGGTTAGTATTGGAGCGTGCGAGGTTGTTGGTGATTAGTCTGAAAAGACTGTCTGATGATTGGAGTCGATCGCAATTTCCGAGTGTAGGAACCAATCGCGATCGACCAGCGTCAAAAAAAGTGGAATGTTCGATGAGCTAATTCCACACATGAGCGACTTTATTTCTGTGTCCTGGTCTGCGGTTGTGGCGACCGTTCAAAGAGTGCAATTGCCAGCCGAAAAACTCTCTAACTATGACTTGGTGTTGCGGTGTCAGGAAGGAAATCGACCTGAGACCACTGTTTTTTCAGAATTGTTAAAGCGGTATCAATCCCATGTAGACAGGGTTCTCTATCACTTAGCCCCTGACTGGCAAGACCGAGCAGACTTGGCTCAGGAAGTCTGGATTCGAGTCTATCGCAATGTTAACCGCTTGCAAGAGCCTGTTAAATTTCGGGGCTGGCTGAGCCGCATCGCAACTAATCTGTTTTACGATGAGTTGCGAAAGCGCAAGCGGGTGCGAACTCCGCTATCGCTAGATGTACCCCGTGCTCTGGAAGATGGGGAGATTGATTGGGAACTTCCGGCTGACAGTCCGGGGCCTGATGAAGATTTGACGACTAGAGAATTTTACGATGAGTTGCGATCGGCGATCGCCGATTTGCCGGAAGTATTCCGCACGACAATTGTTTTGAGAGAAATTGAAGGTTTAGCCTATGAGGAAATAGCGGAAATGACTGGAGTTTCTCTGGGAACTGTCAAGTCGAGAATTGCTAGAGCTCGCCAAAGGTTGCAGTTGCAATTGCAAAAATATATCGACGGTAATTAGCAAGAGTGATTTCAGACGAGGCTCAAGAAGATTTGGTGATGTTTGCTGTGACATCAAAACTTCTAATTTACAATATAAATAAGCAGTAAATCATCTTAATAGAGATCGCGTCTTTTCTTCTAATTGAACAAGTGGTATGAAATATGAATTCTAACTTTGAATCAGCTAAAGATCAGAATCAGCAAGGTATCGGGGATTCGCTCGCTGAGAATCAAGCTAACAACAACTATCCCCAAGGCAATGTAACTACTATGATGCGCGATCGCTTTGAATTGCTGAGTGCCTACATCGACGGCGAAGTGACGGCGGCAGAACGCCGAGAAGTTGAGGAATTACTGACAAATGATGCAACTACGAAGCGTTTGTACTCGCGACTGATGATGATGCAGCGGAGTTTTCAGTCAATACCAGTGCCGACTTCCGAACAATCTGCACAGGAGTTGGCTGCGAAGGTTTTGCAGCGGGTGGAACGCAAGTCGAAACGCAATTTGATTTGGGGTGGAGGCGCTATCGCAGCTTTGTTGATTGCGACAGTGGCTGGTGTCGCTGGCGGCCGCCAATCGTTTGCTCCGCAGTTTGCTCGATCGCCCGTTCCTGCTGAATCTGACGGTTTGATTGTGGCTTTGAATGAGCCTTTAGTCGAGATTGTTAATCCCAACGATTTGATGCTTGGGGTGAATGCACCGATCATGGATATTCCCAAAGCTGCTGTAGCAAGCCCTCACAAATCATTGCCAAAAGCGCAGTAGGATTTCTGTTTTGAGCAATAACGAAGTTGTTAAGCTCCCTAAAAAAGGGGGCTTTTTCAATTTTCACTAATTTTTGAAAGTGGATGTATTCTTTGATAATTTCCCGGTTTATAACCAGAAGATTTTCATCCTCACAAGGCTAAGATATCCCCATAGAACAGGTTTAACTGTATTTTTCTTTCAATGTAGCTATAGCTGTTTCCCCATCAATTCCTTCGCCACGTTCAAGCTGAGCTAGTCCTGCTGCTACTTTTGGACGAGTTTCATCAACCCATTCTTGATAACGATCGCTCTGTGGGTGTTCGCTTCTATCTGCCAGTAGTTCCAGCGCCGCCGCAATTACCTCATCCACCGAAGAATATTTACCGCTTTTGACTTGCGCTTCAATGAATTGATTATGATCGGGTTTTAGAGTAATGTTCATGATCTTTACTTCTAATAACTTTTAGCCATTATATCATTTTCACTGCCTCTCAAGTGTTAAGGCGAAGGAGAGGGCGATCGCACTTTTGACCTGTTTTTTCGATATTGGCGATCTGCAACAACAATGTTTCTTCAATTTCCTGCTGTAGGGCAATGACAATTTACCAACATAATCGGCATTAACCATTGTTATTAGGTGAAAAAGCGATTTTCCCACCTGCCATCGGGCAGCCAGATGCCTCCGAGAGCACGAACGCGATCGGGTAACATAAAGTAAGCCCAAGCCGTGGCTAAAGGTCTGAGGTGTCGATCGAAGATTTCAATTTCCTGCCGCTGATACTCGTTTTCCGTCGGTTCCCGCAGCGGATTGTAGTCTTCAAGTCGGTCTAAATCGTCCAAAATAGCGGAATTTGGGAAACAGAGGAGAAAACCTGAGACAGTCCCTTCTGCGGCCACCATCGCAGGATAGCCGATCGGCAGTGCAAAAAGTTCACCCCGGGCGATCGCGGGACAAGCATCCACAACCTTTCCTTCGCAATAGCGGACGTAGTTGCACTCCCCCGGTTTGAGAGTGCCGTAGACAAAGACTTTCATCGGGTTCCGACCTAACCGCTAGTTTTTGCTAACATAGATGGCTAAGCTAATAGTTTAAGTCTCGCGGGCGATCGCGACTGCAATCTTCATAAATTTCGTTGTTTACCCTTGCTTATAATTCATGATTCTAGTCGTTAGTTTTATTCCTTTTGGACTGGGGCCCTTGTACCTGAGTTCTTTTTTGCCCGACTTACCCCTGGACAGCTTATTTTCGACTCAAGGGATTATGGTGATGCTGCTGGCCGCCTATGCGGGCGCGATGTGGATGTTTCTCACCAGTGCTCCGAAGGTACACACAGTGATGGTATCGGATCTCGGGCAAGCCAGAGAGTTCTATGAAGGTATGCTAAGCCTGCCTGTAGCAGAAGTGCCACTGCACTACTACTACAATTACGAGCAAACCTTGGGGACAACTGGTATCGATCCCCTGTATTTGTCTCCGAATGTCGGGAGAGGAACGAGCACTCAAACGATGGGGAGTCCCGAGGGTTTGTGGTATCAGTTGATGAAAAATACCCAACTGCACATCATTAGCGGGGCTGGTGAAGGCGAAAAAAATCGCCAGCGTCATGTTTGTTTCGATCGCGATTGCTTGGATCAGCTATTGATGAGGGTACAAACTCGCGGCATTAGTTATAAAATTCGCCGGGAAAAGCCGCTGAATTTTTTGGTCAAGGATTATGATGGCCGCGTGATTGAAATGGCCGAGGTTAGTAATTAGTTAGATCAATTCCGGTAACACTCCTGATGATAGAAATGGAGGACACGGCAGTGCCGTGTCCCTACCCCAATTAATTGTAGGGACACGGCACTGCCGTGTCCTGATTGCGGGTAATATTAATTCCGGTGGTACCGGATTTGAGATTAATTAATCTTAGCTTCAACACTGGATTTTTTCGATGTCGCCGCTGCTTTAATGTCTGAAATTGCTTTCCGGCTAAAGATTTGAAAATAGAGAGAAACAAAGAATTCTTTAACTGGGAAAACAATAAAAGTCAAAGGATTAATTGTCACGATGATATTGCGAGCATCTGATGAAGCTTGTTTGACAATTTGCTGCGCTACCCAATCTGGCGACATAATGCCGATCGGGTTTAAGTTGCTTTTAAACGGCCCTAAAATCAGTTTACGCACGATGCACGGTGCATCCAGTCGGCGTAGGGTGACTAAATCTCCCAAGGCGCGTTTGCTTAGTTCGTACAGGGGACTGACAGCGGGAATCACTTCTGCTTCTGAAGTGTTGATCCAGACTTCTTTGCAAGCAATGTTTTGGTTAGTGCGGACTGTTAAGAAAAACAGTTCCATCAGCCGCCACGCCGAAAAAGTGTTAATTTCGTATGAGTTGGCGATCGCCTCTCCAGTTCTCGATCCTTGTACATTAATCCCGTGATTGATCACCAGAATATCAATTTTTTCTAACAATTTGGCTAAATCCGCCTCTTCGCCAACTTGCCAAATTACGGTTTTTACAGGCAAAATCTCGCCGTCTACATTCAAAGTAATTTCCTCATTTCCAGAGGAGAGGGCGATCACTTTTGCACCAGCTTTGTGCAGATGTTTCAGAAGCAAACGCCCCAAAGTTCCCGATGCGCCGGTGACGGCTACAGTTTTGCCTTTGAGAGAAAGTGCTGTGCCCATAAGTTTATCTATTAAAGTGAAAGTACCGCAATAGTAAGCATTTTGATTGTCGAAATGATGCTTCCAGTGGTAAGGTTTATTCACGAACCAGTTGCCAGGGGGAGTCAAGAAGTCTCCCGGTTGGTGGGTGATGTCGGTTAACTCGTCTGCGCCTTTGATGCCGATCGCCCGGGCGATCGCACTCAACAAAAAGCCTAAAGTATAAATACAACCCGCTGCTGCGCCCCAGTGATATGTCGGCAACGCAAAATAAGCTAAAACCCACAGCAACAAGCCTAAAACCAACATTGCCGCAGCTTCGGGCACATCGTGACGCCAGTGTGCTTGCTTATAAATTTCCTCACTTACAGCCGTCAAGTTCGGGCGGAAAACGCGGTGATGCCAATTGTGTAGCTTTTGCAGCGGTGCCCAATAATGAGACGCGACGTGATAAAAGTCTCGTATGATTTCTGCCCAGCAGACAGAAGCTATTGCTACAGCGCCGACTATCCAGTAATTTACCATGCTCGCACCAGTTTCAAATTTGAGATATTAGATATTGTCTGCTTTGAAAGATAACTCAAAATGGCTTTTATTGCTAGTCTGGCAATTGACTCAGCCGTTTTATAATCTGCAAAACGCCAATGAAATACAGAACAAGTTAATTTTGTTGAGATGTCGGTTGATTAGGATTTACGATCAGAAATTTTCTGTAAATCATTCTATTTTGGGGCCGATATACCCAATGATTATCTTTCCCGGCCCTAATTCCGTGCAGAAATGGAGTCGCCAAGCTCCCGGTGTCATGCGGATGTGCAAACTGAAAATACGCTTTTTGCCGTCAAGACACTGAATATTTAGTTGCTCTCTAAACTGCTTAAGCCTTGACTCACTCTCTGGAGATGCCTTACTAGGAAGATTATCTAAATTTAGTGCTCCGTCTGTCCAGATTTTAGATAATTCATCAAGCTCAAATAACTTTCTGACAACTTGTCGTAACATTTTGGGATCGATAAGGCTTTGTATTTGTTCGCTAGTGCGATCGCAAAATTCCAGGCAGGAGAATAACTCAACTCGACGGTTCCAAAGCTCTAAACCATTAGCCACCGCTGTTTTCTGACGTTTCTGAATCCAATCAGCGTGTTCGAGAACATGGTTTTTATGACTAGCATGAGAAACCTCTACACTTTCTTGTATCAGTTCTCCCTGTTCATCAATTTGGAGCAATTCTAACTTAATGCGATTGCTATTCCATAGCGAGTCTGAAGTCAGACTAATTGCCAATATTTCAAGGTAGTAAGCAAACTTAAAGCCTTCTGCTTGGCTACCCTCTAAACTCAACTCACAATCGGGATTTTCAACTTTTATTTTAATTTCTAGATTGGGAATATCAACGGACAAAGGAGATTTAGTTGCCAGAGTCCTCAGAAAAGTCCGCTCTTCTCTATTAACTTCATTATCATTACGCCAACGAGAAAGAGGATAGTTTTCTGCAAGTACCATAGCATGAAAATCTGCTTGAGTGCGAATTCCCTTTAATCCACACCGTTTAGCTTCACGCATCGTACTAATCAAGTCTGACATCCATTGTCGTGCTATAGAAATATCAGAAGCAAGATTTTGCGCGGATAGTTCATTAAACACCATCTCCAAATCCATCGCTTACTCTCCTTCCACCGCAGGTTCCAACAAAATCTCCAAGCTGTTATCCCATTCATCAAAAAAACCATCGGGCCAGCGATCAATTCGTCCGTTGCGATCGATTTTTGGCGATATTACCTCAGTCACAGCTTGTCCTTCTTTATTTTGACGCTGGAAGTAATGCAATTGAACATCTTTCGGGTCAAGTTTGCCCCCGTGAACCGCAAGACGAATCCCATTTAAAACATGATCGCTGTGAGTTTCTATCACAACTTGAACGCCACCGCTAGCAGCCAAACCTAATAATTGACCCATTTTAACTTGTCCTTTGGGGTGGAGATGCGCTTCTGGATTTTCAATTAAAATGATTGTACCAGGTGTTGATGCAAGTGCCGCTACAATAATTGGTAAAGTGTAGCTAATTCCAAATCCCACATTAGTTGCACGGTAAGGATTACTATCCCCATAAGAATATTGAAAACTCATCAAATCGACATCAGACTTGGCGTCAATTTTGAGACGCGTACCCGGACTAATTTCTCCCATCCATGCCTCAACTTGGTCGATTAAATCCATTGATTTTGCCGAAGATAGGTCTCTTTGAGTCTTTGATTTTACCTCGGGATGGCTGAGACCACTATTTGGAATAGCTTTCTGTCCATTAATAGCAAGAAAATGAGCAGCATATTCACCTTTGATACCCAATTGACCAAGCTGTCGTACTTGGTAATCTGACATTTCATTAAATGGGCGCGGCCCGATCCGTTCGGCCTGAAGATAATGAAATTTATTGCCAAAAAGATTCGATTGATATACTTCCGAGCTAACTGGTTCTGAGTCAATGCTCAACACATCTACCTCTCTATCATATTTGAAATGCCATACCGCTTTGTTGTTATTTTCCAAAACTATACCAAAACCAATCAAGTCCTCTTTTGCCCCCTCAAAAAGTGCATCTTGAGCAGTACCAACATTCACAAAATCTCCATTAAGTGCCAACCCTTTTTCTGGCAACAAACCCTGTTGATAAGATTGTCGTAGCAGCAGGAGCGATTGCATAACAGAAGATTTGCCAGTGCTGTTTAAACCGGAAAACAAAGTGAGTTTTTTGAATTGCAATAACTGACTCGCAAAAGGTTTGAAGTTGAGCAAGTGTAGCGAAGTAATCATGCCAGAACCTCTTTAATTATTTGTTCAATTATCATAAATCTGTACTCGATTTTTTCCGCTGCTTGAGAGATAGAAGTCGAAAAATCTCGATCGCTATCTACATATTTTCTAAAATTTTCCATCAAATTATCCTTTCGTTGTTTCAAAATGTCAATTTGCTCATCGTTAAGTAAACTGAGGTTGACTGACCAAACTTCAAATAATGCTTTATTAATTGGAAACATTTTGGTTTGGTATTCAGAAATTTTACGGAAGGCATTTTTCCCAAAGATTTCCCATGCTGCAATCATAGCTTTTTTGAAAATATTTTCAATTTTTTGTAATTCCGATTCAGACATATTATTAATCTTAGACAACGCTTTACTTAAAAATAAATTTCTAGTACCAGATTGATAATCTTTATAAGATGTAAGCGTAAATGCTAAAAAACCGAGTATGAATTCTCGATCGTCCATCCGCATTTTACGCAACTTGCTGAGATTAGTCACTTGCTCGAATTCATTAGATGTCGCAAGTTGAGCTAAAAACTTTGTTGCCTTACCGGGGTTGAGAGCATGGCGCAGTTCTTGGGGAGTCATGGGTAATCCCCCTGTATTAATGCGTTTAAAAATGTTATATTTAACTTCAGGAGGCGTACCTTTTTCAATCAAATAAACTGTCACCTGAGTTTCTTGAATGCGACGCTGGTATCGGCGTTCTATTTCATCATAAGTTTTGCCATCAAAATTGGTTAAATATTCTAGTCCGCATAACCTAAGTGTTTTATCGCTCATAAATTGCTTGAGAGCAGATAGGCGCTGCAATCCATCCACAACCAACCATTTATCTTCATCAGTTGCATCAATATAAAAAGCTGGTAATGGAATCCGAATCAGGATCGACTCAATCAGTCTGCTTTTAGCGTCATTTTTCCAGATGTTTGCATGACGCTGAAAGTCTGGTGCTAAGTCAAGAGCTGCCTCATCGATTCTTCTTAGGAGTTGCTCAATAGTTGGTTCTTTGGTAAAAATATTTATTTTTTCAGGATCATATATCAATCTGTCTGTTTCATAGGGTTCATCACCGTTATCTTCTTCTTGACTCCAATTTAAGTCATCAATCGAATCTGGGTTGGATACTTGCTGATATGGTTGTGACTGATTTACCATAGGAAATACTCCTTTGTGTTGAATTTGATTATAATCCCCTATTGTACTAATAAAACTTGGATGACGATCGGCTCCTAACAGAAAGGAACATTTTCAAAAATTATCGCACAAATTGCCCCTTGTAGAGACGCTACAAATCGCATCTCTACAACTACAACTATCTACAACCTACAAGTTTGCCGCGCCCTTTCATCCTCCGGTTCTTGCCATCCAAAAGAGAAATGGCTCACCGCATTAATTTGCGGCGTTGCAGAGCGAATTGCCTGCATTTGTATTTCCAAAGACGGCCGATTTTTTAGAGATTTCCCCCAGTCTCCGGCGATCGCCGGAATGATTTTTGCTCCCCGAGGTGCTAAACTCAACGTCCGCTGCACCTGTGGCACAATACAGCTTACATTCCCGCAATTTCCGTAAGACATCGCGTGGAATTCCACACCAGCCGGAAACCTGTCCCAAGGCTGCAATCTCGAATCAAATCCCCCTTGATTGATCTTTTGATTTCCATTGGGAAAAAATACCGCTCCTACAGGAATTCCCATCTTTTGAGCAGGTTGGGTTGCCATTCCGAAAAAATCTAAAATGCCTTGGACTGCGTGACCAATACTCAGTTGCCAGAGGTCTTTTTGCAGAGTACCAGTATCGGGAAGTTGTCGGGTAGGTGTTGGAGTATTTGGCGATTTTGTAGCGGGAGTTTTTGAAGCTGCTCTTGATGTAGGATTCTGCTTTCGAGAGGCTGGAGTTGCGATCGGCATTGGGCGGGGAATTCGTCCCTGCCAAAGAGGTTCTAGCTCGGTCGGATATTGTTTGACTACTGCTTGAACATCATTAGTGTTGATAAATCCTTTAGTCAAATATCGCTGGATTAAATCTCGCCCTTGCTGATTGTTAGCCCGCTGTAAAAGCATTTGTTGTGATGCTGAACCGTAAATCCACAAGTCTTGAACTTTGGTAGCAACGGAAGCAGGCCCGACGCCCCTTACATAGCGAATGTAGTCGAATAACATTCCTTGCGGCTTGCGCTTGACTATTTGATTGACCAATAAAGAATAGTCTTGCTTTGCTTGCGGATTGTAGGGGTCAACAAAGGCGTGTGTGGCGTGACTTTCTCCGGTTTGGTCGTCTAAACCCGCGTCTTGAACTACTGTTAAACTTGTCTGATTTTTACCGTTGCGGGCAAGGGTTTGCTGTCTGTCGGAACGCTGAGCATAGGTATAGCCAAAGTTCATGGTAAATAACCAGGCGTATACTTTTAATCCTCGCTGTTTGCCTTTGGCGATCGCCTTTTCCAACAAATCATACTTTTCATAGCCACGATTTCTTAAAACCGAAGGCCAAGCAGTTGGGTTGTCCGCGACTGGGAGCAGCACTTGTCCGTCGTAAAATACCTCGATATAGACTTGGTTGTAGCCTTTATTCACAACTTTGTCTAATACGCGATCGATTTCTCCGGGCCTGACATCGCAGGGATACAAACGCAGCCAAACTGCTTGGGTTTCGGGCCAAGTTTTTTGGCGGCATTCTGCTATTTCCCGCGCGTGTTTGCTCAAAACGGCAAAGTATGCTTGTTGAGATTCCGGCTTTCCTGACAGCGCGGCGCGGCGCAAGTCTTCTTTTTGATTTACCTGCTGTTTGGATAATTGGCAATAGGCTGATGTTTCGGCAAATGCTGGTTGATTTTCGATGAATGGCAAAACAAGCTGGCTGATGAAGCTACTGGTTAAAACAGCAGTTACCGCACTTAAAAAGCGTCGCTGGTGTGGCAATTTGGCGATGCGAGTTGGTGCAATTTTCATGGGAGAATTAAATGGGGTTTTTTGGTTTAAACTGGGTGGCGATCGCCGGAAGTGCCGTAGCTTGCGGGGCGAGACGCCATCGCCCTTAACGAGCAGCCACTGATTTTCTGATTTTTTGGTTGACCTAGTTATGGCACAAGTCGATCGCACAATGCAAATTCTGTCTGGCGGGAATTTATATCATTTCTAAGTATTGGTAGGGTGCGTCGCCATTCTTAAGCCCTCGCATTCAATCGACAATCTCTTTCTCGACGCACCTTACACGTGGGGCTAGTGGAAACAAACCCCAAGCTTGTTTTGTAGCACAAATTTTTATAAATGGTATTAGACCTATTGCAAAGATAACTAGGACAGGCAAGATGCCCGTCCCACACAAAAAATATTTCTTGTGGAACAGGCCGGAGAGCCTGTTACAAAATTTGATTGAAATGAATTTTGCAATCTTGTCTATTAGTTAAACCCTGTAACTACAGGTGCGTCGCTGCTCGAAAAGTCGATCTTTATTTATGGTTGTCGATGGCGACGCACCCTACGGCTAAATGAAGCAAAAAAAGCGCCTAGGTACACTGGGCGCTAAAAACAGTTGATATTTCTACTAAAAATTGTTGATACTCAAATATTAAGGATGAAAGATTAACTATTAAAATTTATCTTTTATCCCTAAATTTTGAGACTTAAGACCCTCTGGTGAGAGCATTTTCTACCTGCTGAAATTCTGACTCAAGACGCTTTTTCAACTTTTCAGGAACTGGACGGTTTGGATAGGAACTGTAATGTCCAGCCAAAGAGTTTAATGCGGTGCGCATTGTCGTGAAAGATGCGAGCTTAGTAAGAGCGGGATCGCGGCGGTACGCAGCAAAAAAATCGTTGATACTTGAACGAGCAGCGGCTTGAGCGGCTGCTTTTTCGGGCGCGCCCTCTGGCAAAGTGAGCGCTGTTCTCAAGCTTTTGACTAATGCTAATGTGTCTTGACCGTAATTTCCACTCAGAGTGGCCGGAACATTGGTACAGCCCGCTACGCCGATGACAACAACTAATACCAGGGCTAACAGACGGGAAATGTAATGCTTCATAAGGTGTAGAAAAATGGAAGCGAAAGCGGCAATCAAAATTAATCTTTATCCTATCTCGAATTGAGCTAATTATGTCAAATTTTGATTAATTTTATCGCATTACCATGAAAAGTATAATTTGTCAATCTCACATAGATTGATATCATATCCGAAGAGAACAACTACAATCAAATTGGTTGGTAGTAAGGACTTTAGTCCGCATCCGTCAGAGGACTAAAGTCCAAAGGATCAAACTGTTTTTACCCTGGGTAATTGAGCGGACATAATATGATTTATTAATATCAACTCTTAAATCTAAAATTGATTAATTTGTCCACCAACGACGGAGAGAATTTGGGTTTGTTGCAGCCACTGACTGTCAAAAGCGCCTAGGTGAGTTGTAGTAATCAGAGTTTGAAATCGTTCTTGAATTGTTTCTAATAGTTGATTTTGGCGGCTCAAATCGAGTTCTGCAAGTACGTCGTCGAGTAAGAGTAAAGGTGCTTCGCCGACGACTTCTTCAATAAGCTGCAATTCGGCTAATTTTAATGCTAATACGAGAGTTCGCTGCTGGCCTTGGGAGGCGTATTGACGAGCTGGGGTATTGTTAATTGTAAATATAATATCATCGCGGTGGGGACCAACTAAGGTGGTTCCTTGAAACTTTTCGGCGATCGCCCTTTGCTGAATTTTCTCTAAAAATGCTTGCCGCACTCCTTCGAGATTGTCTTTAGCAATTAATTCCGGGCCTACTTCAATATTAGCATCGTATTTCACATCTAAAATCTCTGCTGAACCGCTAATTGAACCGTGCCAATTGCGAGCTAAAGGCATCAAGCGCTCCAAAATGCGATCGCGCCTGCGGATCACACGAGCCCCGGCTGTCGCCAACTGCGCATCCCACAAAGCTAATTCTGAACTGGGAATGGGGGATTGGGAGTTGGGGATGGGGAATTCTGCGATATTTTGGTCTTCGGGAGTTTCAGATCCGATAAATGGGATTTTGTCAAAAGTCTCGGAAAATTCTGCTTTCCTGATTTCTCTAGACTGTTTCAACAGAGCGTTTCGCTGGCGCAAAATTTGGTTGTACTGCTGCAAAATGTGAGCGTAAATCGGTTCTAACTGGATGACTAGCCGATCGATCCAATTGCGTCTTCCTTCGGGCCCGCCGCGCACTAAGTCTAAATCCAAACACGAAAATTGTACGACATTTAAGACGCTCAAAAAGTCTAAATGGCGGCGTAGTGGTTCGCCGTTGAGCTTGCAGGTGCGGCGCGCCTGGGAGCGCAGAGTCAAGGATAGCTCGATCGATCCTGTGAGGCGATCGAGTGTAGCGTCAATTTGCCCGATCGGCTTTGAGTCGAGGACTAAATCGCGATCGCGCGATACTCTGTGGCTTTTTAATGTCGAAAGCAACTCCACTGCTTCTAATAAGTTAGATTTTCCTTGAGCGTTATTTCCTACTAAAATGGTTTTGGGAGCGTCAAACGTTACCTTTTGATCTAAGTAGTTCCGAAACTGCCGTAGGTGCAGTGTTTTCAAATACATAATATTAGTAATAGGTTATTAGTTATTGGTTATATCAATTCCGGTTGCACTCCTTATGATATAGAGGAGACGGCTTTGCCTTTGTCCCTACGCCAGATTAATTGTAGGGACACGGCACTGCCGTCTCCTCATTTCGGGTAATATTAATTCCGATGCAACCGGAATTGATATTATTGTCCTCTGAATAATGCGGACTGAAGTCCTCACTACGAACCTACAAGGAGATGTTTGTAGTGAGGACTTTAGTCCAATGGCACTGAAAAAGTCTGAATGATTGGCTGGTATACAATGAGTTTCCAATGGTTTGAACCTCCGTGATTTACCAAATTTCAGTGCCATTGGACTTTAGTCCTCTGACTTTGCGCACTAAAGTCCTCACTACAAACCAAATATCGGCTAACAATACTACTTTCGAGCTTTGTACAAACGCACAAACAGTTTTTCCATTTCAATCCAGACAAACATCAGGGCACTGAAACCGAAGCAAACCAGTAACTCAAAAGGCGTCAAATAGTGAGTACCGAAAAATGCTCTCAGCGGCGGAACATAAATCAACATCAATTGCAAACCAGTAGTCACAATCACAGCTCCCCAAACAAAAACATTAGTGCGGGGGTCTAACTCGATAGTTAGCTGAGTGTTAGAGCGAATTGCGATCGCGTGACCCATTTGTGCCAAACAAAGAGTGGTAAATACCATTGTTTTCCAAGCTTCTGGATCTCCGAGATGGTTGGGGTTTGTGGTATATCCGTAAGCCCAGGACATCATGGCGATCGTCAAAATTGCAAAAATAATCCCGATCCGAATCATATAAGAACCCAAACCCCGCGCAAAAATACTTTCGCGCGGACTGAAAGGAGCCTTTTTCATCACGTTCGGTTCGGCAGGTTCCACCGCCAAAGCTAAAGCGGGAACGCCGTCTGTGACTAAGTTCATCCACAAAATTTGCAGTGGAGTTAGCGGCACTCCTCCCAAACCCATTAAAGGTGCGGCGGCAATTGTCAAAACTTCGCCAATATTACTACCCAAAATGTACTTAATAAAGCGGCGAATGTTGGTATAAACAACTCGCCCTTCTTCAGCGGCGGCGACAATAGTTGCGAAGTTGTCGTCGAGGAGTACCATATCGCTAGCTTCTTTGCTGACATCGGTGCCGGTAATGCCCATCGCGATGCCGATATCGGCTTGTTTTAAGGCGGGCGCATCGTTAACGCCGTCGCCGGTCATCGCGACAAATTCGCCTAAACTTTGCAAGGCTTGGACGATGCGTAATTTGTGTTCGGGGGAAACGCGGGCGTAAACGCTAACCTGTTTGACTTGCAGTTTGAGGTCTTCTTGGCTGAGCTTTTCTAATTCTTGACCTGTGAGAACTCGATCGCCCTCTGTGGCAATTCCTAAGTCATAGGCGATGGCTTTTGCCGTCAATTGGTGATCTCCTGTAATCATCACCACCCGAATCCCTGCATCGCGGCATTTCACCACGGCTTCTCGCACTTCCGGGCGCGGCGCATCCAGCATACTCACGAGTCCCAGCCAAATCATCTCTTGTTCGCTGGTTTCCTCGGAACCTTCGGGTGGCACATCTTCCCAGATTTTGTAGCCAAATCCGAGGACTCGCAAACCGCCACTTGCCATGTTGTTGTTTTCGGCGAGGATGCGATCGCGCATTTCCTGAGTTAAAGGTTCAACTCGATCGCCAACTATAATGCCTTTGCAGCGCTCCAAAGTCAACTCGGGAGAACCTTTTGTTAGCATCAAATAATTCTGCGGTTGTCCTTTTTCTGCGGGAAATCCCGAATGTCCCGAATGTCCAGGCACTTCGCAAATCACACTCATCCGCTTGCGTTCGGAAGAAAAAGGAAACTCCGCCGTGCGTTGCAGCAATTGAGACTGTTGTTCCTTATAAATGCCTGCTTTTCCCGCTAAAGAAAGCAGAGCTCCTTCTGTAGGATCACCCAAAATCTTCCATTCTTGCTGTTCGTGCTGCAATACTGCGTCGTTGCAAACTGCACAGGCAATTAATAAAGATTCAAGTTCTGGGTATTCTTCTAAATTAGTAATTTTGGCCGAGGTATGCCGATCGGTAAAATCTCCAATCGGGGCATAGCCGTCGCCTCCAATGCCGATCGTGCAGTCGCCTGTAGAGACTAGCTGAACTACCATTTTATTTTGAGTCAGAGTACCTGTTTTGTCGGAACAAATAGTAGTAACTGAACCCAAAGTTTCTACAGCCGGAAGTTTGCGAATTAGAGCATTTCGCTTCACCATCCGCCTAGTTCCGAGTGCCAAAGTAACTGTCACAACTGCGGCAAGTCCTTCGGGAACCACAGCAACTGCCATGCTGAGAGAAACTTTTAACAGTTCTGGAAACCTGCTGGTATCAAACCCGATGCCGCCGTTATTGAAGGTGATCATGCCGCCGATGACAACAACTGCGACTAAGGCTAGGGCACCGGAAACTAGAACATTTCCTAACTGTCCCATCCGTTGTTGGAGGGGAGTCGGTTCGGTTTCTACTGACTGAAGCATGGCGGCAATTTTGCCAATTTCAGTTTGCATTCCGGTGTTGGTGACGATCGCCTTAGCGCGTCCCTGAACCACTTCTGTGCCATGAAAAATCAGGTTAAGCCGATCGCCCAAGGAAGCATCTTCGGGAAGTTCGAGATTAGCTTGCTTGGTAGCTGCGATCGCTTCTCCCGTCAAAGCAGATTCTCTGACTTGCAGGTTGTTCGATTCGAGCAAGCGTCCGTCTGCGGCTATTTTTACCCCAGCTTCTAACAGCATCACGTCTCCGGGTACGAGTTCCTTAGCTGCTATTTCCGAAGTTTTGCCGTCCCGCAGGACTCGGACTAGGGGAGAAGAGAGGTTTTTGAGGGCTGCGAGGGCTTTTTCTGCACTTTTCTCTTGGAAATAGCCGAGAATGCCGTTGATCACTACGATCGCAAAAATGGCGATCGCATCTTTGGGAAAAGTATTCGACTGGATGTCCAAGAATCCTGAAATCACGGCCACACCCATCAGCATCAACAACATGATGTTGGTGAACTGATCGACAAAAATCGACCAAGAACTGCGGCCTCCTGTTTCTTCGAGTTCGTTGGGGCCGTATTGCTGCAAGCGTTCTGACACCTGTTGGCTGCTCAAGCCAGCGTCTTTGTTGCTGCTTAGCTGCTGGAGGGTTTTGTCAATTGCTACGGTGTGCCAAGAAGAGGGAGAATTTAAAGAAGACATAAATTACGATCGAGCATAGGGCAATTAGGGGACTGCGGCCGAACAGCTACAGCCGATGAATGTGGCTGATGGCAGTGAAAGAGTTTTTAGTTTTGAGTTCTGAATATAAAACTGTTTAACTTGCGACTCTTATTGGGCCCCGGTTCGATGCCGTCTCCCAGGAAGCTTTTAACTTCACTGTGTCTGGCGGCTCGTTAGCGAAGCCCTCGAAGAGGATCGCGCCGTTTGTAGACCTACCGCTGACAGCACTTATCCACTTTACAAGAAAACTAGCAATTCCTTCGGCTTTTACTCAAGGCCCCAACGGCTGAGTTTTGTCTTTAAATGCTGATATTTCGGGCAAAATTTGAGGTTCTGCCGATCGACAATGGCAATCCGTTCGATTCTACCCACACCCAATTCTGCTGGCATTCTCGATCGGACTGAATCCCGATCATTTCCCTTGCTTCTGGCTGCATCTTTTCCCCAAAAAATTAATTAATGTAATTTTTCTTAATACTTTTTTATTTTTTGGGAAAGTCAACAGGGGCGATCCTCTTCGTTGGCGCAGCCCCCGTAGGGGCGGGCTTCGCTAACGACCCACGGGACAATTCGGAGCGGGCCCAGAGTCATAAAAAGGGCGATCGAATCAAACTCTTGTTTTACCAACCAACCCCCCATCTACCACAGGAACGAGAGTTGACCGCATTCGCCCAACCCCGGTTTACCTTCTCAGAGGTATAAGCTCCTGTAATAATTTGTAATAAACAAACGTGGAAGAGCATTGTATAAAGGTTATCAGAAGGTTGAAACGACACGCTCAAGTTAACAAAAATACTGATTAACAAGGTTTGTCGCATCTCATAAAAGGTGTAAAATTTTCTAAGGTTTCTTAAATGTCCGCTGCAATGTCACAATAGTACAGGTAGCGGAAAAGGAAAGAACAAGCCGACCAGCTACGCTAGCTGGCGTCAACATTCAAACCTTACAGGCACAAAAGCCTGAACAAATTTAACTTAACGGTTTTATACCGCTAGCAAACTCAATTAACTCAAAGTAGGAGAGTTCTTTCATGTTTGACGCATTTACAAAAGTAGTTTCCCAAGCTGACGCCCGCGGCGAATTTTTGGCCACAGGCCAACTTGATGCCTTGAGCCAAATGGTTGCAGAAAGCAACAAGCGCATGGATACAGTAAACCGCATCACCAGCAACGCTTCCAGCATTGTTGCCAATGCAGCTCGCTCCTTGTTTGCTGAGCAGCCTCAGTTGATCGCCCCAGGCGGCAACGCATACACCAGCCGCCGCATGGCAGCTTGCTTGCGCGACATGGAAATCATCTTGCGCTATGTCACCTACGCGATTTTCGCAGGCGACGCCAGCGTACTAGATGACCGTTGCTTGAACGGCCTTCGCGAAACCTACTTGGCATTGGGAACACCGGGCGCTTCCGTAGCAACCGGCGTTCAAAAAATGAAAGAAGCAGCTTTGGCGATCGCTAACGATCCTAACGGTGTAACTCGTGGAGATTGCAACTCCTTAATGTCTGAAGTCGGCAGCTACTTCGATCGCGCCGCTTCCGCAGTAGGCTAAACCCCAGCCATTGCCACCAAATTTGTAAAGCAACGATTCGATATATCGATCGGGCTTTAACAAATTTCACTCGTACAAAAACCGCAAACATTAGGGAGAAAACAAACCATGAAGACCCCATTGACTGAAGCAGTCACAGCAGCCGATTCTCAAGGCCGCTTCTTGAGCAGCACCGAAATCCAAACAGCTTTCGGTCGTTTCCGCCAAGCAACCGCCAGCTTAGAAGCAGCCAAAGCTTTGACAGCCAATTCTCAACGCTTGATCGACGGTGCAGCCCAAGCAGTGTACAACAAATTCCCGTACACCCAACAAATGCAAGGCCCTAACTACGCTTCTACCCCAACCGGTAAAGCCAAGTGCGCCCGCGACATCGGCTACTACCTGCGCATGGTTACCTACTGCTTAGTTGCAGGCGGCACAGGCCCAATGGATGAGTACCTGATTGCAGGCATCGACGAAATCAACCGGACATTTGAATTGTCTCCTAGCTGGTACGTTGAAGCTCTCAAGTACATCAAAGGCAACCACGGCCTGAGCGGCGACCCCGCAGTGGAAGCCAATTCCTACCTCGACTACGCAATCAACGCCCTTAGCTAGATTTGCGTGATGCCCGGAATTGTAAGCTGCTGTTAGCTTTAGTGTTAACTGTTGTTTAGAATTCCGGGCATCTGCGATCTGAGCCTAGTTTTCCAAATACTTTTTTTACAAGTTTTCAGTTTTTAAAGCAAAAAAGGGAGAAGCTCTGATGGCAGGATTAGGTGCAGCAGAAAGATTGGGAATAAAAGCATTTGAAGAAGCGGGACAAGTAGAACTGCGCCCTTATTGGACGCAAGACGATGCGAAAGCAGTAATTCGCGCCTCTTACAGCCAAATTTTCGGCAACGAGTATTTAATGTCGAGCGAGCGAGTTACCAGTGCCGAATCTCTACTGATGCAAGGGCAGATTTCAGTTAGAGATTTTGTGCGATCAATGGCTCAGTCCGAAACTTATCGGAAAAAGTTTTTTTACCCGAACTCGCAAACGCGGTTAATCGAGCTTAATTACAAGCATTTGTTGGGCCGCGCTCCTTACGACGAGTCGGAAATTGCTTTCCACGTTGATTTGTACAATGCCGAAGGCTACGAAGCTGAAATCAATTCTTATATTGACTCAGTTGAGTATCAAGAAAACTTTGGCGAAAGCGTAGTTCCTTACTATCGCGGTTTCGCAACTCAAAGAGGCCAAAAAACCGTCGGTTTTAACCGGATGTTTCAACTGTACCGGGGTTTTGCTTCGAGCGATCGATCGCAAAACCAAACCCAAGCGCGGTTAACTTGGGAAGTAGCCAGAAATATGGCTTCGCCGATATACGCAGCATCCGGCGGACAATCTCTCGCTGGTGCTTCGGCAGGTTCTCGCGGACAACTTTACCGAGTCACCGCCATGCAAGGTTCGGCTAAGTTTGCGCCCCAAGTGCGACGCACAACCACCGAATATCTTGTACCTTACGAGCAGCTTTCGAGCCGCTTGCAACAAATCAACAAACGTGGCGGCAAAGTGGTAAGTATTACCGCAGCTTAAAGTTTGTAAAGACGTTTTTTGCAAGCGTCAGAAAACAAATTAGGACTTGTAGGGGCGGGTTTAGCCAAAATATATGCAAACCGGCAGTAGATTGTGGCAAAACCCGCCCACTTTAAACCTTTGTTATTAATTTAGGAGAAAATCTGGTGGCTATTACGACAGCAGCGTCCAGGCTGGGAACATCGGGATTGAGCGATTTGCCAAAGGTAGAATTGCGCCCTAACTACACCAAAGATGACGTAGAAACAGTAATTCGCGCTGTTTACCGTCAGTTGTTGGGCAACGATTATTTGATGAAGTCTGAGCGCCTGACAAGTGCCGAATCTCTCCTGCGAGATGGCAGCTTAACGGTGCGAGAATTTGTGCGCGCAGTAGCCAAATCGGAACTGTACAAAACCAAGTTTTTATACAGCAGCTTTCAAACTCGGACGATCGAGCTAAACTACAAACACCTGCTCGGTCGCGCTCCCTACGACGAATCAGAAGTAGTCTATCACTTAGATATGTACCAAACAAAAGGGTACGAGACTGATGTTGATTCTTACATTGATTCAGTAGAGTATCAAGAAAACTTCGGCGAAAGTATCGTGCCTTACTACCGCGGCTTTAACACGCAGCGCGGGCAAAAAACCGTCGGTTTTACCCGGATGTTCCGCTTGTATCGCGGCTACGCAAACAGCGATACATCTCAACTAGAAGGCAATAACTCCCGCTTAGCAGTCGAACTCGGCACTAACAGCGCTACGGCAGTAGTTGGGCCTTCTGGCGGTAACGAAGGTTGGGCATATCGGCCTTCTGCCAGAAACGTGACTCCCGGTACCGGTTTCGGTGGCGCAGCAGCTTACGGCAAAGAAGGGCGGCTTTTCCGCGTGGAAGTTTCGGGAATTCGCACGGGTGGCTATCCCAGCGTTCGTCGCAGCAGCAAGGCTTTCATCGTACCTGTTGATGATTTGTCCTCGCAAATGCAGAAATTTCAACGCATGGGCGCGAAAATCGCCAGCATTACTCCAATTTAGTTATTGGTAATTTGTTAGTTGTTATTAGTTATTGGTTATTAGAACCAACAAATAACAACTAACAACTAACAAATAACAAGTAACAAATAACAAATAACAAATTACCAAGAAGCTTATGTTAGGTCAAATTGTAGCTGGAAAAAGTGGCAATACAGCTTCCGCAGGTCGCTGTTTTCGGTACGAAGTTGTTGGCTTGCGCCAAAGCGATGATACGGAAAAGATGGATTATTCGATTCGATCGAGCGCGAGTACATTTGTCACCGTGCCGTACAATCGGATGAATCAAGAAATGCAGCGGATTACTCGCATGGGCGGGAAAATTGTAGGCATTCAGGCCTTAAGTGCGATCGCAGAATCATCACCTGAATCATCGTCGGAAGATAATTAATAGCGATTGAAAAAGGCGATTGAAAAGGGCGATTGAAATCGCCGAGTTTCCCCAACCCGCGCAGGCAGGTTTTGTCTGTGTAAGTAGGTGGGTACAAATAAACATTAGATGGGGAGGGCGGGTTTTGCTTTGCGACGCAACTGGCTTGTATCTCCGTGATTCCGAAGCTCAACCCGCCCCTACCACATACTATTATTTTTTTCCAATGACCTACTTAGACGCGATTTCAATCGCCGATTTTTCCTAATAACTAATAGCTAATCGCTAATAACTAACTATGAATTCTTACGAATCCGACTCACCGCCGGCGGGTGTAGCTGAGGGCGAATCTTTAACAGTAGAACAGGCGATCGCAAATTTGCACTCCCAAGACTACAGTCTCCGGTATTACGCTGCTTGGTGGATAGGCAGATTTCGAGTCAAAGAACCGGCAGCAATTGCGGCTTTGATTGCCGCCTTGCAAGAAGAATCAGAACAAACAAAAATCGGCGATTATTCCCTACTACGAAATGCGGCGCGGGCACTGGGAAAATTGGGCGATAAACAAGCCTTGCCGGCTCTGACTAGCTGTTTGGAATGCGCGGATTATTACGTGCGGGAAGCGGCGGCTCAAGCTCTAGAAATGCTGGGCGAGATCGATTCCATTCCACCGCTAATGCAGCTATTAGATGGGGGCGTAGCTGCGGCGGTGCGAGTCCCGGGCAAATCGCACCTCGTGCAGCCTTACGACTCGGTAATTGAAGCTTTGGGTACGCTGGAAGCGACAGAAGCCATACCGCTAATTGCACCTTTTTTAGAGCATTCTGTGGAGCGGGTGCAGTACGCTGCGGCGCGGGCGATGTATCAGTTGACTGGCGATCGCATTTACGGAGAGCGGTTGGTGACAGCTTTGAATGGGGATAATTTGCAGTTGAGGCGATCGGCTTTGATGGACTTGGGGGCGATCGGCTATTTGCCGTCAGCGCCAGCTATTGCGGAAACTTTAGCAGAAAATAGCATGAAATTGATTGCGCTAAAAGGAGTTTTGGAGCATCACCTAAATCAACAAACATCACTATCTTTGTCCGATGAAGCGATCCAAGTTATGAACTTAATGGATAGTTTACTTTGAATAAAATAAGCTCATAACTGAAATAGGATTGCTGTAGCGATTCTCAATTGTCTACCGTAGATTCAGGACACAGCAGTGCTGTGTCCCTACCTATTTTGATGAGAATGTTGGTGGGTGAAGCTACAAAAGGTTCGATCGCGCGATCGACCCAACATACAATTACAATGGTCATGGTAAATACTATAAATAAATGGCATTAGAACTAATTCGCGCCGTAGAACAAGCAGATTCTTCCGAAGGCTTGTTAAACTCCGTCAAAGCACTGGCGGCAGCTTCCTCAACACAAGCAATTCCTACCTTAATTACAGTCCTCGGCTACAATAACCCAGGCGCTGCTGTGGCCGCCGTTGACGGACTGATTCAACTCGGAGAACCCGCCGTACTGCCGCTGCTAGAACAGCTTGACGGCTACAATTACGGGGCGAGGGCTTGGGCTGTTCGGGCTTTGGCGGGAATTGGCGATCCCAGGGGTTTAGAGATTTTGCTCGATGCGGCAGCGAATGACTTTGCTTTGAGCGTGCGGCGGGCGGCGGCTAGGGGTTTGGGGACGATTTGCTGGGAACTTATGCCGGCAGCACAAATTGCAGATGCTCAAAGAAGCGCTGCTAAAACGCTGCTGCAAGCATCCCGAGACCCGGAATGGGTGGTTCGCTACGCAGCAGCGGGGGGTTTGCAAGCTTTGGCAGGTGCGGCTGCTGTGAAGCCAGATTGGTTGGTAGAAGTTTCCGCCAGACTTGAGGAAATTGCCCAAAGCGATGAAACTGTTTCAGTTAGAGCACGTGCCATGCTTGCCAAACAAAAATTGTCACTTGGCTAGGGTTTGGGCGATCATTTCTTCCAAGTCCCCTTGACTGAGAGTGGTTAATATAAAGACTTCTTGTACGGTTGTGCCCTGTCTGGCAATGATTTTAAATCCCCCGCGAATGGGTACTGACACTCTTAATGTCATGCGGGGGATGTGTCCTTTAACTTTGTTGATGACGCCTGGGGTAACGGTTTGAATGCCCATTTTTAGGGTGATGCGCTGTAAAATTGGTATCAAGCCGGGAAGGTGGGTAGAGTGATTCCAGACTAGGCGGCCTTTGGGTTGTGCGTTCATGATTTTTTAACCTAATTCAACATACCCAGTCTAAGTCACCCCTGGCTGGAACCAATTTGAAATTTCCTCAAGTTATGTATGAATAACGTTACTGTGCGCGTTATTGCCAGCAAACCGACGAAATCTCCAACCGAGATTTTTGATTCCTGGGGCGCAAGCTGGGATTTTGTGACGCAGAATTGTGTTGTACTTTTTGAGGTTGTGGGTTGGTAACTTTCGGTTTTTCTAGTTGATTTACGATCGCCCCGAGCATTTCGGCCGCACTGCAAGGTTTTTTGAGATAGCCGTCGGCTTTGAGTTCGATCGCCTTTTCCATTTCAGTAGCTGTCATGAAAATAAACGGAATACTGGCGGTTGCAGGGTGCGATCGCAAAGCCGCGAAAACTTCAAAACCATCCCGTTCTGGCATCATCACATCAGACAAAATCAAATCGGGAATTTGGGCGACGGCTAACTGGATACCGACTTGTCCGTTTTCGGCGCCGATCGCTTCAAAACCGCGCAATTCCAGAAGTTCTAATAGGGTTTCTCTAATTAAGTTATCGTCTTCGATTACTAATATTTTTGTCATTATTGTTACTTTTTGGTTGGATGTATGGGTGTTTATATGTTAAAATTATAGCAACATTATTTTAATAATTTCAAGTGGACTATTGCAGCTACCCATTTTTTTATCGGCTTGGGCGATCGCACTTCATAACGACTTTTCATAAATCAATCAAACAGCTTAGGAGAAATATCATGAAATTTATCAGCCCTAAAACAGACTTTGCCTTCAAAAGAATCTTTGGTTCCACCGACAGCCAAGACATCCTCATCAGCTTCTTAAATGCTCTAATTTACGACGGTCAGCCAATCATCCAAGACTTACAAATTATTGATCCTTACTCGGCTGGTACCGTTAGCGGACTCAAAGACAGTTATTTGGATGTCAAAGCTCAAATTACCGGCAACAAGACGGTAATTATTGAAATGCAAGTTTTGAATGTAGCTGCTTTTGAAAAACGAGTCGTCTACAACCTAGCCAAAACCTACGCCAATCAACTCAAAATCAGAGAAGGTTATCCTAGGTTAAAACCAGTAATTGCTTTGACGATTACTGATTTTGAAATGTTTAAAGAACAACCTGATGTTATTTCTCATTTCATTTTCAAGGAAAAAGAGAAACTATTTGATTATCCCCATCTCCAAGTGGAAATGTTTTTTGTCGAGTTGCCGAAGTTCAAAAAAGAGTTAAATGAACTCACAACTTTGACTGATAAATGGATCTATTTTATGAAGCATACTCCCGATTTAGAAACAATCCCAGCCTCAATGGAAAGAGTTCCAGAACTAGAAAAAGCTTTTCAAATTGCCAATGCGGCTAACTTAAGCTTGAAAGAGTTCCAAGATATGGAAGCTCAAGAGATGGCGATCGAAGAACAGCGGGGAACAGTTTCTAGAGGTATAGAAGAAGGTTTGGAGCGAGCTAGGGCTCAATTGATGCAAGCAGGTCGTCAAGAAGGGATGCAAGCAGGTCGTCAAGAAGGGATGCAAGCAGGTCGTCAAGAAGGGATGCAAGCA
>CASBQF010000379.1 GCA_949127775.1 Oscillatoriales cyanobacterium PMM_0080
AATTAAATAAGCCTAAATGTCAAGCCTGATCAAGACTTGATTTACTTTTCTATATATTTGTTCAGATATTTTTACTGATTTAGCTATTGATTTAGCATACCAAGTAAGGAAGAACCATTTTGATGTTTGCCAAGCCAACTCCTTTTAGCTCTTTGGAAAAAATAAGTGCTGCAATGAAATGAATCAATTTATCGATTTATTTTTCTTGATTGCGTAATATTTAACAACCCTAGTCATTGCTATCCTGAGCAACTCGATGTTAAGAGCGAGCATGACATCTTATCTAATAAGATGTATAGCCGTTGCAATAAAAGTTAACACACTGCCTTCTTAAGGACAGACTCTGTTAACTCAGATTTAGCACCGCAGAGGTTTGAAGGATTCTGGGAAAATTAACACCGTTTATAGAACGAATTTGACATCTATTGCCGTTTCCACAAGCTTTATGCCAGATGAATTTCAGCTTTTTTGCGATCGTCGCTACATGATTTCTCATCTTGTGGCTATTGAGTTATCTGAGACGGCTTGTTTGTCCGCTTTATTGTTGTTGAAGAAAAGATATCAAATAGGTTCTATAAGGAGTGCAACCGGAACTGATATGAGCCGGAGACTCAGAAATCTCAGCAAGAGCGGCGCAAAAGCGGAACACCCTCCCACCATTCCTAAAAAATGCTTTTCACCCTCCGAAAGAGATGCTCACGGAGTTCTGAGAACCAGACAAATATCAGTACAGTTTCAAATCGAATCAATAAAATTCAATAAAATACGCTGGTGAGCAATGCCGAAAGGTCGGACATCTCCTGACTGCTGAGAATAGCATTTTCCCGCCCGAATATCCTCCACTGTCAACAACTGCATATCCCAACCCTCGTGCAAAACTAAATCCTCCACATCCGCACTAAGTTGTGAGTGAAAAACGTGCCGAACCACATCTCCTTCGACATCGCAACAAACAAAAGAGACACTTGCTGGAGCCCAGGCAATTTCCTCTGATAATTCCCGCAACAAAGCCACTTCCGCAGTTTCTCCCGCTTCTAAGTGTCCGCCAAACAATGCCCAGCATCCCGGATACCTGATATTAGGAATATCATCCCGCAACTGACAGAGAAACTTGTCGTCTTGGTACAAAATGGCGATCGCCACGTGAATTTTAGTCATTAGTTATTAGTTAATTGTTGTTAGTTGTTAGTTGTTAGTTATTAGTTATTAGTCATTAGTTATTAGTCATTAGTCATTAGTTATTGGAGGCAGAGCCTCCTAATCTGTATTCCCACACCGAGCCTTAAAAGAAGGATGCAATCACTAACAAATAACCACTAACAAATAACCGCTAGCCCAATGCCCAATGCCCAATTCCCATGCCTATTTGCCCTTATTTGAACTGGGAGTCCGCTGTAACTGTTGCATTTCCTCAACATAAACTTCACCTAAATCCTTTCCAGCCAATTCTTTCAATGTAATACTCTTGTAGCGGACTTCTCCCTTAAGCAACACTTCATCACCAACTTGGGGCAAAGCTTGCTTGGTTAAAATCCACATCTTACCCGTACCGTCTTGAAGTTGATAAGCCGCATTCCCGACAAACGGAGCGCGATTTTCCACCTTTCCCCGCAGATAAACTTCACCATCTACTTGGCGCTTTTGTTGAATGTCGCCAATGCTAGCAACATTAAAACCGAGATTAAGTTGAGACAGAGGTAAACTGCCACAACTGAACAAGGCGCCGACGAATATGAGCGATAAAGAGCCGATGCAGCTTTTTTGAACCCAAACTGGCTTAATTACAGTAGTCATTAGTTAAATAATTTGATATTTGAGATTTAGGGTTTGTAATACGAGCTACCTTAGCAGAATCCAAGTTTAACGGCGAGGATGAAGTCAGAGGCTGTAGTTAAGCTAAAATCTAAAGTTGTCTGCCCCTAACCCAGAGTCTACGATGGATGCCAAAACTGCTCAAATACTAGATGGCAAAGCTTTAGCGACAAAAATTCAAAGCGAGCTGAGCGATCGAGTCCGCGCTCTACAACCCCAAAACGGGCGTCCTCCGGGACTTGCGGTGCTGATGGTGGGCGACAACCCAGCCAGCGCGGCTTATGTGCGCAACAAAGAGCGAGCCTGCGCTAAGGTTGGCATAGCTTCTTTCGGTCAGCATTACGGAGTAAATGTCACTCAAGCTGAACTCGAAATGGCAATTCAGGTACTCAACGAGGACGATCGAGTAGATGGCATTTTAGTGCAATTACCGCTACCAGAACACTTAGATGCAATTTCACTGCTGTATCAAATTGCTCCCGACAAAGATGCTGACGGATTGCACCCCGTAAATTTAGGCCGTTTGGTGCGTGGAGAAGAAGGTTTACGCAGTTGTACTCCCGCCGGAGTGATGCGATTATTACAGGAATATCAGATTGATTTGAAAGGAAAAAATGCCGTAGTTTTGGGACGGAGTATTTTGGTAGGTAAACCGATGGCGCTGATGCTGTTAGAAGCCGATTCTACGGTGACAGTTGCTCATTCGCGGACGCAAAATCTAGAATCGATTACCAGCCAAGCTGATATTTTAGTAGCTGCCGTCGGTCGTACAGAAATGATTGCGGCTAATATGGTAAAACCGGGAGCAGTAGTAATCGATGTCGGTATTAATCGTGTCGTCAATCCAGACGGTACTAGCCGTTTGGCGGGAGATGTGGATTTTGATGCTGTTAAAAAAGTAGCCGGGTTTATCACGCCGGTGCCGGGAGGAATCGGGCCGATGACTGTTGCTATGTTGTTGGAAAATACGGTTTCTAGTTATTGCAAGAAGCTAGAGGGCGGAAGATCAGAAATTTAACAAATGGAAGGGGGGAAACGATCGCAAGATTCTACAAAGCATAGATTTTTTGTAGTCTAATTTGATTTTTGATCGATCGTACATTGGACAATTCCCAAGAGTCTGCAAGAGAAAGCACATAGTATTTTTCCAGCGTAGTGAGGTACGATCGCAACTCGCAATTCCTTGTATGGCAACCGCGCCCGGTGGTTAAGGAATTTATTTATGCGATCGTTCCCGCTCGCGGAGCGTCGCCCGCTCGCGTAGTCGAAGGGTCGAAGGCTCGAAGGGTTCAATGACTAAAGCGCCTTGGCGACTGCTATATGAAAATAAACCACCAGTAACTTTTGATATGGGAGAGAAATATACAATGCTATGAAGCCCAAGGAAATTGGGCCCAATGCTATGGAACCCATTTGACATCTTTGAGTTTTTGGATTTGGTGACGAGAAATATAGAGAGAAACCAGTTTCTGAGATTTACACTCATGGCCGAGAAACCGGGTTTCTACGAGTTTTGGGGTTGGGTGAGGCTAAATATAGAGAGAAACCCGGTTTCTGAGATTTAGGCAAAATAGATCTCAAATGGGTTCTATAAAGCCCAGAAGCACCTAATTTACCCAAGAAAAGCCATGTCTTATTTTGGCGATCGTCACGATCGGTTTTGTGGTTTTTCGTTCCAGTGTTACAAAAGCTTTTGGATTAAAGCCGCTATAACCGAACTCTAGAATATAATCGAAAATTCTGGATTTGACATACCTCCTCTCCTTAAAAGTGAGAGGATTCATTGACAGTTCATTGGGATACGCTACCGAAGTAGTCTTACCTTCCCTCTTTGTCCGTTTTAAGTCTCCCAATGCCCTGTGGCGACTTTTCGGCGATTCATTTTTTTTGTCTTCAGGGATGTAGTCAAACATTGCCCCTAGGATCTGTCTAGGTACGCTTCTCACCGTAGCTATTTCAACGTGTCTTGAGCCTGTAGACTTTTAGACCATAGCACAAAGCCGTCCTAAAAGGACGGGGCTTTTACCCAAATTTCCTGATAAAATCAACTATGTTCAGCTCAAACAGGGTATTTTAATATCTCATCGATAAAAAGTTCAGGACTTAGGCACAAACTCTACTTGTACGGTGCGTACTGTACACATTACACTATGGGTACTGTAAAAATTGAAAATCTGCCTAAGTTGTGAAGTTGTTAAACAAGGGATCGAAGTATTGATATTGCCGATCGCGCAAAAACTGTAGCAAGTTTTTGACTGACTCACCTTTTTCGGCTTTAGGCTATGGCAGTCCCCGGAGTTTTGCTAATCTTTAATCAAGTGAGATTGATACTGCTATCCCATGCGTCCAGAAAGTAGACGGCAACGCCTGCTTTTTCAATGCTCTCCCGTGAGGCAGCAGGCGTAGCGTGAAACAAGAAAAGTTGGGAAAGGATGCTATCCCCGGATTCGGAAAACGACACCTTCATAGAGGACTATTAGTGTGCTGTATCTAGCGGAAGTACAAAAACAGAGAAGCGGCTTTGGTCTCGGTGGCGGTAAGGCTGAACTGAAACTGCTAGCTTGTCAGCGGGGCGAACACAACTGGAGCGCCGTTCCGGGTGATGACGCCATCCCAGTTGAGGAAGCTAATAAGTTTAACGACGGCACTCTGGTGCTGGTTGAGTTAAGCGCTAGCAAACAAGTGCAGCGGATTCAGGAGGCGGCTCGTCAGTTGGTGAGCATTCTCCAAAATTTCTCGCGTCAGCAAGACAAGTTTAAGGATAAGGAAGAGGAAATTGAACAGTGGAAGGCTTCTCTGACGTTTTCGAGTCAGGAACTTAATCGCCGGGAAATGGAAATGCAAGCCCGCGAAGAACAGTTGGCTCAAATGGAAGAGGAGTTGGAGCGGCTGGAGGCTCAACGCTCGGAAATTGAAAATACTCGGGATGAAGCTAACCGACTGCGAGAAGATGTCGATCGCTCCCGCGCGCAAATTGAGACGGCTTGGGAACAGTTGCGGGGCGAACAGCAGCAAGTGGTGACTCAGCAGTCTCAGGTTCCCCAGGGGGCTACGATCGACGAGGAGCAGGCGAGGAGGATTCAGGGGTTGATCGATCGACTTGGGGGAGCAATTTCTTCGGCCCAAGGGGTTCGAGAACAACTGAATCAGTCTTTTGGTGTTGTGGGGGCTCAGCAGGCAATTCTGGACGTTCACTGGCAACAGTTGGAGCAGAAACGAGCAAATGCTCAGCAGCAGCAAGAAGAGGTCGATCGACAAAATCAAAGCCTCCAAAGTCGCTGGCAGGAATGGTATCAATCTCAAGATGCTTTGGCCGGGGCTCGCGCGGATCTGAAAGGGCAGCAAAGTACCATCAGCGCTAAGCAGGATCAGGCTCAGTCGGTGTCTTTGCAAGTTCGGGCTGTTGAGGATCTCTACCAGCAACTTTCTAGGCTCGCATCTGCTTCGGGTGCTGTGGTTACGGAGCAGAGAGTAGATGTGTCAGCTCTAGAGAAGATGTCGGTTGAGGATTTGCAGGGGCTGGTGCAACACCTGCAACAGGATTTGGAAAAGGTGTTCCGGTTTGTTAACGATCAAGAGGAGGAGTTGACTCTCCAGCGAGAGACAATTGAGGAGTTGCAAGCGAAAATTCAAGCGGCTTCCGAGTACGATCGCATGAGTTTGGAAAATGAAATGGCAGATGAACTCGAAAGCTATCAGATGTTAAATGAAACTCTGGTGGGACAGCGCCTCCGCTTGCAGGAACGGGAGGATGTTTTGAAGCAGCATCAGGCGGTGCTGTGGCGCCGCTTGGGTACTGCCAATGCTTCAAAACAAGAGCGAGGAGATATTGATTTGGGGCCGATCGTCTTACAGCTCAATACTCAACGCCAGCAGCAGGGCGAAGAATTGCAAAGGCTCGAAAACGAAATTCAGCAGGTGCGAGATTCAGCATCTCAAATTGAGGCAAATGTCAACCGCCAAAATGGGGAGAGTGAGGCGAAACGCTACGAACTTAAGCAGTTAGAGCAGAATTTGTTTAACCAGAAAGGTGCAGTGGCGGAACTGTGGGGCCGGGTGAATGTTTATCAAGAAATGTTGCAGCCGGTGCAGGATAATTTGAAGGGGCTGCGCCAAAAGCTGGAAGCGGCGGCGGGGGAACTCGATCGGTTGCAGGAGACTGGAGAGCAGCAAGAGCGGGTAGTTTCTGATTTGCGACAAGCTCTTTCTGGTTTCATGACAGCTTAAAGTTTAATCTCTAAAATTATCGAAGGGTTTTCTACTCGGGCGATCGCTCCTCCTGGAAATGGATCGGTTTGCGATCGGTTGGGGGCTGTGATTAAGTTGGTCAGTTTTTCGACGCTTTCAAAGCTGGGCGCTGAGGGCAGTATTTGTTGCAGTAGCTGTCGCATTGCTCGCCGCTGCAACGCTAGGGGTGCTTCTCGCAAAATCGGACGATTTAACTTGACGGGAAGTTGAAAATTCATCTGCGCGCCATCTCCAATTGGCAAGATTGCTCGCTGTAGCAAGTCGTTGGCTGCAAGTTCGAGGTATTCTACGTCGGCGCGGAGGAGTTCGGCTGTTTTGGCTAGGGCTTGTTGAGCTTTTGGGTTGAAATGAGTTTCTAAATAAGGCACTAATTCCGATCGAATGCGGTTACGGGCATATTTGAAGTCCTGATTTGTAGAATCTTCCCAAATCTGTAGTTTTTGCTCTTGACAAAATTGACCTGTTTGCGATCGAGTTATGTCGAGTAAGGGACGAACTAAATAGATTTTAGATTTTAGATTTTGGATTTTAGATTGGGAATTTTCATCCTGATTTTCCAATCTAAAATCGGCAGATATTTGGGAGTTGGGATTGTCGCCGGAATTCCCCAATCTAAAATCTAAAATCGGCAACCCAGAATCGGCAAGGGGGCGCATCCAGGTGAGTGCAGCAAGTCCGTCGGCGCCACTCCCGCGAATCAGGTTGTAGAGGAGAGTTTCGGCGCGATCGCTGGCTGTGTGGCCTGTCACAATGTAGGGGGAGTTGTGGGCGATCGCAATTTCGGTTAAAGCTTGATATCGCCACTGTCTAGCGGCTGCTTCAGTTTTTGGGATGGAGAAAGCTGTTTGCAAATAATAGCTGATTCCCCAATTTTTAGCTAAATTTTCTACATGATTTGCTGACGCTTGCGAGTCAGAACGCCAGCGGTGATCGCAGTGAGCAATTGCTAGATTCCAGCCCCATTTTGGCTGCAAATCTAGCAGTATTTTAATTAAGCACAAAGAATCTTGTCCACCGGATACTGCTACTAACAATCGCTGATTTGAGGGCAATATTTGTCGGTGTAAGAGCGTCCGGTGCAGTTGAGCGTGGAGCTCTGTCCAATTGGAAGATTCAGGCATTACAGTTGACAGTTGACCTGTGACAGTTGACAGTTGTAGGAAGGAGGCTGTTTTAAGCTCCTCAACTCAAAACTCTGAACTTAATTAAAAAATCTTCTTCCTTTCCCTGTGCCGTAAGTAGCAGATTAGCTCCACATTCCTAGACTGTGGGGGTGGCTATCTGGATATCTAGAAATAGGAAAATTATTGGTAATTTGTGGTGAATCACTGACATTTTCTTCATCATTTGTATCAACTTGCTGTGAGTTATCTTCGCCATAGTTTTGGGTGGCATTTGATTCTTCGGAGGCGGCAGGAAGAGCTTTTAGTTCTTTGATTTCAGTTTCGGGGTAAAACTCTAGACGCATTCTAAGTTTACCTTTTGTCCAGGATTTGCCAGAACTTAAAACTTCGCAATCCATGCCATCTGAGAATAATTTATCTTCGAGCAATCTTGATTGCATGATAGTTGTAAATTCGCTAACTTTGAAGGTGGATTGATACATCAAAGCGCTGGTAGGAGCTGACAAAACGTCATCTTCTTTGAGAAATAGTTGGGAGTCGTCCATATCAATTGTCATTTTAATGAAGGAAGTTCGGCAATGGATTTTGTAACGGATGGAACCGTTTCAGGAAGAAGGAAGAAGGACTAAAGTCCGAACGATCAAACCATAATCAAGAGGTTTGTAGTGAGGACTTTAGTCCTTCCAAAATTTTAGGACTAAAATCCTCACTACAGATACTTAATTATTTGATTTGTGCTGTTATTCTGTGACTGATTGGTGGCTCAAAAATTAGAAAAACCAACCGTAGGAATGTAAACCTTTGCCTAACAGATTAACGCCTAGATAGCAAATCCAAACTACCACAAAACCTGTGGCGGCTAAAATTGCTGGGCTTCTTCCTTGCCAGCCGCGTGTGATGCGGGCGTGGAGGTAGGCTGCAAAAACTAACCAAGTAATCAACGCCCAAGTTTCTTTCGGGTCCCAACTCCAGTACGATCCCCAAGCTTCGTTGGCCCAAACTGCGCCGGCAATAATGCCAATAGTCAGTAAGGGGAATCCTAAACCGATGATGCGATAGCTGATGTTATCCAGAGTGGATGCTAGATTTAATCGCTGGGGCGAGAGAAGTTCTACAGTTTGAGTTTGGGCGGTTGATATGGTTTGAACGGTTGCTAGTTCGAGGACTGCGGTGGTACCCAAACCGTTATTGTTGGAGTTGAAAGTCGGTTCGCTGAATGCTAATGCGCTGTTGATGCCGGTTTCGGCAACTTGAGCTTCGGAGTTTTGAGCGCGTTGGATGCGGTAGTTGCCGTTGCGGTTGCCGTTGGTGCCGAAGGAGCTGCCGGTGAGTTCGATTTTTTGGCCGCGGGTGACGATCAAAAATGCGATCGCCAGTAGTGCTCCTACCATTAAAGTCGAGTAACTGAGCATCATGACGCTAACGTGCATCATCAGCCAGTTTGACTTGAGGGCGGGTACTAGGGGCTCTGCCGATTGCATGGTTGCGGGCAGAGTCAGGGCTGCAAAGGCGGTTATTGCCATTGCTACGGGAGATGTGGCTACTCCTACTAGGCGCGATCGACTCATGTTTTCGGCGACTAGGTGGATGGCGGTGATTCCCCAAACTAGGAAAAATAGGGATTCGTAGAGGTTGCTGAGTGGGAAGTAGCCTGCTTCTATCCACCGAGATCCGAGTAAAGTGGCGATCGACAGATTGGCGACGGCCATTCCTGCGCTGCCTAGGGCTGATAGGTAGGGAATGCCAGGAAAGGCTGCGCCAACCCAGTAAATGAGCATTGTTGAGAACAAGATGGCGAAGGAGATGTTGTCCAGCCAGTTCTGGAGTACGACCAGATCCATAAAAATTACTCCGGTAAAGTTTTTACTTATTTTTGCTAACTATCTTGATCGTACTGGGGTTCGGGAGTTTTGGGTTTGAGATTTTGATTTTTTTTAGTAATTCTGAGTTTTTGGCGGTTGTTGAGGTGCGGAGGGGCGATCGCGCGGACGCATCAAACAAGCCACCATTGACCCACCAGACGAGTGTGATCCCGTCAAGTCACGCTTGTTTATTCTGGCTGACGGCTTGAGGTTGGACGAGTTGAAAGTAAGGAAACACCGAATGCTGATGGGGGAAGTTCGATCGCCAGTTGACGAAATATGGGATACTTTTTGGTCTGGGGCTATCTCAAATCCTTTAGAATTAATTGATCAGATTACCGACTTGCTGTTTTTGCAACCAGCAAAAAAACGGGTACAAGCCCCCGAATTAAGTCGTGGATACTCCCCAAATTTTAGACCAAAGCTCAAGCTCCCAGATTCATCTCTGGAGTCAATTCTAAAATCTAAAATCTAAAATCTAAAATCGACTGACGGTTGGATGAGTTGCATAGGCTAGAGGAGATGTTGACTTAATGCGTCGAGATTCAATATTTTACAAGTTCTTTCAAGAAGCTCCGACGCTGCTGTTTCAGCTATTGGAAGAGTCACCATTGAATGCGGAACAGTATCGATTTGACTCGGTTGCTGTGAAGGAACCGAAGTTTGAAATTGATGGGGTGTTTTTGCCACCGGATGCTGAGCCTGGAGTTGTATATTTCTGTGAGGTGCAGTTTCAGCGGGATGAATTGCTTTATGAACGGTTGTTTGGTGAGTCGTTTTTGTATTTCTACCGCAACCGTCAGCGATTTACAGATTGGCAAGCGGTGGTAATTTATCCTACTCGATCGACTGAACAATCAGAAACGCATCCGTATCGATCGCTCTTGAGCAGCAATCAGGTGCATTTGGTATATTTGGATGAGCTGGGTGCGATCGAACAGTTGCCCTTGGGGGTGGCGCTGATGGCTTTGACGACTATCGACGAAGCGAGTACACCCGAAGTGGCGCGATTGTTGCTGGGGCGATCGCAGCGGGAGGAATCGGAATCGGCAAGTCGGGCCATAATAGAGATGCTGACGACGATACTGGTTTACAAGTTTACAAATTTGAACCGAAGGGAGGCAGAGGCGATGTTAGGAATTACGCTTGAGGAAACTCGGTTTTATCGGGAAGCTAAGGAAGAAGGCATTGAGCAAGGCATTGAGCAAGGCATTGAGCAAGGCCGCGAACAAGGTATTGTACAAGGCCGCGAACAAGGCCGCGCACAAGAAGGAAGAGCCTTGATTTTACGTCTGTTAAATCGCCGTCTGTTAAATCGGCGAGTTGGAATATTGCCGGAATCTATCACTACCAAAATTGCTGATTTGTCGATCGAGCAAATTGAAACTCTAGCAGAGGAATTGTTGGATTTTCAGTCGATCGC
>CASBQF010000380.1 GCA_949127775.1 Oscillatoriales cyanobacterium PMM_0080
CGCACTGGGTGATGCACGGGTTTTTAACTATTTTACCTGTTTATCTTGCACTTTATTCTCGATCACGCCATCGAAACCTAGGCGACGCAATATGTGCTCGATTATTCAGCAAGCCCTATATAAACTTGTGCAAACACAGTTTGAAGAGTTTTCACCGCCGCCGCATTAAACTCTTCTTTGTGAAACAGATGGACAACTAAAACACCTGCGCTTGACAACCGAGTTTTGCACAGTTGGTAAAATTCCTGTGTCACCAATCTATAGGGCATATAGCCGCTACCAAAACCTGCATCGACAATAATTATATCGTTCTTTACTGGGGAATTCTGTTGGGCAAGATATTCGCGCCCGTCTTGAATCGCTACTTTTAGTCTGTCGTCGAATTGAATGCCAAAAAATTTGTGAGCAACTTCGACTACTGTTTGGTCAATGTCTGCACATTCGACTATTGCATCAGCGAAATAGTGGTGGAAAACTCGGGGAATACTGCCGCCGCCAAAACCGATTATATAGATTTTTTTGGGTTGATTTTTCCAAACTAATGCTAGCAGCATTGCTCTGGCATAGGGAAAGATTAAATTTAGTGGATTATCGAGGTCTAGGATTGATTGAGCTACGTTTGTGCTTAAGCTTTCTCGGTCTGCTAAAATCAATAATAGGAATGATTTTATTTTTTTGACTGCTATGCAGTTGTCACCGGAATTTTGTTGAAATATGATGCCGTCTGGCTGTTGCTGAAGCCAATTGATTTGTTGGTGGATAGCTGCTAAATTGCTAGGAAGCCGATCGCCCTTATAATCATTCATTTCTCAAATATAAAGTCTCAAGTCTCACATCTAATCACTTCAAACCCAATAATAGCGCGATTCCGCCGATCGCACCAACTACGCCCACAACAGCCCGAAGACTAACTTTTTCGCCCGCTAGCACGGCTAGAGGCAGTATAAACAGGGGACTTGTAGAACTGAGTGCTTGAGCGATGGCTGCGGGTGCATATTTCAGGGAAGTCTGTTGCAGAAAAATTCCGAGATAGGTTCCTAAAAAAGCTGCCAAAACTATTGCACCTAAGATTTTTGGCGCTTTTACTTGTTGGAAAGTTCCCAGGTTTTTTGGGTTGAGAAAGCACAGCATGACTGCCATACCGCCGCTCAAACGCAAGGCCGCAGTCCACAGGGGATCGATATCTATTTGAGTGAAGGCGGCGCGGGATAAAACTGCTCCGGCGGCGTGGGCTGTTTGTCCTAATAAACTAACGCCTAATCCTTGCCAAAGATGTTTTGATGGTAAGGTGGTTTCGGCTGTTCGTTCGGCAATTACCCAGGCTACGCCACAGATTGTTAAAAGAATGCCAGTACAAGCAATGGGCGATAACTTTTCTTGCAGAAAGATGAAGCCCAATAAAGCTGTTAAAGGGGGAGATAGGGTTTCTAAAAGCAGCGCTCGTCTCGCACCTAAATATTTTAATACGATAAAGAAAGCGGTGTCGCCGATGCCAATTCCTAGGGCGCCGCTGATCAGCAGCATTGCTAAAATATTGGGGTTGAGGGCTGGTAAGGATTTGCCTAAAATCAGTATAGTGGCAAGAATCATCAACAGGGCGATCGCGCCTTTGAGCAAGTTGAGTATGACTGCGGGGATTTGTTGTCCCACTCGCTGCCAAATTGTGGAAGATAGAGCCCAGACAAATGCAGCAGCTAAAGCGGCTATTTCACCCATAAAGTTATTAGTTATTGGTTATTAGTTATTGGTTATTGGTTATTGGTTATTGGTTATATCAATTCCGATACAACCGGAATTAATATAACCCGAAATCAGGACACGGCAGTGCCGTGTCCCTACAATTGATTGCGGTAGGGAAACGGCACTGCCGTGTCCTCTATATCATTCCGGCTGCGCCGGAATGATATTATGGGTTTAAATGCCCGATGCCCAATTCCCAATTCCCCATGCCCAATTCCCCATGCCATATAAATTAGGGTTCCAGATTTATCATCTGGAACCCTAGATTTATTTAGCTTTTGTAGTAGTGGGCGAAGAGAGAATCGAACTCTCATACCTTTCGGTGTCAGATTTTGAGTCTGATGCGTCTACCAATTCCGCCACCCGCCCTTGGTTTTAGTCTCACCATCATAACACACCGATCCCGATCGCGCAAGTAAAGATTCATAATCTTTTGAACTTGCCCATCGATCGATCTCTCTAGCCCGCAATACTGGTACTGGATGGGATAACTGAGCGGTTTGAGCTTGTTTGAGCATTTGCCCTAACTCACTGCTGCTGAGGTCGTCGTAGGCCCGCGCCTGCGCCAAAAACGCATCTACATTCAGTTTCGGTGCTAACGTCGGCGAACCTCCGGCCAGTTTCATCAACACCGATGCTACCACTCTCGGGTCTTGGGTGGCTAGTAAGGCGGCGCGATCGCACGTAAATTCGGCACAACGCAACCATTCCAACATTTGCGCCTGCAAACCCTGGGCGAGCACGGTTCCCAAAGGCGAAATTTGACCTGCGGCCAACACAATTAAATTAGCCAGAGTTAGGTAAACTCCGTGCTCGCACTTCAAATGACCCAACTCATGACCGATTACTGCCTTAACTTCTTCGTCTGTGAGCAAGTCAATCAGCGAAGTGTGCATCACCACAAAAGGCTGTTTTCCGCGCATCGCAAAGGTGTAAGCATTTGGCATCGGATGCTGGCGGACATAAAGCTGCGGCACTTCTAAATCCAGAGTTTTGCAGGCATCCACCATCAATTGATGCAGGTGCGGTAATTGATTTTCGCCGACTTGGACGCTGGAAGCCAGATTTTCGAGCATGAAAAACTGTTCGCCAAGTTGTCCCAGCAATTGCCGCACTATCAAATCTAGGCCGGGCAGTTGTTTGAGACTGTTGGTGGCTTCCAAGTCGAGCGGGTGCCGAAATTGGTCTGCTTTTAAGCCGATGAGCGGTACGTTTAACATTTTAGTTATTAGTCATTGGTCAGTTGGCAGTTGACAGTGGTTATTTGTTATTTGTTATTTGTTATTTGTTATTTGTTAGTCGTTAGTTTTCATAACCAATAACCAATAACCCTTCGACTACGCTCAGGGCACCGCAAATAACCGATAACCAATAACAAATAACCACTAACTAACTAACAGTTTAAACCCGATCGCACTGGATTGACAGGAGCCTCAGCAATCATCGGCTCTGTGCCTTCTTTGACCCGTCGCAGGTTAGCACCCAATTTTTGGAGTTTCACCTCTAACTGCTCGTAGCCACGGTCTAAGTGGTGCAAGCTGCTGATTGTGGTGACACCATCGGCTGCAAGTCCCGCTAGCACTAATGCCGCCGATGCGCGCAAATCTGTTGCTACTACGGGTGCACCTGATAGTCGCGCCACCCCGCGCACAACCGCGACATTGCCTTTAACGCGAATGTCGGCGCCCATGCGGTTGAGTTCTGCTACGTGACGTAAGCGGTTCTCAAAGACGGTTTCTTTGATCAAGCTGTCTCCGTCGCTCAGAGTCAGCAACGCCATAAACTGAGCTTGCATATCTGTGGGGAAACCGGGGTAAGGGAGAGTTTCGATGTCTGTGGCGGAGTGAGTTTGGCCGGGAACTATCCGCAAAATATCGGGGGATTCTGCAATAACTGTCGCCCCGATGGTCTTCAATTTGGCAATGACTGCGGTTAAGTGGTCGGGAATGACCGGCGACAAGCTGATTTCGGAGTGAGTGATGGCTCCTGCTACTAAAAATGTTCCGGCTTCGATGCGATCGGGAATAATTGAATAGTCTACCGCGTGTAGTCTGGGAACTCCTGAAATGACGATCGTATTAGTGCCCGCGCCTTGAATATTGGCTCCCATAGCGCGACAGAAATTCGCCAAATCTGCGACTTCCGGCTCTTGAGCGGCATTTTCAATCACGGTTTCTCCTTCAGCCAGAGTCGCCGCCATCATCAAAGTTTCAGTTGCGCCCACGCTGGGGTAGTCCAAATAAATTTTGGCTCCTTTCAGGCGACGGTTCGGCCCTTTGACATAAGCGTGAACAGTACCGTGGTCGATGTGGACTTCGGCGCCGAGGGCTTGTAGCCCGCGAACATGGAGCTCAACCGGTCTGGCCCCGATGGCGCACCCACCAGGTAAGGGGACTTTGGCAAATCCTAAACGCGCTAGGAGCGGCCCGATGATGAAGAAGCTCGCCCGCAGTTGGCTGACTAATTCGTAGGGGGCTTGAGCGTCTATCAGGTTGCTGGCGTTGATGTCTAAAACGTCGCCGTTCTGCTGTAATTTGACTCCTACAGCCGCCAGAATTTGTCTCATGCGGGCGACATCGGCTAAACCGGGAACGTTGCGGAGGCGACAATCGTCAGGGCAAAGCAGAGCCCCGCCCATGAGAACTAAGGCTGAGTTTTTGGCGCCGCTGATTTTGACGTGTCCTTTCAGGGGCTGGCGGCCCCAAATTTGTAATACTTGTTCGTCGCTTTCGGATGAAGTTGACGGATTAGATGAGTTTTGAGCTGGTGTAATGGGTTTGCCCTCCATAATACGCTTCGTTACTTTATACATTATTAATTTTGGTTCGATTCTACCGGAAAGTTTTTATATTTCAAGGGGGATGTTAAGAATTTCTGCTATTTTGCTTGCTGCCATTGTGTCTGGGTGAGGCTTTCAGATGCGATCGCACAAATAATACCGATCAATTTTTATGCAGTTTTATGTATCAAAGTTTACTGTTTGCTTGTGGCTGTCGGTCGGGGTACGGATGTGGGGCGGTTCTCAATAAGCTGTTTTGTCGTACAGGCCGACTGAATGGTTGGCAAAGGTGTAATATGTCTGTTCGATCGACAATGCCCGAAAGTTCCTAAGTTGTCGATCGGCCTATTGCCTGTGCTAACCTGTGACAACACCTTAGAGCCAAAGCTATTGCTAGCATATGGTTCACATTAAACGGATCGAACTAACTAACTTTAAATCTTTTGGCGGCACAACGTCCATTCCCGTGCTGCCCGGTTTTACTGTGGTTTCCGGGCCCAACGGTTCTGGTAAGTCTAATATCCTTGATGCTTTGCTGTTTTGTCTCGGACTTTCGACTTCTAAGGGGATGCGGGCTGAACGTTTGCCGGATTTGGTGAACACTGCCCAAAATAAGCGTGGTACGATCGAAGCTAGCGTCACTGCTACCTTTGCGCTGGAAGATGTGGAGGATGAATGGTTCACCCAGGATGAGGATGAGGATGAAGATGAAAGTGCAGCAGATGATTTGTCTGAAGCAGAAGCCGTAGCAGTAGAAGTCGCAGAAATCCCAGAAATTGAAATTCCCGAGACTCAACAGCATAACGGAGAATTATCTACTAATCAAAAATCGAATGAAAATCCAGAATCGCCAGATTTGTCTGTTGAAGAAATCGCAGATATAGAAATTGCAGCAAATCAAGACAACAACGGACAACTACTCGCTACTAATCGAAAATCTAAAATCCAAAATCCAAAACCGGATGAGTGGAGTGTAACGCGTAAACTGAGAGTAACTCGTCAAGGAACTTATACGTCAACTTATTACATTAATGGCGCACCTTGCACGCTGACTCAACTGCACGAACAACTTAACCGTTTGCGGATTTATCCCGAAGGTTATAACGTTGTATTGCAAGGAGACGTTACTAGCATTATTTCGATGAATTCTAAGGAACGCCGAGAAATTATTGACGAATTGGCAGGAGTGGCTCAGTTCGATCGCAAAATCTCTCTAGCTAGGCAGAAGTTGGATGAAGTTAAGGATGTGGAAGAACGTAGCAGTATTGTCGAAAAAGAGTTGATTTCTCAGCGTGATAGACTAGCTAACGATCGCACAAAAGCCGAAAAATATCAAAAATTGCGGGCGGAGTTCCAGGAAAAGTCGCAGTGGGAAATTGTCCTAAAATTCCGTCAGTTGCAAAAGCAAGAATGGAAACTGCGCGAACAAATCGAAGCGGGCGATCGCAATTCTACCGAACTCACCGAACAACTGCAAGCAATTAGCACTCAAATTCAAGCAGCAACTGCCGAACTTGACGCGCTGAATGCCCGCGTTAAAGCTTTGGGAGAGTCGGAATTGTTGGCTTTGCAAGCGAGTATTGCGACTCAGGAAGCCCAACGGCGGCAACTGCAAAACCGCCAACAGGATTTGGAAACAACCGCTGGACAAATTGCTGCAAGCATAGCACAAAGCGAGCAAGAAGTTCGACAATTTAGGCAAAGTTTGGAGCAGATTGAGATTGAAATATCTTATGTTAAATCTCAAATAGGAACTTTCCTGGAACAGCGGGATAGCGCCCAGTTAAGTTTAAATGAAAGTCGGGAAGTTGCAAGTGCGATCGCCTCGACGGCAGAAGCTTGGGTACAGCAACAAACGGAATTGCACCGCCAAATTGAAAATATTCAGCAAAGTTTGGAACCGGAACGCGCCCAACAAGCTGCGATTGGTGAAAGAGTCGATCGCCTGCAAAGTCAAATTCAAGAACAAAACCAATCGCTGTTCGTATTGGAACAGGAAATAGAAGCGAGAAAAGTTCAGCAATCTCGCCTTGGGGAAACCAAAGGCATCGCATCTTTGCAAGTAGCATCACTCAATCATATTGTAGTCGAAGTTGAACAAGAATTGCAACTGCAACAGGAAACTCAAACTCGTTTGTTGGAAGAACAGCGCGAAAGACAGCGCAAATTAGACAAGCTCGAAGTGCAGTTTCAAGCACTCCAAGAAGCGACTGGCACGTTTACTGCAAAAATTGTCGCGCAAAGCGGAATTGGTGGAGTTTGTGGCTTGGTGGCTCAACTGGGCAGGGTGGAGCCGCGCTATCAGTTGGCGCTGGAAATTGCGGCCGGCGGCCGCATGGGTAATATGGTGGTGGAAAATGATAGCGTGGGGGCTGCTGCGATCGAATTGTTGAAACAAAAACGGGCGGGAAGGATGACGTTTTTGCCTTTGAATAAGATTAGAGGTGGCAGATTTTCGGTGAATGAAAATTTGCGGCGCGCGGCGGGGTTTGTGGATGCGGCTGTGAATTTGATTGATTGCGATTCGCGGTACAATGAGATTTTTGCTTATGTTTTTGGCAGTACGGTTGTGTTTAGCAACCTCAGTGATGCTCGCCGCTATTTGGGACAGTACAGAATTGTCACTTTAGACGGGGAGATTTTGGAAACTAGCGGGGCGATGACTGGGGGAAGTTCTACTAATAGATCGACTTTGCATTTTGGTACGGTTGATGCTAGTGAGGCTGCGGTTGAAGCGCGGACGATGGCCTCTATGCAAGAACGACTTGAGGAAATTGAGCGGATTTTGGTGAGGTGCAAAATTGCGATCGAACTTGCGTCGGTTTCAGTCAAAACTCGCAGTCAAGAATTGATGGAAGCAAAGCAGAGTCTGCGCGAAAATCAGTTGCGCTTGGAACAGTTGGATGCTGAAATTAAGAATTTGCAAGCGCAGCAGGAACAGGTGCGATCGCAAATTGCTAAAAATACTCAGGAATTAACTAATTCTCAGTCGAGATTGCAGTTGCTGGAACAACAATTGCCCGCACAAGCATCTCAATTGCAGCAGTACCGCCAAACTTTGGCGCAGTTGGAAGAGTCGAACAGTCACAGCGAATGGCAGCAAATGCAGTCGGGTTTGCGCACGCAAGAAGCACAACTGCAAGAGCGAGAATTGGCTCTGAGAAATGTCCAGCAGCGCCTTGTAGACTTGGAAAATCAATTCGGGCGTTTGGAGGAGAAAATTACCGAAGGTACTCAGAAGTTGCAGGAATGGCAAGTGCAGCAAAATACGGGTGCTGAGGCGATCGACCGAATTGTTTCGCAGCAGTTGGAACTCGATCGGCAAATTGCGACGGCTAAGGTGGCTGTGGGGGAAATTGAGGAAAAATTGGGCGTGCAGAAGGGCGATCGCGATCGGGCGGAATCGCAACTGCGAGAGCAACATTTGGCCAAACAACAGTTACAATGGCAGTTGCAAAAACTGCATGAAACCCAGCAAGAACGACGGGAACAGTTGGCCGCAGTCCGCTCTCTATTGGACACGCAGCGGGCGGAAATGCCTGACCCAGTGCCCTCGATTCCCGAAAATGTAGAAAAAGGAAGTCTGACGGAATTGCAGCAGGAAGTAAAGGCGATCGCCAAACGCATTCAAGCCCTAGAACCAGTCAATATGCTAGCCTTGGAAGAGTACAATCGCACTCAAGAACGCTTGCAGGAATTGAGTCAAAAGTTGACGACATTGGAAGGAGAACGCACTGAACTGCTGTTGAGAATCGAAAACTTTACCACGCTCAGGCGGCGCGCTTTTAAGGAAGCTTTTGATGCAGTTAACGAGAACTTCCAAACTATCTTTGCGGAACTTTCCGAAGGTGACGGCTATCTCCAGATAGATGATGAGGAAGACCCCTTCAGCAGCGGTTTGAATCTAGTCGCTCACCCGAAAGGTAAACCGGTACAGCGCCTTGCTTCCATGTCTGGAGGTGAAAAATCGTTGACGGCGCTGAGTTTTATTTTTGCACTACAACGCTACCGCCCATCTACGTTCTACGCTTTTGATGAAGTGGATATGTTTCTGGATGGGGCAAATGTGGAGCGATTGGCTAGAATGATAAAACGACAGTCCGAACAAGCCCAGTTTATCGTTGTGAGTTTGCGACGACCGATGATTCAATCAGCCCAGCGTACAATTGGTGTTACTCAAGCGCGGGGAGCTTATACTCAAGTCATAGGACTGAAGTTGTAGTCCCGGAGTCTCTGTTGATGACTGTGTTCAGTGATATATATACTTGATAAATCAGGATTAGAGCTAGATGACATCCGAACAAATTTGCCAACGCTCCGACATTCTCGGCACTCAGGTAATCACCCGCGACAGAGGTAAACGCTTGGGCGTAGTCAGTCAATTGTGGGTGGACATCGATCGGCGGGAAGTTGTGGCGATCGGTCTACGTGATAATATATTCGCGGTCGCTGGAATGCCCAGGTTTATGTTCCTCAACAATGTCAGCGAAATCGGCGACGTGCTGTTGGTGGAAGATGAAAGCGCGATCGAAGATGATGTTGATGTTGATGTCTACAGCATTTTGATTAACAGCGAAGTGATCACCGAAACCGGCGAACCTTTGGGGAGAGTGCGGGGCTTCAGATTCGACCCCGAAGACGGTAAATTAGTCTCTATCATCATCGCTTCCTTGGGAATTCCCCAAATCCCCGACCAAGTTCTCAGCACTTACGAGTTGGGAATTGAGGAAATAGTCAGCAGTGGCCCGAATCGCTTGATTGTGTTTGAAGGTTCTGAAGAGCGGATGCGACAGTTGACAGTAGGTTTGCTAGAGCGCGTCGGTTTGGGCCAAGCACCTTGGGAGCGCGACGAGGAGGAACAAGGCTACTATCCGAAACCTGTGGCTACGGGAAATCAATTGGGCCCGGGCGTGCGGATACCTGCACCAGAAATGCGCAGCAAGGTAGCTGCGCCTGTGGTTGAGGAAGTTGATTGGGACGAGGATTCGCAGTGGAATCGGCCTCCTGTACGCCAGCCGATGCGCGCGGCGGTGCCGGAACCGATTAATGATTATGACGACGAGTACGAAGAGGATAATTGGGGCGGCGAGGAGGACGATTACGAGGAGGAGGAGTACGAAGAGAAGCAGTACACTCGCTCTGAGATTTCTCGCCCGAAGGAGCCAGTGGTAGAGTACGAGTATGAGGATGATGTGGAGGCTGATGCTTGGGCTGACGATGAGGCGCCGAAGCCTTACAAGGCTCCTCGGGTGAATATCCCTGAAAAAACTAAGACTCCTGAGTACGAGGAAGAAGCTGGTTATTAGGAATGAGCCTAATTTTGGAGGAGACTGCACGTGCCGTGTCCTAATTTGGAGGAGACGGCAGTGCCGTGTCCCTACGCCAGATTAATTGTAGGGAAACGGCACTGCCGTTTCCTAATTTGGAGGAGACGGCAGTGCCGTGTCCCTACCCTAGATTAATTGTAGGGAAACGGCACTGCCGTCTCCTCTATATCATTCCGGCGCAGCCGGAATTGATATTAGCCAGATTGATTGTAGGGAAACGGCACTGCCGTCTCCGACCTATTATTCCGGCGCAGCCGGAATTGATATGAGATCAAAGCTCCAAAATATCTCCGATTTTAACAGTGCCACTGTTGATGATTTTGGCTAAAACTCCAGTCTGTGCGTGACCGAATTCCTGTTGCAGTAAACTAAGTAGGCCAATATCTCGATCGCCCGTTTGTGGATTAACTTCTATGTTGACACAACGACCGATTCGTGCTGTTACCTCTACGCGCGCCGTGCCTAATTGAAACTGTTTTCCGATCAACTCAAATTCCGACCAAGCTTCCATGCCTTCTAGCACAATGTTCGGACGAAATCGGCGCACGTCTATATTTTGGGCTGCGATTGCGGTTAATTGGTCTAATGTGGCTTGACTCAGTAGTGAAATATGCACCGGTTGTCGATCGGGATAACGAGTTTCGCCGCTGCTGTCACCGACTAACTGCAAAGGTGCCAACTGCGGATGTTTCGCTTCTTTTGTTGGCTCAATTGTCGCCAAATATTCGGTAAAAAAGGTGCTGATGCGATCGCGCCCCGCCGCTGTATTCGTTGCTGCCGATAATACTGCAACTCCTTGACGCTTGACTGTTAAAACAGCCGTTTCCGGTTGATAATCGCATTCCAAAGCTGCTAACAGAGGCCAATCGTTTTGAACAGCCAAATATTTTTTGCTCATCCAAGGCCGATTTTGAGCGGGCATCTTTGCCGCTTCGATATTACTATCTGCAAACATCAGTGCCAAAGCTCGATCGCCCTTAATTCCATGTCCTGCTGTCAAAGGAAACTCCGACATTTCTTGCGGTGTCAGCCCTTTAATTGGATAAGTAAATAACTGTTTTATTGTTGCTACGGTCATAAAATTATCCGAAGTTACTAGAATCTGACTTACGCAAAACCTATATGTAGGGTGCGCATTGCGCACCTTACCGCTGACACTACCTTGAGTAGAAAAAGCCGATTAAGCGAGCAATTCATAGCGGCGGATATCGGGCGGTGCAACCGCCAAACCGTCTAATTTCTGCACTGCGGCTTGAATGTGATTTGAAGCCAGATGCTGTTCCAGCAAAGCTGCACTTTCCCACTCTTCAACAAAGGTAAAATCTGTGAGTTCGGATTGATTTTGCAGGAGTTCGTATTTAAGACAGCCTGCTTCTTGGCGAGTTTGCTCTATAATGCTCAGCAGCAGAGATTTAAGTTCTGCTACTTTGTCGGGAAACGCGACGAGGCGGACGACTACTCGCAAGGTTGGTTTGGACATGGGAGAAAAAACAAATATAACGATCGAACTTACCGACTTCTATGTGGCAAACTCAACACAACAGGATTTTACCAAAAATAACCTAAAAAGGTCGATCGGTCAACGGGCAGCAAAATCCGTCGAAGACGCGCTCAAGTCTCAGAAACACGGTTTCTTTCCAGATTTTTCGTTACCAACCGTAGATAGTCGTAGAGACCCAGTTTCTTGGTATATTCTACCTTCTTCCCTCTTCCCTCTTCTTCCCATCCGTTAAATTCGTTACAGAATCCGTTGCCGAACCTCCCTCTTCCAACTGTCAACTGTCAACTGTCAACTGTCAACTGTTCCAATCAATCTTTGGGATAAAATCGCTTGTTTTCTGTAGAATATTCCCAGGCGATCGCCTCTGGGTCTTTTTCGCGACTCCACTCAGCAAACTCCGGCTTAACTTTCCATTTGCCGATCGTACTTGCATGAACTTTGAACCTGCGCGAAAGTTCCGTCTGGGTAAAAGATATTTTGGGGTTTTCAGGAGTCTTGGCTTGAGCAATCGGGAATAAGTTGGGTTTTTTCTCTTGTGCTTTTTCCCGATTTATGGCAGGCTCTTGAACAGCTATTGCTGCATTAGGTGTTTCGCTTTGATTGACAGTTGGGGCTATTTGGAAATAATACAAAATTCCGCCTTCTTCCGTTACTTGAAAATCGGCGGCAAACTCCAGAGCCCTTTCGTCGAGATATTCTTGAACCTTCTCTCCCGGGAGTTTCGCATTCATCGCCAAATCCAAAGCTGTAACTCGCCCGTGATTTTCCTTGATCAATCTGTAGAAAACCGAGTCTAAATGAGCGAGTTGATGTTTTTGCTGCTGCTGATAGAGCCTGCAAGCCCAAGCAATGCCCGCTGTGGTGGCGATCGCCCAAAACATCCTTCCCGACTCGAAACTGGCAACCGCCGTCAAGGAAATTGGCAAAAGCAGGGTAAGATATCCCCAAATACTGCCCTTCTGTAGGTTATTGCTGTTTTTGACCATAGTTCCTAAACAGGTACGTAGTTTAGCTTAGCAGAGCCTGTCTGAATGCCGCGAAAGTTTTTCGGCAGTGGATATGCCGATCGGCTAATCGCTGACACACTCTACTACAAAATCTCAGAATCTACTTTTTTTGTTACCGAGGATTCATGTACTTTTTTCGCAAACAGATTGCCATCCTGCTCATAATTGTTGCTTGCTGTATGACGATTAGTTGCAGCGATAACCGAGTTGCCCAGTGTACTAAATTTACGGAAATTGTCACCAAAGGCAACACTCTCATTGATATTGAAAAAGACAGCAACGATGCTGCAACAACCAAGAATTTAGCTAAAGATTTGAACCAGATAGCGAAACAACTTGAGGCTCTGCAAATAACAGACACAACCCTCAAAGAAATGCAAGGCCCATCGGTTAAATCCTTCGGCCAAATAGGTCAAGCACTCGGGGATATGGGCAAAGCTCTTGAGGCAGGAAATCAGGCTTCTACCAGTATAAAAGGTCGAGAGCAAATTCAAACAGCTCAAGCAGATATTATCAGAGCTGGACAAGAGGCGAATCAAGCAGCGGAATCTCTAGACGCCTTGACGGGCAAACTGATTAATTACTGCAAGGGCGATCGAACTTAAGCTAAGATTTTCCGGGGACATCTCAATTACTGCAAGGGCGAAGCATTCCGTTAACAGTTGACAGTTGACAGTTGACAGCGAAGTTTTTAGGCAGGGGATTTAAGCCCCTGCCTAAAAACAATCCACCTAAAGGTGGGGGCTTAAATCCCCTATGTTTCGGTAAACAATTTATTAGTAAAAAATAGAGATTTACTGCGGTCATTCTTAGCCCCTAAAAACTTGTCTCAATTATTTAGCAGAAAGAATTGGTTGAAAGCCTCTCCCTTTGAGGTCAACTGTCAACTGTCAACTGTCAACTGAATTTCGACGCCTTGACAAACATTTGTCCTCCCAAAAATTGCCACAAAAAAGGCAACTTTAAGTAGACTTTTAAAAGCAATGGCGAGGCTGGTCGGCCTTTCGTCGAAAACGGTAAAAATCTCGGTATCATTACGTCAATCTCAAAGCCGACAGTTTCTAAAAGCTCTTGCAGCGCCAAGTGTGTAATCGGTAATTGATGGTCGATAAAATCGTAATATTCCTTGTAAGAGTATTTAAAATTAGGCTGAATTACCAAAAGAGAACCGCCGGGATTGAGGGCATCGAAGCAAAATGAAATAATTTCTACCAGTTCTTCTTTGGTGCGGAGGTGTTCAAAAAAATTTGAGATAAAAATGCGATCGAAGTGTTTTGAAAAAACCTGGCTATTATCCAAATTTAGTACATCAATATTCAGCACATTCACATCAGGATTAGCAAATAACTTGGAATCGGGATTGAGGTCAATCAAACATTTTTTTGCAGCCCGAATCTGATTGATAAACTCGCAGTAGCCACCACCAATATCTAAGACTGCTGATTCTGAAGGAACATAATTTTGCAAAAAATCGTCAACCAAAACTTGCCAAAGGACGCGCTTTGCTTGCATTTGTCGCGAATCAAATCGATTAGCATACAATTTTTTGAGATATGTGTCGGCTTTCATAGTAACATAGCAGAGACCAAGTATGAGTTTATCACGCAATACAGCCCACTATGAATGTTATATCTACCGAAATACCGGAAGTTCTGATAATTGAGCCGAAAATTTTTGGAGACGATCGCGGTTTCTTTTTTGAGAGTTTTAATCACCAAGCTTTTGTCGAAAAAACAGGTGTGACGGCAGAATTTGTTCAAGACAATCATTCCAAATCTTCTAAAAATGTCCTGCGCGGCTTGCACTACCAAATGCAGCAGCCTCAAGGCAAATTGCTGCGGGTAGTTAGTGGTGAAATATTTGATGTAGCGGTGGATATTAGAAAAAGTTCGCCGACTTTCGGAAAGTGGGTAGGGCGTTTGCTGAGTGCAGAAAATAAGCAGCAATTTTGGGTGCCGGCGGGATTTGCTCACGGTTTTTTAGTGGTTTCGGAGACTGCTGAAGTTTTGTATAAAACTACAAATTACTATGCACCGGCACACGAGCGGTGTATCCTATGGAATGACCCTGATTTGGCGATCGACTGGCCGCTAAGTGGTGCAGAACCAATCTTATCAGCTAAAGACCAAGGCGGACAAACGTTGAAAACAGCTCAAGTGTTTTGATCATGAAAATTTTACTCGCAGGCGGTAGCGGACAGCTAGCTCAAGAATTGCATCCGATTTTATTATCTTCGGGAGAGGTAATTGCAGTCGATCGCACTCGCGTCGATTTATCCCAACCCGAAAGCATCCGTCAAGCAATGGCCCAAATCCAACCGGATTTAGTTGTGAATGCAGGTGCTTACACTGCGGTAGACAAAGCAGAAAGTGAACCAGAATTAGCACACGCAGTCAATGGAATTGCACCGGGAATTTTCGCAGAAGAATGCGAAAAACTGGGAGCGAGTTTGATTCATTTTTCCACTGATTATGTATTTGATGGCAGTCATGGTTCGGCTTATTTGGAAACAGATTCTACGAACCCGCTGGGAACTTACGGCAAGTCTAAGTTAGCCGGCGAAAATGCAATTCGGAAGGCTGGAAACCAGCATATTATTATTAGAACTGCCTGGGTTTATGGCAACTACGGCAAAGGTAATTTTGTCAAAACTATGCTGAGGTTGGGAAAGGAAAGGGAAGAAATTAGAGTAGTAGCAGATCAGATTGGCAGTCCTACTTGGACGGGCGATTTGGCTACTGCAACTGCCGAAATCATCCCTCTGCTTGGGCTAGAAAGTTTTGGGACTTACCAGTATACTAACAGCGGTGTTTGTAGTTGGTACGATTTGGCGATCGCCATTTTTGAAGAAGCCGAAAAACTCGGCTTTCCTCTCAAAGTTCAGCGCGTAATTCCCATCACCACCGCCGAATACCCGACACCCGCAAAACGTCCCGCTTTTTCTGTCCTCTCTACGGTGAAAATATCAGCACTTCTGGGCACGTATCCTCCCCATTGGCGACAAGGACTCAGACAAATGCTGGTGAGAGAATTGAAATGAAAAATTGAGGAAATATGAGGGCGGGTTTTGTTCAGAAATTGTCTGTTATCTGCAAGGTTTCTAGGCTGAACCCGCCCTAGGAATAAAAATTATTTGTGTTTATGAATTCCATGAAAGTCAAATCAGAATATATTTTAATCGTTGCATCAATTATTGGCATTCTCATACCAGCTTCATATATTTTGTACTTGATATCGCAAGCCGGAGACTTGTCTAATTTTGATTATTGGTGGATGACATGGAATTTTTATTCGGTAGATGGTTTTTCTACAAATCCTTTTAATTGGATATTTAAAGCGAACGAGCATTTTGTGTTGATTCCGGCAATTATCTATGCGTTAAATATCATTTTTACCCAAGGTTCAAATATTGGTTTATGTTTAGTTGCCTGGTTTTTGGCTTGGATTCAGTGCCACGTATTAATTGCTTTGCTACCGCTAAAATTAAGGAATTATCCGCTGCAATTTATCTCAGTTATCCTTTGTATTTCTATTTTTAATTTTACTCCGGCGGCCGCGCATAACTGGATGCGGGGCTTCAGCGGTGTTCACTGGATAATTGCTAATTTATTTGTAATTTGTTCGATATTTTGTTTGCAATCTTATGTGACAGTTGTGTCAAATAATCAGGAGGAGTCAAAGCAGAATATTTGGGTAATTGGCAGCATTGTGTTTGGAATTTTAGGCTGTATTAGCTACAGCACACCTTTAGCTTTGTGGCCGATATTGTGTGCTGCTGCGGTTGTGCTGCGGTTTCCTCGGCGAATAATTTATTTGTATTTCGCTACTTCGATTGTGGTAATTGGAATTTATTTTTTAACTTATAAAACTCCATCTCATCACCCTTCTTTAACCAAAATTAATCCGCTCAAAACTCTCGAATATATTCCTACTTATCTCGGAGGAATTTTTAGCGAAAATGTGATTGTTGCTTCGATTATTGGTATAGTTGGTCTGATGGCTGTAACGGGTTTTGTCGGTTATTGGCTATTTGTCAAAAAGGTCGATCGCCCGGAGTGGCTACCTTGGCTGTCAATCCAGATTTACACGCTGCAAACGGCGTTAATGGCCGCTGTGAGTCGATCGGGATTTGGGCTCGAACAGGCCACCGCTTCCCGCTACGCCACACTCCCAGCCTTGTTTTGGATGAGTACAATTGTCCTCACAGTGTTGTCAGTGCGGGAGTTGCAGCCAACGAGAATTCAAACACGTTGGCTGACACCGCTGTTTGCTGTCACGACAGTGGCGATTATTTTAATGTACGGGGTGGGAGGCGAAACTGCAATTGCGATCGCCCGTAGAGCAACCTATCAACCGCTAGTCGCACTTTCCTTGCAGTTGGGAATCACCGATATCACCCTAATTAAAGACAGAGTAGGCAACAGACCAGCCGCCTTTGTCGGGCTAATTGATGCCCTAAAAACTAACAACTTAGTACCATTCAATCGAGACATCAAAAAATACAACTTCTGCGCAAAATTAGACACAAAAATCAATCCCAACTTACTATCAGCACCCAAAGACGGAGTACCTGGATACTTTGATACAGTCACCAAACTCGCACCAGCAGCCTCCAGAGTAATTGGTTGGGTTGGAGACCCCGAAAACAATGTAAAATGTATTGCCATTCTCAACCAAGAAAATCTCGTTCGAGGTTTCGCCATGTCAGGTTTTCCGCGTCCAGATTTAGTTAACTTATTTGGACCAGCCTACCAATCCGCAGCTTGGAGAGGATACATCCAAACATCACCAACAGACAAACTATTAACAGCCTATGCCTCATTTAAAAACCGCAAAGGTTGGGTAGCATTGCGAAATTCTCAAACTATCAATAACAATTAAAAACTCAGGTATAACAGCCCTCTCTCTTTTCTTTCTCTGCGCCCTCTGCGGCCTCTGCGGTGAAAATCAAAAAAATCTCATCGACAACCCAAATCAAATCAAATAACCCTATGCAAAAAGACCTCAGTTTCGTAATTCCCGTCCACAACGAAGAAGCAACACTCAAATTGCTGTTTGAGAAAATTAAAATTGTCATGTCCCAAAGTGGAATTGACAGTTATGAAATCATTTTCATAGACGACGGTAGCCGCGATAGTTCCTGGCGAGAAATCGCAGATTTAGCCACCCAAAATCGGCAACTAATTAAAGCGATTAAAATGCGCCGCAACTTTGGTAAATCCGCCGCACTTTCAGCCGGATTTCGCAACGCAGCCGGGAGAATTATCTTTACTCTCGATGCCGATTTGCAGGACGATCCCGCCGAAATCCCCAAATTCTTAGATCATTTAGAATTAGGATTCGATTTAGTTTCTGGTTGGCGAAAACAGCGAAACGACCCGCTTTCAAAAACTTTACCTTCCAAGTTATTTAATGCCGTTGCGTGTTTGCTAACAGGGGTAAAAATGCACGATATGAATTGCGGTTTTAAAGCTTATCGCAGGGAAGTTTTGCAGTCAATTAAATTGTACGGGGAATTGCACCGCTACATTCCGGCTTTAGCAAACAGTTTAGGGTTTAAAATTGGCGAAGTAGTTGTCGAACACCATCCGCGAAAGCACGGAAAATCAAATTATGGCTGGGAACGTTACGCCCGGGGATTTATTGATTTGTTGACTGTGTTGGCGACTACACAGTATTTGCATAAACCGGGTCATTTGTTTGGGGGTTTGGGGTTGTGTTTTGGCTTCGTTGGAACTGTTTCACTGAGTTATTTGATAGTTATTTGGTTTCTGAACTTGGCGGGGATGCACTTTGGCCCGATCGGCAATCGACCTTTGTTATTTTTTGGGATTTTGTGTACAATTCTGTCAGTACAGTTGATTTCTTTGGGGATTTTGGCGGAGTTGATGGCGCGAAATGTGGATGCTGATTATGTGGACAAACAGATTTGTGAAATTATTGATGATTCGGAGTTTGATATTTAACTGATAAATCACAGGCAAGATGCCTGTGCCACAATCACCATCACAGGCAAGATGCCTGTGCCACAATCACCATCACAGGCAAGATGCCTGTGCCACAATAAAGGCTGATATTATTTCATTTTATATAGTATCCATTTGCCTTGTTTATCTACTATTTCTCCGTCAATATTTGGATGCCAATCGCTGCGAGTTAAGATATAATCGGCATGATAGTTTCTTGCTACCTTGACTAAATCTGCACTGCTACGACGGCTGAACAAATCACTTCCGCCCCAAATCATTTGCGAGTTTAATGGTACTCCTAAAACAGCTTCCATCCGATTTTGCCATTCTTTGATACCTTTTTCTGTCAAGGGAAAGTTCTTGAAATTGACGACAATCGCTCTTTGCGAGAAATACTGAAAGCTGGTGACAGATGGGGGGATTAATACCAGTGCATCTTGATTGCTACTTTGTGAAAAACGTAAGGCTAATCTGTTTAAGTCGTCACTGGAAACGGCGTTGATATTAACTCTTGATTGAAATATATCTAGCAGAGGTTTTGGCAAGATTCCTGCTACTCCCAAAACTAAGGTGGCAGTAGTTAAAAAAGTTAAAATATGAGCTATAGTCTGTTTGATGGCTGTAGAAACTGCTATTTTTTCTAAGATAAATGGGAAGGCGAGAATTGAGAACAAGATTGGGATGCTAATTATACGATCGCCAATTATTTCCCATGAATTAGTAAACGGATATATCAAGCTAAAAATTAATGTTCCTACTGTCAAAACCCATAAAAAACCAGTGTAACGATTGATAAAAACATATTTTCTAGTCTGCCAAACAGATAATGCTAAGAAAATAATACCTCGAAAAGGTAGGGTTAAAATAATCAGCAACAACAAAGCAATACTTATTTTCTGGTCTTTGTAAAGTTGCTCGACGGTTAAACTAACAGCAATAAATATAATTAGTTGCGCGAAAGGTACAGTTCTAGCTAATTGGAGTTTGGCGATAAAAGCCAGTGGGTAAATTTCGACAAATACGTAATTCAACAGCAATGCAAAAATTGATGTGCTAACAATTATATAAAAACTAACTTTATCTTCTTTGTTCAGTAAATCTACATTTTTGATGCACAGCAAACCGCCAATTATAAAAGACATAAAATTAAACCAACTGCCGACACCCCAATTTGATGGTAGGATATGATGGGGATTGCGAACTTTGGCGTGAATGAAGACAAACTCGGCATTTCCGATAATTTTAGTGCTGGTAGTACCTGTCAGTAACATTGGTACATACACTATACTTGCCATGACTGCTAAAAGTGCGATCGACAAAATCAACGTTTTGAACTTCCGCTGTCTTACAGATTCAATCAGTAAAACGGGAATCATCATCAATCCCGGTAGCAAACCCACCAATAATTGCAGCAGACAGCCAAGTCCAAAAAAGAAATATCCTGTCAGCCATTTGCGACGCAAACTAAAATAAATTCCCCAGATTGCGAAACCCATCGAGAAGGTACTGGGTACTGATTTCGTCGAAAATATCAGCGTGTTACCAACATCTGTAAATGAAGCTGCTATACATAAGAAAGTCATCGCCGCTGCGGGTAGTTTGGAATTAGTGTAGATATCAATAATTGCGTAGCAAGCTAAGATAAATGAACCGAAGGCTATGAATTGATAAATAAAATGCGCTAGGGGAATGCCTGTTCCTAAATTTGCCAATAAATAAATGATATAATAATAGTATGATCTGGGATTAAATTTAACCATTTCCTGAACATAATAGTCATTTTTATAAAGTTCAGGATTTAACATAAATTGAATTGGTGGCACCTCGGGAAAGTTACCTCCTATGGGGAATTTATACCCTACTGCTATCAGCCCACCGATGATGACAAAGGTATAGAGAGATAGATTAAAATACCAGTCGGATTTTTGATGTTTCTGCATTGACGGTTAAACTTACCTGTGTACTGCTAAGTTATTAATCTCCAATTTGCATTGTTTGATTAAATCCTGTTTTTGGCTACTCGATACCTCAAGTAGCAGATAAATTGGATTTTTACCTTTAACTAATAGATTTAAGTCGGATGGATTTACTTGAGTGTAATTTTGTGCTGCTGAGTCTATTAATTTACCTTGCTTGTCCCACAATGTCAACCGCAGGGAAACTCCCTCACATTGCTTGTTAGGCAAATTCAGTTTTCCTGTAACTTGCGCTTTGTCTGAGATGGAACCTAAATACAGAAATGATGTATCGAGTTTACTGCTATTTTTAATCGGATGAGTTACGATTTTATATAAGTTATCCAATTCTCGAATGACGGAATAATTGGCACTTGTATAGATTGATTGATTCAAACTAATCCAATCTAACTGTGTACCTGGTTTCTCGCCTATTTGCTTCTGCATCGCATCCAAAGTTTTGACGGCTGTGGCGATGGAAGTTGGACGAATTCTCCGGTAAACGCTGACATTCATGCCGTTTTCAAGCTTAAACTGTTCTGGTAATTGTTGGAAATCGCGGGAAATTTCCCAATTCTGAGTAAAAGCATCATACACAACTTTAACAACATCTTGTTCGTCCGATCGCAAAACCTGTTCGTCACTCAG
>CASBQF010000381.1 GCA_949127775.1 Oscillatoriales cyanobacterium PMM_0080
AAAAATCGGCATTGAGAACCGCCCCCGGATCGAATACAGCGCCAGTCAAATCAGCTTTTCTAAACGACGTTACCGACAATTGTTCTATCTGTTCAACTGCGATAAAAAAGCCGATCGCAGTTAACCCCAAAATAACCCCAGAAACCAAAAATAAAACAATTCCCCTCAGAGTATCTCCGCCCAAAAATGTCACAATACCGTTAGCGCCGATCGCAGCAGCAGCCCCCGCCACAGCCCCAGCTACAATTCCCGCCTCGCCCCGAGTCGCAGCAATCGCCGTCGCAGCCGTCGCAGCCACAGCCACAGCCCCCGCATCCGCCCCGCCAATCAGCCCAGTCAAAGCCCCAGCAACTGTCACTGTCACCGCTGTTACGCCAGCCCTAGCAATCAATTTTTTGACTCGGCGGCGGCTTTGTCCGGTTTTGACGCCCTGAAAATTTGCCCCCCTCAAAATCGCCCCGGTGAAATTGCAGCCTCGAATGTCGCAGCCGCTGAAGTTCGCCCCAGATAAGTCGAGCCCTTTAAATGAACGGTTACGCAAGTTTTGGTTGGCAAAATTGAGATTTCGAGTCATAAGGAAGAAGGAAGAGGGAAGAAGGAAGAGAGAAGAGGGAATTAACAATATCTTAACTGTCGGGCGCGGCTTCTTTAGCAGAAAACAAGATATATGTCAATTATGATCCGATATTTGGTAACTTCTCAATTTCCCTGTATAATCGATCGCGTACCGACAGCCAGCCACCTCAAAGCGTATCAACTTAAATCTAAAATCTTCACAAATCTCGCTTCTACTTCAGTCTCGATTCCCTGCATATCCCTCGCTCAAACGGAAGCATTAGAAAAATCCCTAATCGGGGTGTAAAATCTACAAAACGATCGCAACTATTATGCCAAACCTCCCATTTTCCCCCGAACAAATTGCCGCCGAAAGACTAAAACCCGAAGAATATGAAGAAATCGTTCAGCGTCTTGGGCGCCATCCCAATAAGGCTGAATTGGGAATGTTTGGCGTGATGTGGAGCGAACACTGCTGCTACAAAAATTCGCGGCCGCTATTAAAACAGTTTCCCACAGAGGGCGATCGCATTCTCGTCGGGCCTGGAGAAAATGCCGGAGTCATAGACTTGGGAGATGGCTTGCAACTTGCTTTCAAAATTGAATCCCACAACCACCCGTCAGCAGTAGAACCCTTCCAAGGTGCTGCAACGGGCGTCGGTGGGATTCTCCGCGATATCTTCACAATGGGTGCTCGCCCGATCGCACTTTTGAATTCTTTACGCTTCGGGAATTTAGATGATAGCAAAACTCAGAGATTGTTCAAAGGAGTAGTATCGGGCATTTCCCATTATGGAAACTGCATCGGCGTGCCCACAGTTGGCGGCGAAGTTTATTTCGATGCTGCTTATTCCGAAAACCCGCTAGTTAATGTCATGGCTTTGGGTTTGATGGAAACTCAAGAAATCGTTAAATCTGGCGCATCTGGTATCGGAAATCCTGTGCTTTATGTGGGCTCAACTACTGGCAGAGATGGCATGGGAGGCGCAAGTTTTGCTAGTGCAGAATTGACTGACAAATCAATGGACGATCGCCCTGCGGTGCAAGTAGGAGATCCGTTTTTAGAGAAATCCTTAATTGAAGCTTGTTTAGAAGCATTCAAAACTGGTGCAGTCGTCGCAGCACAAGATATGGGCGCGGCCGGGATTACCTGTTCAACATCGGAAATGGCGGCTAAAGGTGGCGTTGGAATTGAATTTGATTTAGATAAAGTTCCGGTGCGAGAAAGCGGCATGGTTCCCTACGAATACTTGCTTTCGGAATCGCAAGAACGGATGCTGTTTGTGGCCGAGAAAGGACGGGAACAGGAATTAATTGATATTTTTCATCGCTGGGGATTGCACGCTGTAGTCGCGGGGACAGTCATCGAAGAGCCGATCGTCCGAATTTTATTTAAAGGTGAAATCGCTGCTGAAATTACTGCGACTGCTTTGGCAGATAACACGCCAATCTATCACCGCGAATTGTTGACAGAACCGCCAGAATATGCTAGAAGAGCATGGGAATGGACGGCGGATAAGTTGCCGGAATGCACCGCAGCCGGTATCGAAGTTCAAGGTAATTTCCAAACTTGGAATCAGATTTTGCTGACACTTTTGGATACTCCGACTATCGCTTCTAAACGCTGGGTTTATCGCCAATACGATCATCAAGTGCAGAACAATACTGTGCTTTTGCCTGGAGGTGCGGATGCTGCTGTGGTTAGATTGCGATCGCCAGAAACTTCCATTATTAAGGATAAATCATTAACGGTGGATGCTGTCTCCGAAGCTCAGGAAATCGTAGAAGCAGAGGCAGCTATTCCCCTATTTTCCAAGGGACAAGGTAGAGAAAATCCTGAAATTTCTCCCCCCCTTAGCAAGGGGGGGCCGGGGGGGGTGATTCCGGCAGTTGCTGCAACGGTTGACTGCAATTCTCGTTATGTTTATCTTGACCCCTATGAAGGTGCAAAGGCGGTAGTTGCAGAAGCTGCAAGAAATTTGAGTTGTGTCGGCGCTGAACCTTTGGCTGTTACCGATAATCTTAATTTTGGTAGTCCTGAAAAGCCTGTGGGATATTGGCAGTTAGCGTCGGCTTGTCGCGGGATTGCTGATGCTTGTCGCGAGTTGGGAACTCCGGTGACTGGCGGTAATGTTTCTCTGTACAATGAAACGGTTGATGCTGAGGGGAATCCTCAACCAATTTATCCGACTCCGGTAATCGGAATGGTGGGTTTGATTCCAGATTTGACCAAGATTTGCGGCCAAGCTTGGCAAAAAGAGGGAGATTTAATTTATCTGTTGGGAATTGGTGCATCATCGGAAAATTCTGATGTGCAAACTGCTCCGACTTTGGGCGCTTCGGAATATTTGGCCGCAGTTCACGGTACGATCGCGGGTAAGCCTCCAATTATCAATTTTGAGTTGGAAAGGCAAGTGCAAAAAGCTTGTCGCGAGGGAATTCGCAGCGGTTGGGTACGCTCTGCCCACGATTGTGCGGAGGGAGGAATTGCGATCGCCCTGGCGGAATCCTGCATTTCTGCTACACTGGGTGCCACAATCCACCTATACCCAAACTCTCAACAGTCCCAGCGTTGGGATGAATTATTATTTGGCGAAATGGGTAACTGCATTTTAGTGTCCGTGAGTCCAGCCAACGAGGCTGCTTGGACATCTTACTTGCAGGAAAATTTAGCCGCCAAGTGGCAGAAAATCGGCTTAGTTGGTAGTACCGAATCATCTTTGCGGGTTTTTACTACCGATAACCTGCCGTTAATTGACGTTAATATCGCAGATCTGGGCGATCGATACTACAATGCCATTGAACGCCGCATAGTTTCTGCCTGAAATGCTACACAATTTGAAATTAACCACTCCGCCGAAAAACGGATATCAGCCCCCGCTTAAGTCGCCCAGAGACCAAGATTTTAGACCACAGTTCAAACTCTCAGATACATCTGTCGAGTAAATCTAAAATCTAAAATCTAAAATCTAAAATCTAAAATCGAATGACACATCCGTGGCAACATTAAGAAAGTGTTAAGTTATGCGACATCTTCCCGAATATAACCCATCGGTGAAATTGTCCCGCTCATATACCGTCCCCATTACGAGCCAACCAATCTATGATTCCCAACCATTCCTTCGAGGCTGACGAGCATTCTAGCAAACCCGATAAGCCCGAAGAAGCTTGCGGCGTATTCGGTATTTACGCACCAGGTGAAGATGTCGCCAAGTTGACCTATTTTGGTCTGTATGCCTTGCAGCACCGAGGTCAGGAATCCGCTGGGATTGCCACCTTTGACGGCGTGAAAGTACACCTGCACAAAGAGATGGGGCTGGTTTCCCAAGTTTTCAATGAATCCAATTTAGGACACTTGCCTGGTAACTTAGCCGTAGGTCACACTCGCTACTCTACTACAGGCTCGTCGCGCGTAGTCAACGCTCAGCCTGTGGTTGTCGAAACTCGTTTGGGAAGTCTGGCGTTAGCACATAACGGGAATCTTGTCAATACCAAAGAATTGCGGGAAGAATTGTTGTCTCGGAACTGTGAATTTGTCAGCACGACAGATTCAGAGGCGATCGCAGTGGCGATCGGCTACGAAGTAGACAAGGGTAAAGACTGGCTCGAAGCAGCCATCAGCGCCTTTGCAATGTGCCAAGGAGCCTTTAGTTTGACGATCGCCACCCCGGCCGGTGTAATGGGCGTTCGAGACCCCCACGGAGTCCGCCCGCTAGTCATCGGAACTCTCCCCACAACTCCGGTACGATACGTTTTGGCATCAGAAACTTGCGCCTTGGATATCATCGGTGCTGACTTTTTGCGGGATGTAGAACCGGGAGAATTAGTTTGGATTACAGAGGAAGGTATGGCTTCCTTCCACTGGAGTCAGCAACAAAAGCGCAAACTTTGTGTCTTTGAAATGATCTATTTTGCTCGACCAGATAGCATCATGGAAGGTGAAAATTTGTATACCTATCGGCTGCGGCTGGGGCGTTTGTTGGCAAAAGAATCTCCGACTGATGCTGATATAGTCATCGGTGTTCCCGATTCTGGCATCCCAGCGGCGATCGGCTTTTCCCAAGCTTCCGGCATTCCCTACGCCGAAGGATTGATTAAAAATCGTTACGTCGGACGCACTTTTATTCAGCCGACTCAGGCAATGCGGGAGTCAGGAATTCGCATGAAACTGAACCCTCTGCGAGATGTCTTGGAAGGGAAACGGGTAATTATTATCGACGATTCGATCGTGCGTGGCACCACCAGCCGCAAAATCGTCAAAGCTTTGCGGGATGCGGGTGCCACCGCAGTACATATGAGAATTTCCTCGCCGCCGGTGACTCATCCTTGTTTCTACGGCATCGACACCGACAATCAAGATCAGTTGATTGCAGCCACTAAGTCTGTCGCCGAAATCGGCGCTCAAATTGGGGTGGATTCCTTGGCTTTCTTAAGCAGAGAAGGAATGCTGACAGCAACTAACGAAGACACGAACAGTTTTTGTTCTGCCTGTTTTACCGGTGATTATCCGATCGAGATTCCAGAATTGGTAAAACGAGCGAAGCTCATATTAGAAAAGGCTACCACCTAGAAAATTCCCAACTGAAAAGCGATCGCAGTTACTTTCTGCGATTTATCGATTTTCTAATTTTTCTGGTAATTCGTTGTCAGAATGTGTGTAGAAATGTTACATTAACTTAGCTGTAGTAATTATTGCAGAATTTGTGAACTGTAGCGAGCGATCGGTTGGGTATATAGCCAACCTAGATCATTTGTGCAAATCCGTAGGGGTAGTGCCCCCGTGCCTACCCGCTTAGATTCGGGCAACCACGGGGGGTTTGCCCCTACAAGAATTATACAAATCATTTAGGCGCGCTAGAACTTGTGTGAAACCCAAGACTCCGATTTGGGATTTGGGATTGCAGAAAAAATCTACAATCGATCGCCTCAACCTACACTCTCATGCACAAATCCTGCTCTAAGCGTTATATGCTACCTGCGGATTGGAGGTTGTGCCTCCAGAAGTGTGATCTCAGTATTGAAGTCGCATTTCGCACCAAAAACGGACACATGAATTTTTTTTAGATAACAGGGTCGATCGCGCTAATTTTCCCACAAAAGTATTCCCCAAGCCAAATTGCTTGAGAATCGCGGGCTATTCAGGCGAACTAAACAACTTTAGAAACCCTTGCAGAGTAAAAAATATGGCTCCTTGCGAGCCAAAAGTGACTGTTAAAAGGCGGAATGCGGTTTCTCAAGTCAGCTTAAATCGGAAACTTCGTGCAATCAAACACTGTTCTCAATCAGCCGAGTAATCAAAGCTCATCCTCTCGTACAAAAGAGTTACCTTTTACTCTTAAAGATGTCAAAGATGCTATTCCAGCGCACTGTTTTGAACCCTCAGCCTGGAAATCTCTAGCTTATTTCTTTTTGGATCTTGGGATAATCGCAGGCTTATATGCGATCGCCTACAGCCTTGATTCCTGGTTATTTTATCCAATCTTCTGGTTGATGCAGGGAACCATGTTTTGGGCATTGTTTGTAGTCGGACACGACTGCGGGCACGGTTCATTTTCTAAGAGCAAATGGCTCAACAACCTGATCGGACACCTCTCCCACGCACCCATTCTCGTACCCTTCCACGGTTGGCGGATCAGCCACAGAACCCACCACGCGAATACAGGTAGCTTGGATAACGATGAAAGCTGGTATCCGGTGTCGGAGACCAAATACAATGAAATGACCTGGTACGAGAAGCTAGGACGTTTTTATCTGCTGTTATTTGCCTACCCAATTTATCTATTTCAGCGATCGCCCGATCGGCAAGGTTCTCACTTCATGCCCGGTAGCCCGATTTTCCGTCCTTCCGAAAAAGCAGACGTGTTAACGAGTTCCGCATCCTTAGTCGCAATGGTAGCCTTTTTAGGTGTCCTAACCTATCAATTCGGTTGGCTGTTTTTGCTGAAATTCTACTTAGTTCCCTACGTTGTATTCGTGATGTGGCTGGATTTGGTAACATTCCTGCACCACACAGAATCCGATATTCCGTGGTATCGCGGAGATGATTGGAATTTCCTCAAAGGTGCGTTATCTACGATCGATCGCGATTATGGAATCATCAATTCCATCCATCACGACATCGGTACTCACGTAGCCCACCACATTTTCTTGAGCATCCCGCACTATCACTTGAAGGAAGCAACGGAAGCCATCAAGCCAGTGTTGGGCGATTATTATCGCAAGTCAACCGATCCAATTTGGAAGAGCTTTATTCGCTCTTACTGGGATTGTCATTTTGTCTCCGATACAGGTTCTGGAGTTTACTACGAATCGCGTAACACTCGGAAATCTGCTGAAGTTAAGTAACTTCAATAAAATACAGAATACCAAAAATCCGGTTTATTTAAAAAACCGGATTTTTCTTGTTTGGACTTGTTATGAATTTCATCTGTAGGGTGCTTATGGTACACATTTAGTTAACAGAATTATATCAAATCCGTTTGCATCGGAATGATCTAAACGGAGGAGACGGAGGAGACGGCAGTGCCGTGTCCCTACCGCAATCAACAGAATTATATCAAATCCGTTTGCATCGG
>CASBQF010000382.1 GCA_949127775.1 Oscillatoriales cyanobacterium PMM_0080
ATTTGATCTTGTGAATTATCTAACAAATCAATGATCGCTTTGTTGACTTTTGAAATATCAAGATCAAGTCTCTTGATTATACTGACAGCAGGAGTAATACTTATGTAATTATCTCGATTTTGACTGATTAAATCAATCAAAGCATCCAATACTTCTTGATTGTTGACTAAAGCATTATGATTTAGGCTTAGTTCGTCTAAATGTGAAATAGCGAGCGATTGAATCATAGAATTTTGACTATTTAAAAATGATATTAACTTACCAATAACCACTTTATCCAAAATCTTAGAATCCATTAAAATATTAACGATATCAAAACTTTTTATTTCGTATTGCTCATCTTCGTTCAATAAAGCATTAACTAAAAAATCAACAGCAATTTGGTTGAAATTATCATTTTTTAAAGCTATTGTTGCTACTTCTATGGCACGTCCCTCATTATCATCTTTTAATAATTTAGGGATTAATACTTTTAAGCATTCATGCTCGGGGTTGATTTTAAATAAAACTTCCAAAAGCCTAGATAGTTCGTATACTTCTAAATCAGTATTATTATTGATAACTTCATTTATAATATCACAGGCTTCTTTAGGAGCGTAATATTTTAACGATTCTATGATGAATTCCTCATAACCAGGAAACATTAATTTGTATACTTGTGTTTGTGAATTCTCATCCAAGCATACCAAATAAAGCCATTCACTAATAAATTCTATTTCCCCATATTGACACGAGTAAACTATATTTAATGGTAGAAGCTTAAGCCGATACATATTTTTCCATTTATCTTCCTTAAGATTGGTTATTGTGTCGATCAATTCTTTCTTTTGCACTACTGAAATGTGGGAACTTTCTAACCATAATATAGCTACTTCTAGCCATTGGATTTCAAAAATTCGATAACGCTCTATGAAAAATTGATAATTATCAATTAAAGATGCAAAATATTCCTGGAATGTAGGATGAAAGAATGCGTAAACAGCTTCATTTGTTGCATCTTCTATATCTACCAAATTCAGCCAACCGAGATCCCGGGCGAATTTAAAAAGCCTATCGTCCATTTGTTTTGCAATTAAACTCAGCGGCAACCGAAATCTAGCATCGCTATCCAATCCTGCTATAGACAAACGACCTAGAGCTTGATGTAATTCTTCTTGTAAACTTGGTTGAGTTGCCCAATCAATAACCGTTTGGGATGGTTTCCATTCATAGAAATAGCTAACAAAGTGTTGATATAGTTCGGCTTTTGTTTCTGGTAATTCGGCTTGCTTATTCTTGCTGAATATTTGACAAAGTAGAGATAAGCGAAGCGGATTTTTTACGAGTTGGCGGATGCGTTCTTTTTGCGGTTCTTGCAGTTTTTCCTGCAACTTCTGTCCCCGTTGAATATTTTTTGCTTCAGCAAACCACTGCCGAATAAAATCATCTACTTGCTCTTGTTTAAACTCCTGAGTTTTGTAAGTATCAAAGCCTGTGAGGGGATTGTTGACACGGGCATCCCAAACATTGGTTCGACAGGTCAAAACAACCCGCACATTACCCAACCAATCAGTAAGCTGGTTTCTGATTTCCTCTAAGGACAAACAACTATTCGCCCTTACAGCCATTTCATCAACGCCATCGAGTAACAGCCACACTCCACCTTGACACAACCGTTTTTGTAGAGATGTTTTGTGAGACTTCTCTACATCAATATCAGGATAAACCAAAGCCATAGCTTCCGGGAACCATTCCTGAAGAATATAGTCTTTCAGTGTCTTTCCTTGCAAACTTGCCAGCGCAATGCAAATCGGCAAATCTTGATTATTTTCCTGAATGCGAGTGGCGATTTTATCTAACAGCGTTGTCTTTCCTGCTCCTGGTTCGCCGACAATAGCAATATGCTTATTTTTTCCAGTAGGGTTTTGTCCAATAACGTCAGTCATGAATTCATCATGCTCGTAAATTCGGGTAACAACTTCCGGCTCTAATTGATGTAACAGTTCCATAGGCACATTGCCACTGCGACGCTGCTGCTGTTTCCGTTCGATTAAACCTAGCGGTACAAAAACATTAACTTCAAATCCCATTTCTGTCGCTCTCCGTCTGAAGCGTTGCTCCTCTTGCTGCTCGTGTAGCATTTCTTGGCAAACTCGCTGCCAATCAATGGCAATGTTTGGCTGCGGATCTCGATCGGAATTATGTAAGTTGGAAGATTCGGCATATTCCTGTTCCAATTGCTTTCGCAATCTGCCAAAGTTTCCTTTACCTCCTTTGATTTCAAATTTCCTGTAAACTCTACCCATCGTTTTCTTGTAAGCTTCTAGATTTTGATACTTCAAAATTTCCAAAGCAATTGTGGGAGGACTTTCTTCAATATTCTGCCGAGCAAAACTTATCAAAAAGGCTTCTATTTCAGTAGTTGATAGCCTTAGCGTTTTATCAACAGCTTTCCTATTCAGAAAAATATCCCAACCGTTCCAGCAGCTTTCCAATTCCATAGCTCTTTGTATCTGTTAGCACCTTGCCATTGAAATGAGTCTAACGCATTAATCCCCTAAACGGGCAACTCGCTTCCAAAGTCTAAAACCCTTGTATAGAAATAGTTTCAGGATATTGGTGGAATAAAACTTCCACCAATTTTGCGGTTAGTGGAAATAACTGGGGACTGACACCCGCTAGCTAAACGCCTACTCTCGAATTAGTTCAACTCCGTAATTCAAAAGTCAGGTAATCGTTCTATGACAGCCTTTCAACTCAGCCTTTTCCCAGACGAGCCACCTACTCCCCTCGACTCCCTTAACAAAAAGAGAAGGGTAAAACTCCCATCCCAACCAACTGTAATTGAGCAATCCTGCACAACCCATAGAGCCGCACAACTGTTGGAGGTATCCACCACAACTCTCTACCGCGCTCGGAAAGAAGGCAAACCTTACCAGAAGGGCGCTTGGACTGCCACCGCTATTGGTGCAAACGCTTGGACAGTCATCTACAACCCCTTTAATTCCCACTAACCCTAATCGGAAATAAAACGAATGCTATACGCCTTTGACTATGACAATTCTTTGTCTTCATTTCCCCACTTCCAAAGCGGAGAAATTGTCAACGAGTTAGAAACGATCGCTATCGATATTCTAGAGATGATTTTAGGCGATCGCCCTTTCCACCATCCATCCCACCAAGGTCGATCGCACATCCCACACACTTACAAAAATTGTCATAATCACAAGAAATTAAGGCTCTCCTGACTTTATGGTGTATAATGTAACAAACAATACATTTACTGTCATGGACTTTTATTTGGACTATATATTAGACTTGCCTGGAGTGAAGGTTGAAAGTTGTACTCAAATTGAGGGAAGAATTTTATGAGGACTGATAATTGTAGGAGAAGGTATGGTTTGTCATCATTGTCAAAATTATACCGAACAACTGCATCAGAATCGACCAATCTTAGTAAGAGATTTACCAGTGTTTGGTCGTTCTGTGTATTTAAAAATTCCACGAAGGCAGTTTTATTGTCCTAATTGCCAACGATATCCCACAGAAAAAATAGATTTTTTGGACATCAAAAGACGGCATACTCAACGATACGAACAAAATATTTATGAGCGTGTCAAACAATCTAGCATGGAGCAAATTGGACGAGAAGAAGGACTGAGTTATCACGAAATAAAAGGAATATTTGATCAAGTAAATAAAACTCAAAAAAAAACGAATTGGGAACAGGCTAAACGAATTTCTCTGGACGAAATAAGTATGCGGAAAGGTCAAGGAAATTTTGTGACTGTAGTTAGTGATATTTCCGAAGGTAATTTAATTGAAATGATTGATTCTCATTGTTCCGAAGAAATCATTGAAGTCCTGATGACACAAGCAATTGAGGTTCGAGAACAAGTTGAGGAGGTGAGTGTTGATATGTGGGGAGGATTTCCTAAAGTTATCAAAAAAGTATTTCCCAATGCTAAAGTTGTCATCGATCGTTTCCATGTAATGAAAGTAGTTAATAAAGACTTAAATAAATTACGTAGAGCAGCCGGAATAACGGATAGGCAAAGTAAATATTTATTGTTAAGTAATAGAGTGAATTTGAATCCAGAGCAGATTGATAGATTAAAATTAACGCTAAGTAAATCAGAATGCTTGAGAATTGCTTATGAGATGAAAGAAAAATTTAGAGAAATATATGAGACTAATTTGACAGTCAAAAAAGGGCAGAAAAAATTCAAAGAATGGTTAAATCATGCACAAGTATTTTTTAGAGAATCTGCATCAACAATTAAGAATCATTTTGAGGGTATTTGCAATTATTTTCTTCATCGCACAACAAGTGGAGTGATGGAAGGAATAAACAATCGAATTAAGTTAATAATGCGGCAAGGATATGGCTTTTCTAATTTTAATAATTTTAGGAATCGCGTATTAGCTTGCTTTTCTGATTAGATAAAATTATCACCACAAGTTCAGGAGAGCCGAAATTAATAGTCAGTTCAAATAGGAATACATTGCATCCAGGAGCAAATTATGATTGCTAATCGTGAAGACTATCAAAAAATGACGGCGGAAGAATACCTAGAATGGGAATCCAAGCAGGAATTTCGCCATGAATACATTGACGGAGAAATTCTGGCTATGACAGGAGTATCTCTGCCTCATAATGACATTGCTCTTAACTTCTACAGAGCTTTATATCCTCATTTACGTCAGAGAGGCTGTCGAGTTAATGTGTCAGATGCCAAAGTTCAGGCTCGTAAAAATAGTCGCTATTTCTATCCCGATTTAGTTATCAGTTTCGATCCAGATGATTTAAAAGCTCGCGATTTAATTCAGAATCCGAAAGTTATTGTTGAGGTTATTTCTCCAAGTACAGCAACTTACGATCGCACAAAAAAGCTCAAATATTATCGCCAGATTCCGAGTTTGCAAGAATACGTCTTAGTTGATTCAGAAGAAATTACCGTTGAAGTTTATCGTCGAGGTGAAGGAAAAATGTGGCTCTATTACGTCTATGAAGCTGGAGAGGCGATCGCCCTAGCAAGCATTGAGTTTGAATGTGCGATCGAGCTTTTGTATGAAGGGGTTAGTTTTGAACAAGAGTTAGAGGCTGACTAATTCGCCTCAGCCACAACCGAAACAGAAGACATCGCTCGAATCTTCCTCAAGGCCCACCGATCAGTTTGTCTGATTCCCGTACCAGCAATTCATTGGCGATCGCCTGATTATTTCTATAAATTTCCAATCGAATCGTGTTCCGGTCTGAATATTGGAAAGTTACAATATAGGTAATACCTCGATCGCGATCGGTGAAACGGTATTGCGGTCTGCTTGTCGTACCCTTAACATCAAAACCTGTTACGTTAATCTTACTACCATCTCGCTGATTTTTAACGTAAAGGATGTAATAAGCCGGTTCCCATGCCGAAAAAGAAGCCTGCCACTTCGAGTTAGAAAAGGTTCCCCGAATCGAAAACTGCCCCACGGTTATCGGACAGTTGTTCACCTCGTCATCAGTGCCCTTGCTGGTATCTAAACGAGCTTGACATGGCTGGTTGGGCTTGTCTGCTCTTGCTGCAAATGATAGAGATAAATAAAGCGGTAAAGTGCAAATTGTTGCCAATGCGATCGCTTGAATTTTCATCATTAATTTTACCTCAGTTATTGGTCGTTTTTAACTGCAACTTGTCAAAACAGTGCAGATTCAGCCACTTCTTTCACTACCCTATCTCATCAAAAGCGATCGCCGTTACGTCAGATGAATGCTCCTCATCTACCCTAAAATTAATTTTGTTTAGCCTTGACTAAACGCACTGTTTAGCTTAAACTAAACAAATGTCTTGTAAAACTTACAACACCATCCATCCCAACGATCGACCAGGAATACGACCCCAAATTCTGACAGACTTGCTGGAGTTAGCAAAACTCAGCAAGCATAGCTGTTTGAAAAAAGCGATTGAAATGATTGCCGATTTACAAGCCAACGGCATGAATTCCAGATACAAAAAACATTTAGGTGGGCCTATTTACGAACTAAAATCTAGGGCAGAAGAAGGAGGCGCACGAGTTTATTTTTTCCAGATTTCTCAAACTGAATTTGCTCTATGCCGCGCTGAGTGCAAAACAGAAGATGCTGCTAGTGCTGCATTACTAAATTGGACAGCCGAAGTCATCCAAGCAGCCCGGAATGGACTACAAGTGTTAATATAATTTAATCGAGGGGAAAAAATGACAAAAATTGATGGCAAAGTAAGCGATTTGTTGGCGGCAATTCTAGCCGAACCAGAATCAATGGTAGATGCCAATACTCCTGAAACTCTCACTCCGACTACGGCAGAGGAATTAGCACAAAAATTGGAATATTTTCTCATTTTAGATAGTTTGGGAGAACTTCTTCAAAAAATTCGCAGCGATCGCGGATTGACTGTTAGAGAAATGGCGCGTGAAGTGCAAAAAAGTCCTGGGCGGATATCTCAAATTGAGGGAACACGCGATCGCATAGAATTGAAAACTCTAGCACAATATGCCAATGAGTTAGGCTATGATGTCCAAATTGCTCTCGTTCCGCGAAACGATCGCGAACCAGCTCTTTTTGCTCCCATTCCACTTTCGTAAACAATACTAAAATCAGCTCAATACAATACGAAACCTAAATCTGGTAAGCAATCATGCCCTTCAGTGCTTATAAAACCATCAGTTCAGTCCTCAAAGAATTTCAAATTACCTACACCGAATCTAACTTCATAGTAGAAACAGAGTTTCATGTCTCTGACTATTTTCGAGAAGATTTGGAATTTACGATGCGAGAAGGAGTGGTTGATAATTCTGAATTTGCAATTTGCGAAAATTTGATTTATCCAGTCATCAAAGAAGTTTGGAAGCGCTATTATAGCGGATTTGTTTTGTGGAGCCATCAATCTCTCACCTATGACCAATATCTTTCGGGATTTCCTGAATATATTTTGGCTAAACGTTCTTCATTGGGAAAAGTCGTCTTTGAACAACCTTACTTTTTGTTAGTTGAGGCGAAACAAGATAACTTTGAAAATGGATGGGCTCAATGTTTGGCTGAGATGATTGCCGCACAGCGACTGAATGCAAACTCAGAGCAAGATGTCTTTGGGATTGTATCAAATGGTGGAGTATGGCAGTTTGGCAAGCTGAAGTTAAATAGTTTTACTAAAAACAAACAGTCTTACTTAATTGATGACCTAAATAGACTATTTTCCACAATCAATTACGTGTTTCAACAGTGCGAATTGCTGCTGGATGCGGAAATGGGCGATCGCACTTAAACACTCCACACCTGCTGACAAAAGTTCGTGTTTCGACAGATTTTAACCTGTCGAAACTGTTTGTCCGCCTACTTAATGACTAACTAGCAATCACTCCCACTCGATCGTACCAGGCGGCTTAGAAGTAATATCGTAAACCACCCGATTAACGCCTTTGACCTCATTCACAATCCGGTTCGAGATTAGTTCCAACAAATCGTAAGGAACCCGTGCCCAGTCAGCCGTCATCCCATCTTCACTGGTAATAAACCGCAAGACGATCGGGTAAGCGTAGGTGCGCTGATCGCCCATTACGCCTACACTGCGAATGGGTAACAACACTGCAAAAGCTTGCCACAGTTCGTTATACAATCCGTGGCGGTTAATTTCTTGGCGTACCACAAAATCAGCATCCCGCAAAATATTTAATCTCTCTGCGGTAACTTCTCCTATAATCCGAATCGCCAATCCTGGGCCTGGGAAAGGTTGACGGTTGACGATTTCTTCGGGAAGCCCGATCGATCTTCCCACTTTGCGCACTTCGTCCTTAAACAGTTTGCGCAGCGGCTCGATCAGCTTAAACCGCAAATCTTTCGGCAAACCACCGACGTTGTGGTGGCTTTTAATTTTAACAGCAACTCGATCGCCATCTTTCGGGTCTGCATTGGTGTCAGCCGACTCAATCACATCAGGATAAAGAGTCCCTTGGGCTAGGTAGTCGAAGGGGCCGAGACGCTTCGATTCCTCTTCAAATACGTTGATGAATTCGTGGCCGATCCGCTTGCGTTTTACTTCAGGATCGGTAATTCCTTCAATCTGAGCTAAAAAGCGTTCGCGAGCATTTACATACTCAACATCAATGTGGAATTCCTCTTTAAATAACTTCACCAACCGTTCCGGTTCTTGCTTGCGCATAAACCCTTGGTCGATAAACATACAGGTAAGTTTGTCACCGATCGCCTTGTGTAGCAAGAAAGCCAAAGTTGAAGAATCTACGCCACCGGATAGAGCCAATAAGACTCGTTTATCTCCCACTTGCGAGCGAATTTCGCGAATAGATTCATCGACAAAAGTAGCTGTCGTCCAAGTCGGTTCGCACTCGCAAATGTGGTAAACAAAATTGCGAATTAAAGCTATTCCGCCGATCGAATGAACTACTTCTGGGTGGAACTGAACTCCGTAGAGCTTTTGATCGTGGTGAGCAACTGCCGCAGACGGAGTATTTTCCGTGTGAGCTAGGATCTCAAAACCTTGTGGCAATTCGGTACAGGAGTCTCCGTGGCTCATCCACATTGTGGCCCCGTCTTCGACATTTGTTAGCAAATCTGTAGGGTCATCAATAGATAGCGATGCCTTACCATATTCCGCTAATTTAGCTCGCTCAACTGTCCCACCTAGCTGCTTTACCATCAACTGCATTCCGTAGCAGACGCCCAAGACTGGTATTCCCAATTTCCAAATTTCCGGGTCGCATTGGGGAGCTTTTTCATCGTATACAGAACTCGGCCCTCCTGACAGAATAATTCCTTTAGGATTGATCGCTTTTAACTGTTCTGCGGTAGTGCGGTAAGAAATGACTTCTGAATATACTTGAGTTTCGCGAATGCGGCGAGCAATCAGTTCGGAATATTGCGAACCGAAGTCGAGAATCACGATTATCTGACGGTCTATTTGCCCCAGAGAAGAGTTTGTGAGGTCGGATTCAGTTTCTATTTGAGTAGTCACGGTTATTGAGTAGTTGCTAATTTTTACTTGGGCAGAACGTAGCGGAGGTATTTGTCGCCGCCTCAATGCAAAAATAATGAGGGCGAGCAAACATTAGTCGCTAGGAATAAATCTTATTTGTACTAGCTTGCTGTCTGCAATTTTAGTCAATAAATAGGGTCTGCGACAAGCATACATTGACTTCTAGCCTTGCCCTAATTAATTAAACTTTTGCGGTCTGAAACTGCGTCCAGAAGCAACAAGAATATAATTAAGGTCTAGGGACTGAGAATTATTACTTGTTAAATATTATCCCTGACCGATGTTTTAAACAGAATTCAGGGATATTCACACTACATTAACAAATTTGAGTCAAAAGTGTATCACCTATTTCACTTTTAACAATAATTTGACGATCGCGCCCGAACATCACCGAGCCCACGGGGATTCTCCGATTGGTGTGAGTGAAAATGCAATCCGATGAGCGCAAGTCTATTTGTAAGGCAATGTCGCCGTAGATTCGATCGACCCAATTGCTACGAGTCTCCGCATCCAAAGCCCGCAGTTGCCCGAGGGCGTCTTCGGCGGTAGCTGCGGCAAAAACGGCGGAACACACATCGGCGGGCATTCCAGCTTTAGCACAGTAAGCTGTGAGAATTTCCCGGCGCCCGTCGGCTAGGTGGTGGTGAGTGTGAAAAATCCCCGCCGCTAATTTCATCAGTTTGCCGTGATAGCCAAACAGCAAGATCGATCGTACGCCCTGACATCCGGCCTCTACCAACAGCGGGCCTAGCCAGTTAGCGGTTTTCACCAGCGCTTTGGGATCGATGCCCAGTTTTCGCGCCAAATCCAAACCATTTTCGCCAATGCAAAACACCAAAGTGTCAAACTGTTCGGCTTTTTGTTGCAATTCTTCGCGATAAATTTCCAACTGTCCTGGCGCGCTCAGAGGCTGAGAAATCCCCGTTGTACCCAGCAGCGAAAGTCCTTCTACAACGCCGAAAGCTTCGTTAGAAGTGCGGGTGGCTAGTTGGCGTCCCGAGGGCAAAATCAGGGTGACAGTAATTTTTTCCGACGGTTCGAGTTCTTGGCCGAGATTCGCCAGCAGCAGTCGCATCGCATAATCATAGATGGCGGCTTCTCCGTCGATCGCGCGTCGCCCTATACCTTCACCGCCGAGAATCACAATCTGCTCCCTCTCTCCCTCTCTTCGATTCTCCCTCTCTTCCCGTTTCCCCAATTCCACCATTGCCCAAACAGGGGTATTGCGAGTCAGATCGAGGTTGTCCCCGGGATCGGAGCGAGTGATGGCTAAAGCCGTACCAGTTTTCAGTACAGAGACTTGTTCGATCGGAATTTCTGCGCTGATGGCTGGTTCCAGTATATTTACTGATACGCTATCTACAGACCGAATACCTGCGCGACAACATCGCAAAGCTGCAAGTGCAGCCGCACAGGCAAATACTGGTAGTGTATACCCGGATAAAGGTTGAGTTTTGGTCACGATCAAATGCAGAAATCAATAAATTTGCGGGCGATCGACATCACAACTTTCAAACATTTAAGCTTAATTCTAGGGTTTGCTATTATCAGCCGTCGGTGTGATTTTTGTCAAGTAATATTTTTGTCCTGCCAGTTGCTTGGAAGCAAGGAACAATTTTTTGAGGTGCGTTAGCGAAGCCCTCGTAGAGGATCGTTGGCGATCTCCGTGCGAATCCTTACTGATTCCAGAAATTAAGTACAAATTGAGTCGAGTAATTACTAGAGCCGTAAAGGTTTGAGAGCGGAGTGGAGGATCTGGCGCCAAATTTGTTTTGGGCCTTGGGGCGACTTGTTTGAGGGAGAATTCGAGGAATTTTTGGTAGGTCAAATGCTGCGATCGCTTCCTAGTTAAGCGCTCAAATCTAGGTTTTTAGCCTCAATAAATTTATATACTCCAAGCGGTTGATACCCTAACGAGAGTTTGTCATCTATACTGATCGTAATTACCCGGAAGTGCCAGTCTAGCTTTCAATCTAACATCTTGAAAGCGGGGCTGGTTTTATCTTATGTGACCAAATATACCGGGGAAAACCCGGTTTCCGATCGCCAATGCGCTAATCTGATAAATTTTATCGACACCAGCGCGTAAAAAATAATTTAATTGCGAATAACCCTCAAACCCCTACCAAACAATGAAAATCTGGCAAATCTAAAATGTAAAATTTCAAATATAAAATTATATGACTATGGTTGAGCCAGTTGCAGAGCTAAACAAACCCCTATCTCTTCAGACTCCTGAAATACTAGACAACAAAGTATCTCAGCTCGTTTTATCTTCACAAACAAATCTCAAAATTGCTAAAGAAGATGTTCGATCGACTCTTAAAGCCTCAACTATAGAGGGCGTCTTTGCCGCTGTCTTCGAGTCGGCGACTACTGGTCTGCTGCTGAGCAACTTTTTGTTGCAACTCGGCGCGAGCAGCGTGGAAATAGGTATATTATCTGCTATTCCGATGTTGGTAAATTTCCTGCAACCATTAGGAGCCTACATCGCCGATCGTACAACCAGCCGTCATTGGTACAACCTAGGAATATTCGGCGCGTCGCGGCTGCTGTGGATGGTGCTGGTGGTGGCAATTGTTTCCGGGCCCGAGCACACGAATCGACAACTGCTGGAGTGGACGCTGGCCACCGTCTTGGGAGCTAGCGTGCTGGCAGCTTTTGCCACTTCTAACTGGTTCAGTTGGATGGCTGCGGTGGTTCCTCACCGCTTGCGGGGACGCTATTTTGGCTTTCGCAACAGTGCTACCAGCTTAGTTACATTGCTGGGAGTGCCGGTGATGGGACTGTTCGTGTCAGCTTGGGGCGACAATCCAATTTTGGGCTACGGTGTTGTTTTATTTTTGGCAGTTTTGGCGGGAATCATTAGTTTGGCCTATCAATTTTTGATGGTTGATGTGAATCCGCAGGTATACGGAAAAGATCCAGAGATTGATCGAGTTAAAGACCAAAAAGAGAAAACAACTACAGATTTTGTGCCTTCTGTCCTGAAAGATCCTAATTTCTTAATGTTTATCGTTTACTTCAGCGTGTGGACGTTTGCAGTTAATCTCAGCGCGCCTTTTTTTAATGTATACCTGCTGAAAGATTTAAACTTGGATGTGAATTTGGTAACGATTTACAGCAGCTTGAGTTCTGGGGCAAATCTGCTGCTGCTGATGTTTTGGGGCAAGTTAGCCGATCGCTGGGGAAATCGCCCCTTGCTAATTGCTGTGGGGCTGGTGGTGGCTGTAACGCCTTTGCTGTGGTTGGGTACGGGCAATTACCCGTTGGCGGTGTGGGTGTGGCTGCCGCTGCTGCACTTGCTGGGAGGAACGACTTTAGGGGCGATCGCCCTGTGTACTAACAATATTCAAATGGAGATAGCGCCTCATCAGCAACCTTCGACTTATTTTGCGATCGCCGCAGCGGTTTCGGGAGTAGCTGGGGCTTTGGGAACTACCGCCGGCGGCTTTCTCGCCGAACTTCCGGGTATGAGTTTGGGGGGACTGTTTGCTCTCTCGGCTGTGGTGCGGTTGGTGGGATTATTGCCCTTGATTTTGGTGCGAGAACCGCGTAGTTTGTCACTAAGGTCGATCGTCCCGAGTTTTGTATTTTCACAACTTCAACGATTAACGGCCAACGATTAACCGTTAAAAGTTAATTGTTGACCGTTGAAAAGCTTTTTTTGATCTTTCAGCATAGGTGCTGATCAAGAAAAAATTGCTTTTGATGATTAACTAACAATTAACTAATAACTGGGTTTGTCCCCAATTATTAGTTAATTGTTAGCAATTGACAGATGACTAATGACCAACGATCGATCGCCAATAGATTAAGCTTGCCGCGAGTAGTATTCCACAACTAGCAGTTCGTTAATCTGAAGAGCAATCCACTCACGTTCGACAATGCCGTTAACTTTGCCAACCATTTTTTGCTTATCAAATTCCAAGTGACTGGGCAAGTTAGCCAAGCCTGGATCTTTGAGATTAGCTTCAACCATTGTGCGAGAGCGTTCTTTATTTTTTACTGCAATCACTTCACCAGGCTTGCACTGATAGCTGGCGATATTGACTTCGCGATCATTGACAGTTATGTGACCGTGATTTACCAATTGTCTAGCGGACGGAATGGTTGGAGCCATTCCCATCCGAAACACAGTATTGTCCAAGCGCATTTCCAAGAATTGCAGTAACACTTGACCTGTGGAGCCGGTGACACGGCGAGCTTTGCGGACGTAACGGAGCAGTTGGCGTTCCGTCACACCGTAATTGAAACGGAGTTTTTGCTTTTCTTGTAAGCGAACCGCGTACTCAGAGAGCTTTTTGCGGTTTTGACCATGCTGCCCAGGCGGATAATCCCGTCTGGGAGTTTTGCGGGTTAGACCCGGCAACTCTTTCAGGCGACGGACGATTCTTAATCGGGGGCCTCGATATCGAGACATTTATTTTCCTCTCTAATTTCTGTCTGCAATTTTATGCAGACTATATATTATATGTTTGTGACTGTCAAAATTCCAACAAATATCAATAAAAAATATCGATCGACCGCCACAAGTTCCATAATATACGGTAAATTCTGAAGCAAAAGCCGATCGATCGCCCTTTCCCAGCCAAAAAACCCACAACTTTCATCAGCCATGCACAACCGCAAATTTCCCCCCACTTCCTCCCCAAAGCCAGCAGCAAAAGGCTCAAGCCCAACCGCGCGCTGGATCTTGACTCTCGGCACACAGCTAGCAGCACTCGGTTTATTAGCGAGTGCAGTGCCAATCTCCCCAGCATCAGCCATCACAATTAGATTCCCTCGCCTCAGAAATGCCTATCGCGTCTGTGCTGTGGAACTAATCGAAGCCGGAGTCGGAGCCGAAGCAGCCGCAGCAGCTTGTGCTGACGCGCTCCACCCCCGCGAAATATCGAAATGTGTCCTCCAAATCAACCGCAAAACAAATATTTCTGGTGTCGAAGCACTCTCTAGTTGTCGGCGGGTGAGGCGTCCCGTCGAATTGGCTACTTGCGTAGTAAATATCAACAGCAAAACTCGAACTCAACCTGCGGCTCCCCTGTTAGTGCTTGATGGGTGTCGCCGCAGTTTATTACCACAACAGTTTGCTGAATGTGTAGTCGGGCTTAGTGGCAAACTTGACTTTCCTACTGACAGGTTAATGGCCACTTGTCTCGATCCAAGGGACAAAGTGAGCTTGGACGGGCGTCCTGCACCGACGCCTCCTACGGAGCTAATTGCACCGCCTTCTCGCCTCAATTAATCATTGTTGACTGTTGACTGTTGACTGTTGGCTGTTGACTGTTGACTGTTGACTGTTGACTAAGCGGTAAGGTGTGCAGTGCCCACGCTACATAAGTCGGTTCTGCCTAAGTCTTTTGGGCGTTGCTGAGAAAGGAGTATGATTTGCCTCCGAAATGAGAGAGTAGGGGCAATTCATGAATTGCCCCTACTCTCTCATTTCAGGGATTGCCTTCGCTAGGTGAATCATACCTAAATTCAGCAACGCCGTCTTTTGATTGTTACCAATAACCAATAACCAACAACTAATAACCAACAACTAATAACCAACAACTAATAACCAATAAAATGTCAGAAATTTTTGCTCAAATTACAGTCGAAGAATTAGGTCGCTACTTAGCAGAAATTCATCCCGATAACTTGCAGCTTGTGGATGTGCGGGAACCTTACGAAATTGAACTCGCGGCACTACCAGGATTTGCCGTTTTTCCGCTGAGCGAGTTTGCCGAATGGTCTGGTGATATTGACGATCGACTAAACCGCGACACAGAAACCCTAGTTCTGTGCCATCATGGAGTGCGATCGGCTCAAATGTGCCACTGGTTGACCGATCGAGGATTTACCAACGTTAAAAATATCGTTGGTGGCATCGATGCTTACTCAATGGTGGTCGATCGCACCGTCCCGCGCTATTAAAAAAAAATTCGGCGAGTCCGATCGCCCTCCGTCGATGCGCCAGCACTCAGACATGATAGAGGAGACGGCTTGGCCTTTGTCCCTACAATTGATCGCGGTAGGGACAAAGGCCAAGCCGTCTCCTTCAATAGACCTCTTGCAAAAATAACTAGGATGGACAAGATGCCCATCCCACAAAAAGTTTTTTCTTGTGGAACAGGCATCTTGCCTGTTACAAATTTGATTAAAATGAATTTTGCAATCTTGTCTAATTAACAGCAGCAAATCGAAAATTCAAAAGCGTGCTCATAGTCAATCGATCGCGCCCATGCCTTTTTGAGTCATAAAGAGCCTCATCAGCCGCTAGTACCAGCGTTGCTGCATCATTGTCCGGGCCCGGAACAACGCTGGCAATTCCCAAACTAATTGTGACCATAGAATTAGGCAGACAGTCAACACTTTCCGGGTCAAAAACAATATTCAAAGCTTTGATTTTTGCTCTAATATGTTCAGCAACCAGCAGAGCGCCCGCCGTATCAGTTTGAGGTAAAATCACCGCAAATTCCTCGCCACCGTAGCGAGAGGCTACATCAGCGGGACGATCGAGCGATCGACGAATTGCTTGAGCGACCGATCGCAAACAATTATCTCCAGCTTGATGTCCGTAGGTATCATTATAAATTTTGAAATAATCGATATCACACAAAATTAAAGATATGGGAGAGCCGGCGCGAGCCATGTGTTTCCATTCCGCTCGCAAGCAACTATCAAAATGCCGTCTATTGCCAATTTGAGTAAGTTCGTCCACATTCACCAAACCTTGCAACCGTTCATTTTCTTGCTGCAACTCCTCAAAAACAACAGCCGAGAAATTGTCCTCGCACAAGTTTTGTTCTTGAAAATATAGGCGATATAATTCGCAAGACAAAGTGCAGTTGTTTCCGTCTAATTTGACAAGTCCCATGCTGTCTAACTGATAAGCCATTAAAGGTTCGAGGTGAATGCTATTTTTGGCATCGAGAACTTGTTGGAAGGCGGCGGCGAGTTCGGGATTCTGTTGAATGGCGATCGACTGATTTCGCAAATAGTCGCTATAAATGCCGCTTTGAGTAGGAGCTGCTGTTAATAATTCTGCCAACTCGGCTCGCCCCAGTTCCTCCCCAGGCTCATCGGCGATCGATCGCTGGTTTTGCAGCAAAATTGCCAGGTGGTAGAGCGCTAAATGCACTAAATAAGGATGCCCGCCTACCATTTTCATTAATTGCTCGATCGGATAGCTATCGCTCCAGTTGAATCCGTGCCGGTGCGCCAAATCTTGGACTTGTTCGGCAGTAAATTCTGAGAGTTTAATCGGTAGTCCTACATTAAACGGAGATTGATTGAGACTTAAAGCAATATAAATTTCTGTCGAGTGAATGACGACAATCCGAAGTTTTTGCCAGATTTCGCTAGCGCGAGCTTGCTCGTACCAAAAACGCAGTAGCGGCAGGAATTCTTGAGCGATTTTGGCGCGTTCAAATACTCGGTTTACTTCGTTGAGTACCAAGACAACGGGACTGTCAATTTGTTCGAGTATATAGTTTTCAAAGTAAAGGGAGCAGCTTACTTTGCTCCCCATATCTTCGTCCCAGAATTCATCGAGATTTGGTTCGAGTTTGAGTTGGCGAGCCACATTGACACAAAGCCAGCGCAAAAATTTATCTAAACTAGCAAAAACTGCTTCGTCGGCTTGCTGAAAGTCTACAGTGACTGTGCGGTATTCCCGATCGACCGCCGCGTGAATTATCCGCAGCATCAGCGAACTTTTGCCCATTTTTCGGGGAGCTTTAATCCGAATTAGGCTCCCAGGTTTGCCAATTTCTGCACAAGCTCGGGTTTCGGCGGGAGATCGATCGATGTAAAATGCAGAGTCAAGCGGTATTGGGCCGCCGGGAAATTCTAAGTCTGCAACCGTTTGCATTAAGTTTGGTGATTTTTCGATTCCTGCCATAGTGCTTCCCCGAGGCGATACCCTGACTGTATCTTACCCTTAAAGCTTAGAGCGGTAGAGCAGGAGTCTCACGCGATCGATCGAGAATTCTACAAAATGTAAGTTTTTCAGGACTTCCCACGACTGACTTTGCTATAGTAGTGTGACTTTACCCAATCTCAAACCCTGCTTCAACTAGACCAAACCGACACAAATTTTCCAGCGACCGAGACGCGATGATGCTTGGCTTTTACCTGAAAAATAACTCGTCGGTTGTCGATGTCGCACAGGACTATCCCCCATCACAAGGAGAAATAATCATTGTCACGCCGCTACCTGTTCACCTCTGAATCTGTTACTGAAGGCCATCCCGATAAAATCTGCGATCAAATTTCAGATACGATCTTGGATGCCTTACTGACTGAAGACCCTAAAAGCCGCGTCGCAGCGGAAGTTGTCGTCAACACCGGCTTGATGCTACTTACGGGCGAAATTACTACCAAAGCTCACGTAAATTACATAGAGTTGGCACGGAAAAAAATAGCCGATATTGGCTATATCCACCCTGACAACGGATTTTCTGCTAATAGCTGCTCAGTGTTGGTAGCTCTTGACTCTCAGTCTCCCGATATTGCCCAAGGGGTGAATACGGCTCATGAAAGTCGGGAACAATCTAGTGAAGAGGAGTTGGATTCGATCGGCGCTGGTGACCAAGGTTTGATGTTCGGCTTTGCTTGCAACGAAACGCCGGAATTGATGCCTTTGCCGATTAGTCTGGCGCACCGGATTTGCCGTCAACTGGCAGCAGTCCGCAAGACTGGTCAATTGCCTTACCTCCGTCCCGATGGTAAAAGCCAAGTTACCATCGCTTACGAAGACGGAAAACCTGTTGGGATTGATACGATTTTAATCTCTACGCAGCACACTGAGGCGATCGGCGATATCACTGATACAGCCGCAGTTCAAGCCAAGATTAAAGCCGACCTTTGGACTACTGTCGTCCAACCCGTGTTTGCAGATATCAGCATCAAGCCGGATGCAGAAACTCGCTTTCTTGTCAACCCCACTGGCAAATTTGTCGTCGGCGGGCCTCAAGGAGATTCGGGTTTGACTGGCCGCAAAATTATTGTGGATACCTACGGCGGCTATTCCCGTCACGGCGGCGGCGCTTTTTCGGGCAAAGACCCCACGAAGGTAGACCGCAGCGCGGCCTATGCTTGTCGCTATGTTGCTAAAAATATCGTGGCGGCTGGTTTGGCCGAAAAGTGTGAAGTGCAGTTGAGTTATGCGATCGGCGTAGCGCGCCCTGTTAGCATGATGATCGAAACTTTTGGCACTGGTAAGGTTGATGACGATCGCCTTTTGGAAGTTGTGAAGCAGCATTTTGAACTGCGTCCGGCGGGCATCATTCAGGCATTTAACTTGCAGAATTTGCCTGCCGAAAGAGGCGGTCGTTTCTATCAAGATGTGGCAGCTTACGGTCACTTCGGACGCACTGATTTAGACTTGCCTTGGGAGCAAACTGATAAAGCCGAGCTTTTGAAAGCAGCTTTGAGCCAACAGTTGTCCGCCGTGGCGGGCTAGTAAAATTCTAGGGTGCGAACGCGCGCCCTACTGATGAATGTAGGGTGCGCAGTGCGCACCTTACAAATTACCAGATTTTATGGGCGTACTTTACAAAAAAACTATACTATAGCAACCGCCAAGGAGATTAGAACAAATTTTAGGATCGTACATTTTTCTTTCTGGTGGAGGATCGCTTCACAAAAAACATCCCAAAAGCTTGTAAGGGCGGGTTCACCAACTATCTATGAAACCCACAAACAATCTCATAAACCCGCCCCATCCCCGCGATTATTGACATCAATATTTTACCAATAAATTCACGGTACATTTTAATTGTTGGTGGGTGGGGGCGGGTTTACAATATTATTCATTTTTAGCATAAATTTCTGGCGAACCCGCCCCTACAAATTGGGTTTATTATAATAAAAGCGTCCTAACACGGGTGGTTACTATAAAATGCCATTTTTCCCTTCTTTCCAGTCAGTAATTCGCAGATTTGGTTCGGAATTTAAACAGCGGTTAGCGACAGGATTTTCTGCACCAAATCCAGCAGCACTCCCGAGTTCGTTAGCGCCTGAAAATGCAGGAATTCGCGGCGTCTGGATACCAAGCACGGACTGCAAAGTTCTCACATCAAAAAAGCGGATTGCTGAAGCAATGAATTTTCTCGCCGATACGGGATTTAATACAGTTTTTCCTGTAGTTTGGAACCGGGGTTTTACGGCTTATCCTTCTCAAATTATGCGCGAACAATTTGGGACAGAAATTGACGCCCGGTATCAAGGACGCGATCCTTTAGCAGAATTAATTGTTGAGGCTAATAGAGTTAATTTAAAAGTTATTCCTTGGTTTGAATACGGATTTGTGAGTTCTTACAATCTCAACGGCGGTCATTTGCTGGCGAAAAAACCTGAGTGGGCGGCGCGCGATTGCATTGGCAATTTACTTAAGAAAAATAACTTTGAATGGCTGAATTCTCTAGACACAGAAGTGCAAGAGTTTTTGCTGAGTTTGATGCTGGAAGTTGCGAGGAATTATCCGGTAAATGGCGTTCAAGGAGACGATCGCATTGCGCTACCTTCTGAAGGCGGTTATGACGCAAAAACGGTGAAACGCTACCGCCAAGAGTGCGGGAGAGAACCGCCGTCGCAGTGTAGAGAGCAACATTGGCTACACTGGCGCGCTGATATTATTACTGAGTTTGTGGCGCGATTGCACCGAGAATTGAAGGCTATTAGTCCCGATTTGTTGCTGTCAATGTCGCCTAGTCCCTATGAATGGGGACTTGTGGAATATTTGCAAGATTCTCAAGCTTGGGTTGAGAAGAATTTGGTCGATCTGCTTCACCCGCAGTTTTATCGTCGCGATTTTAATGGTTACAAACAATTGGTCGATCGACTAATTGATCGACAACTTACTGGCGAGCAAGTGCATGGCATATCGCCCGGTATTCTGTTGGCGAATCGAGGTAGTAATTATAGCATGAATCCCCAGCTATTATTGGACGTAATTGCTTACAACCGCGCTCGCGGCATTTCAGGAGAAGTGCTGTTTTTTTACGAAGGTTTGCGAGATAACGATAACGCTTTGGCTGAGGCTTTGAAAAATGGGCCCTACGGTTGACACTCTCCCGGAATCGGTCTGTTTCCGGTTTGTTGCGTTGAACGGTCGATCGATATTTCCAGCCAACTTGATATAAAATATGAGAACTATCAATAAGCTGTCAGCAACAGGCAAGATGCCTGTTCCACAAAGAGTAAATTTTCTTGTGGAACAGGCATTTTGCCTGTTGCCGATAGGCTACTAATTGTCAAGCCCCCCCAAAAAACAGATAATCAATCATTGGAGAGTTGCAAAAAGACTGGAATTGGACGTATTTTAAAAGCAGTGGTGCAAGTTTTTTTGATAAGTTAAGTTTTTTAGGTGCAGTCGTATTTTTTTAGAAGAAACCGAGTTTAAAAGAGCAATCTCACGCGATCGCCAAAATATGAGGATAAATAAATGAACTCAGCAGCAACCATCATCGAACAGCTACCAGAGCTCAGCGATGCTGAATTCAACCAAAAATATTTGCAACAAAAACAAGGGATGCACAGCTTGGCAGAACTTTTGCCGCAAGTAGAACAGCAAAGTATGGCTTTGCGCGCCGTAAAATTAGCCCTAAAAGTAAATTTAAAACTAGGCTCGAAGCTAGCAGGAACGGTAAAGCCAGAATTTCAAACAGCAACAATAAGATTAATCGGAAAAATTAAAACTTCACCGCTAGTCAAAATTGAACTGCTAGCACTAACAAATTCCGATATGGCAATTCCAATGCTTGTCAAAGCATTGAACCACAAAGACAGTTCGGTGCGCCTCCATTCCATTCGGGCGATCGGCCTCATTGGTTCCGAAGCGGCAGTAATTGAATTAGCCCGATCGCTCGAATCGGCAGATTCCCAAGTGCAAGCTTGGGCGGCTTGGGCTCTAGGAGAAATTGACTCAAAACCAGCAGCCACCGCACTGATCGCAGCCCTCAACCACAAATCCTCCGACGTGCGTACCTGGGCGGTTTGGGCCTTGGGTAAAATCAACCCGAAAACAGCCGTCCCCGCACTGCTCAAAGCCCTCAAACACGAAGACTCCGAGGTGCGCTGGCGGGCAGCCGTCAACTGCGGGAAAATTGCCGTCGAGGAGGTAGTTCCCGGGCTACTGAACGCCCTCAGAGACGAAAATCAACTCGTCCGCGCTAGGGCTGCGGCGGCTTTGGGGAAGATGCGCGATCGCGACGCAGTACCGCGCTTAGTAGAATTGCTGCACGATCCTGACTCCTATGCCGTTTCTTTGAGGGCCGCCGAGGCCTTGGGACAAATCGGCACGGAAACGGCTGTGGCGGGATTGCTACAAGCCCTCAACCATGAGGACTCAGATGTGCGCGGTAGTGCAGTTTCTGCCTTGGGGGAAATCAGCACTGAGGTGGCTGCGGTGGCGGTAATGCGATCGCTCTCGGATCGAGACATTTTCGTGCGCGGTAGAGCCGCTGTTGCCCTCGGGAACATCAATACAGCCGGAGATGCTAACTTTCAAAAAATGGTGGATGCGGGACTGGCGATCGCCCGAGGCGACAGCGAATCCTATGTGCGGTGGAGAGTTGCTGCTGCTTTGGGGCAAATTGGGACAGAGGAGGCTGTAGCAGGTTTGGTGGGGCTGCTGGGAGACGAAACCTCTGGAGTGCGCCAAAAGGCTGTTAAATCTCTCGGTGAAATTGGCTCTCCTACTGCGATTCTGGCTCTGGAAGCAGCTTTAAACCGCGAATTTGCTGATGTTCGCGCGCTGGCGGCCCAATACTTGCCGGATCTGTGCACTAATCCCGAAAAAGTGGATTTTCAATCTTCAGTTGCCACAGATTTCTTAGCTGAAAAACTGCCGAAAATCCTGATTGCTTCAGAAGTAGAAGCCTGCGAATACATTTTAGATCGCGCTGCGGGACACGATATCAAGTACCTGATCTCGATCGGCACTTCGGGCGCACCCGAACCCAAAACTTTTCACCAAGTCCCGAACCGACTGCGACGCTCTTTCAATGACCTAGAAACGCCCGTAGACGACCCCGATCGGGTTTTACCTACACTTGATGACGTACTGCAAATTATTGACTTCGCCCTCAAAATGTCGTCGCGCCCAGGCACTTTGCTCGTCTGTTGTCAAAACGGCATCAGCCGTTCCACAGCAATAGCTTTGACTGTTTGTGCTGCGCTTCTGGGCCGGGGAAAAGAACGAGAAGCTTGGGCCCTGGTGCTCGCAACCAGAGCCCAAGCCAGGCCGAATCGCTGGATTGTCGAATTGGCCGATCGAGCTTTGGGTAGAAATGGCAAGTTAGCAGCGATCGAATCTACCGCCGCCGCAGAAATATCTCGCAATTAAGTAGGTCATTGGAAAAAAACAATAGTATCTGGTAGGGGCGGGTTGAGCTTCGGAATCACTCCTATACAAGCCAGTCGATCGAGGCAAAACCCGCCCTCCCCATCTCCGAGGAACCAGGTTTATTTTGGTAAGTCATAGTAAAAAGTTATACTGAATTTAGAAGACTTCGCTTCAGATTTGTCTTTGCGGGGCAACGATGCCAAAAGTCGATCGTCAGGGTGCAAAAGTTCGATCGACTCCCGCATTTATGACATTCTGTGGTGGCAAGTCAACGGATGCCCAACAACAGTCAAGCAATCGTCGCATTGCTGGCAGCCAAAACCCCAAAGCTGAGGAATCAGGTGCATTGTCAATAGACAATATCAGCTTTGGCTCACTCACACGCAAAACACATCAGACAGAGCTTTTGGGCCTGTAAAATTCCACGCGGGGATAATTCACCGCCGGGAGCAATTTTTGTTTTTTGCCTGTCGCAGACTTTTACCAGTCGAACAAGTAATATCAAATCCTGTCTTCATCGCAATAGTAAATTCGAGTTAACGGTTAACAGTTAACCGTCAACCGTCAACAGTATGCCGATGCAGCCGGAATTCATATATTTGGCAATAGCCATCAATAGCCTAATTATCTATTAGACATCAACCGAATTTAAGTTTCTTATATTACTCGACAAGAGTGAAAGATCCTTTTTCGTAGATGTCTACGATCGAACAAACAAGCTTTTCCGTTCTGAGAACTTAAGAGCTTGGTAGATTCAAACAGAATACAGCGGTTGCATATGTCAAAAATTAACTTGCTCAAACAAACAGGTGACAAAGCAAATTTATCCCTTGCCATTTGGGAAAATAAGGGTAATTCAAATGCAGAATCAGCAGGATTCAATCAACAAGGAAAAACTTTAAAAACACCAAAAGTTAACCCAAAAACTAGCAATGTAGGTAAACGGATGCGCGTCTTTATTTCCGAACAAGTGACTTCTGTAAAAACCGCATCTCAAAAAACATCAATTAATGATTTTGTCCAAAAATCATCCTTGAAACTCAGCAAAATTTTGCAGTCTAAGATTGCAGATTTGGGCATCCATCAAAAAATTGGTGGTGGGTATTTTCTAGCAATTGGCATTGGATTTATTGGCTCCCTGAGTGGACTGGCGATTGCCGACTACTACCAAGGACAAGGATTAAAACAGCTCAATGACGCTCACATACAAGCGCAATTGCTCGGCAATTTTAAAGATGCAGCACTGGCGGCACAATTGCAGGGAGCACAGCTAGATTCTTTTGTAGATAATTCTGCCAAGTTGAAACTGCAAGAAGAGCAGTTTGTCCAGAGTATTGTTAAGGCGAAAAATCTACAGTTACGCATAGAAGAATTTGCCGACAGCCAACCCGCTTGGCTGGCAGCAAAGCCGGAAGTTCTCAAAAATTTACTCCAAGATTGCACGCAAACTTTAGAATCCTACGCCGATACTCTCAGCTCAACTTTGCAGCAAATCGGGCGACCGCAATTATCGCCACAAGAGATAGAATCAACCCGCAAAATGCTCGCCACCGAAAGCGGATTAGGTGCACAAAAACTCGATAGCAACCTTCAGAAATTGAGCCAAATCCTCGATATTGCCCAGCAGCAAGAGCGACAAGGCGGTGAAGTGATGGAGCAAGCGCAAGGCATTCAAAAAGCCATAATTATGATGAGTATGCTGCTGTCGGTAGCAGTGGCGGGAATGGTGGCTTACCGTACCAGTAGGGCGATCGCCAAACCAGTCATCAGCGTCACTCAGGTAGCCGAAAAAGTAGCTGCCGAGTCGAATTTTGACCTGCGAGTCCCCGTCACCGGACAAGACGAAATCGGCTCTCTGGCTGTATCACTCAATCACCTAATCGAGCGAGTTTCCGAACATACAAAAGAAATGGAACAAGCTAGGCAAGTCGCCGTCGCCGCTAACAGTGCTAAAAGCCAGTTTTTAGCAAATATGAGCCACGAATTGCGGACACCTTTACACGCGATTATCGGTTACAGTCAACTACTTTTAGAAGATGCGAGGGATTCTGGGTGCAAGGATTTTGTTACCGACTTGGACAAGATTGAGAATGCCGGCACGCACTTGCTATCTTTGGTTAACGATATCCTCGATTTGTCAAAAATTGAAGCCGGGGAAATGAAACTGGAAATCGAGGAGTTTGATATCCGATCGCTGATTGAGAATGTGGCGAGTGCGACGAAACCGTTGATCGGGAAAAATGGTAATGTTTTAGACATTGAGTGCGATCGAACTGTGGGCACAATGCACGCAGATTTCGGGAAATTGCGGCAGGTTTTGATGCACTTGCTGAACAATGCTGCTAAGTTTACCCAAAACGGTATGGTGAAAGTTAGTGTCAGGCGGATTGCAGGAAGTGACCAATTGAATTTAGGGCGATCGGCTGTTGACAAGACGATCGCGACGGGTGAAACTCATTCTGGGGCGATCGCTTGTCCGCTACCGAATGTTCAAGAGTCGGATTGGATCTATCTATCTGTTAAAGATACCGGAATTGGAATGTCGGAAGAACAACAGCACAAGTTATTTGAAGCTTTTGTGCAAGCTGATTGTTCGGCGACGCGACAGTATGGCGGCACAGGATTGGGGCTGACTATTAGCCGTCATTACTGTGAGATGATGGGCGGAAAGATTTTCGTAGAAAGTGAGGAAGGGAAAGGGTCTATCTTTACTGTACGGATATCGGCCGGAAATGCTTCATTCAGTTGACAGTTGACAGTTGAATGAAACAGTTTTCAGTAGAGAATATTGTAAAAATAACTAGGACGAGCTCTCCGGCCCGTTCCACAAAAAACATTTTTTCTTGTGGAACAGGCATCTTGCCTGTTACAAAATTTGATTAAAATGAATTTTGCAATCTTGTCTAGTATTATTGTACTATTTGCAGGCTTCATCTATAATAATCATGTGTTGACTTTTTGCAAATTCGTTAAAAGAAAAAACCTTTATTTAAGGATGTGAATTTAGCCATGATTGACTGTCTCAATGCTGCTCGCTACTTCATTGTGATAGCTTATGACTCACGGAGAGTTTCCTTGGAAGAAAGCTCGTAAAGGTTTACCATCTCAAGCAAGTTCAACGGAGCCAATTCTGCTTAATGACATGAAGGAATTAGGCTATCAAAAGCTCGATCGCATAGAACGCGATCGACCGACATACGAACTAGCAATGTCTGAAACTGTTAATAATGCGTTTGCTTCGGAATCCTTAAATTCTATTGGCAAAGGAGAAGTGCATAACTGGCTAAAGTTTCAACCGCCGGGTTATCTGAATAAATAGTACAATTAAACTGAGATACTTCTCGGAGACAACCACTATGCAAGTCACAACCGCAGAAATCATTTATCCTTCCACCGACGATCAGCCAATGGCAGAAAGCACAATTCAATACGAATTAATTGTCAAAATCAAAGAAGGTTGCGAATCGCTGTTTAAAGATGATCCAAACGTTTTTGTAGCGGCCGATTTACTCTGGTATCCGGTTGAGGGCAGAATAGATATTTCTCAAGCACCTGATACGATGGTGATATTTGGGAGGCAAAAGGGCGATCGACTTTCCTACATACAATGTCGAGAGGATAATGTTACTCCTCAAGTCGTCTTTGAGATTCGCTCCCACAACGACCGCCAAACTAAAATGAATAAGAAACTTTCATTTTACCAGCGTCATGGAGTTGAGGAATATTACCTTTACGATCCTGAAAGAAATGAGTTGCAAGGTTGGCAAAGAATTGAGGGAAATTTAGAAGTTATTGAACCGATGGAGGGATGGATTAGTCCGAGATTGGGAGTGCGATTTGAATTGGGAGAAGATGGGTTGGAAATTTATCGGCCTGATGGCGAAAAGTTTATTTCCTATGCGGAATTAGAAGCAGAACGGGAATTAGACCGCCAGCGTCTACAACAAGAGTCTCAAAGGGCAGAACAAGAGTCTCAAAGGGCCGAACAAGCAGATCAAAGGGCCGAACAAGCAGATCAAAGGGCCGAACAAGCAGATCAAAGGGCCGAACAAGTAAATCAAATTGCTCAACGTTTAGCTGCTAAACTGCGCGAATTGAATATCGATCCAGATAGCATTTAACGAATAAATGCTCAGAAACCTGGTTTGTTTGAAAATCAGGTTTCTGACGATCGCGGTTTAAGTTGTATATTTAGGGCGGGCGAGACACCCCACAAAAGTCTGATTGTTTCTTAACATACAATTTAAATCCAGAATAGCTTACTTACTCTTTGTTAACCAAACCACAGGGAATTTAAGCCCCCACCTTTAGGTGAATAGTTTTTAGGCAGGGGCTTAAATCCCCTGCCTAAAAACTTCGCTATCAACTGTCAACTGTTAAGTAATCCTGTCTGCCCGTTAGCGAAGCCCTCGAAGAGGATCGCCCTTTCCTCTCTTCTACGCAGTAATCTCAAAAAATAGTATTAATCTATACCTAAAAATCTAATATCTAGGATTCTACTGAAAAAAATTGAAAAAGTTCCCAAGTTCCTGTAAAATAAGCATTAATAAAAAATATAGTGGCGATCGAAAGCGTTCCAACGCGAAAAATATCGCATACACATATGTGGCAGTTTGACATAAAATGAGGTGACGCCTTGCAAAAATTAGCCAGTAAAGAAAAGCCGATCGACTCTGGGGAAAAATCCATAGCAGTCAACCTCCAAAAGGCTCAAACTTGGTACGATCGCGGCAACGCCCTAGAATCAATGGGACGGTTGTCAGCAGCCCTCGAATCTTGGTCTAAGGCGATCGAATTTGAACCGAAATTTTATGAAGCCTGGTACAACAAAGGCGTAACTCTCAGAAAATTGGGACAGCTACCAGAAGCGATCTTAGCCTACAATAAGTCCTTAAAAATCAAAGCAGACAATCCCGAAGCGTGGTATAATCGCGCCAACATTTTGCGGAAGCTAAACAGACTATCCGAAGCGATCGCCTCCTACGAACACGCGATCGAACTCAAGCCAGACTATCACGAAGCTTGGACGAACCGCGGCAACACCCTGGTCAACTTAGAAAAATTCTCAGAAGCGATCTCTTCCTACGACAAAGCCATAGCCATCAAAGCAGACTACTGCGAAGCTTGGTACAACAAAGCATTTGCCCTGAAAAACTCCAGCCAAAACACAGCGGCGATCGTTTCCTACGACAGGGCGATCGAACTCAAACCAGACTTGCATCAAGCCTGGTACAACCGCGGTTTAGCCCTAGCCGATGAAAAACTTTACCCCGAAGCCGTCGCCTCCTACGACAAAACCCTGCAACTACGGCCAGATTCCCCCGAAGTCTGGAACAAACGCGGCACGGCGATCGCCCAAATGGGAAAATTCAAATCAGCCCTGGCATCCTGGGACAAAGCCATTGCACTCAAGCCCGACGACAGCGAAACCTGGTACAACCGCGGCTTAGCCTTGGCTAACTTAAAACGCTTTACTGAAGCAATCACCTCTTGGGACAAAAGCTTAGAGTTGCAGCCAGACAACACCGAAGCCTTGTACAATCGCGCCGTCGCCTTCAGAAAAATCCAAAAATTTGCCGAGGCGATCGACTCCTACGATAAAATCATCGCACTCACACCCAATGATCCAAATCTTTACTACCAAAAAGCCTGCGTCTACGCCCTAGAAAAAGCAGCAGGCGATCAAAAGAATAATCCCGAAGTTGTAGCAACCAGCATTCAGAAAGCGATCGAAAACTTATCAAAGGCGATCGAACTCAATCCCGAGAAATATCGCAAATTATGCCAGAATGACTCTAAGTTGCGTACAATACAGGAACAAGTGCGGTTTTTAGCTTGATTTCAGGGTAAGCAATGATTGATGATGATGGATGCCGCACAGCAACCTTTGTAGGCAAAACAGCACCACAATCCCCAATCATGCAAACCCTAGACAAAACTCAAGCAAAATTTGCTCAACTTGCCGCCCACCTCAGCGAAGTTACCGACATCGAATCAGCCTCGTCACTGCTACACTGGGATCAAGCAACCTATATGCCTGCCAAAGGTGCAACTGCCAGAGGGCGACAGTTGGCAACTCTCAAGCAAATATCCCACGAAAAATTTACCGATCCCAAAATTGGCGAACTCCTAGAAGACTTGCGCTTCTGGGAACAAACCCTTCCCTACGACTCTATCCCAGCTAGCCTGATCCGTGTCGCCCGCAGAGACTACGATCGCGCCGCCAGAGTCCCCGCCACCTTCATGTCCGCACTCTGCCGCCACCAAGCCGACTGCTACGAAGTTTGGGCCACCGCCAAAGCAGCCAACAACTTCGCAGCCGTCGAGCCCTATCTCGAAAAAACCCTAGAATTAAGCAGGCAGTACGCCGACTTTTTCCCCGGATACGAACACATCGCCGATCCTTTGATCGATCGTAGCGACTACGGCATGAAAGTATCCCTGCTGCGCCCGCTGTTCGCCCAACTGCGTCAAGAATTAGTCCCCATAGTCGAAGCCATCACCTCACAACCACCCGCCGACGACTCCTGCTTGCACCAAAACTTCCCAGAATCCCAGCAACTAGAATTCACCCGCACAGTCGTACAACGCATGGGATACGACTTCCAGCGCGGACGGCAGGACACCACCCTGCACCCATTTATGACCAACTTCTCCATAGACGACGTGCGCATCACCACCCGCGTCTATGAAGATCACCTCGATCAAGCCCTATTCAGCAGCATCCACGAAGCCGGGCACGCCCTCTACGAACTCGGCAATTCCCCGGAATTTGAAGGCACGCTTCTCGCTGGTGGCATTTCCTCCGGCGTGCACGAAAGCCAGTCGCGGCTTTGGGAAAATTTAGTCGGGCGCAGTCGCGGTTTTTGGCAGTATTTTTACCCGCAACTGCAAAGCCTATTTCCACAGCAGTTGGGCGACGTATCCCCAGACGCATTTTACCGGGCAATTAACAAAGTCGCGCGATCGCTCGTCCGCACCGACGCTGACGAAGTAACCTACAACCTCCACGTCGCCATCCGCTTTGACCTAGAATTGGCAATGGTAGAGGGCAAATTAGCAGTGCGAGACCTCCCCGAAGCCTGGAACGATCGCTATAAAACAGACCTCGGTGTTGTCCCCGCCACCGACAGCGACGGCGCGATGCAAGACGTTCACTGGTATGTTGGGACGATCGGCGGAATGTTCCAAGGTTACACCCTCGGCAACTTAATGAGCGCCCAATTCTACGAAACCGCAGTCAAAAACCATCCCGAAATTCCCACACAAATAGAACAGGGCAATTTCAGCGTACTGCACGATTGGCTCAAAGAAAACATTCACCAGCACGGCCGCAAATACACTGCTGTCGAATTGATCGATCGCGTCACCGGTTCACCTTTAACTATCGATCCGTTTGTTCGCTACATCCGGCACAAATACGGCGAATTTTATGTCATTTGAGGGATAGCAATTTCCGATTGCAGACTTTAAAATGAGATAAAAAAAGTGTCTCAAAAAAAAGGGCGATATTAATACACTATCGCCCTTTTTCCGAGCGAAAATCAAAAATCTTAAATAAGGGAGTATGTATGTCTGAACTCTTTCAGGCTGTTATTGCCAGCGACGAAAAAACCGACTTGCGGCAGTTTGCCAGCGATTTGCGGGTTTTGGGAAACAAATATTTACTGCGAAACGACATAGTTAACGCTTTTGCCGCCTATTGCACCAAATACGAAAAACCCGAACAGTTCCATCAATCTTCTCTATTGAGCAAACTGATTTACTACGTTCAGGAAATTATTCTTGAAGAGAGCAGCCTTTGCGTCCTGCTGCGGCCAAAAATTGCTACTATGGAAGTAGTGCGAGTTAGAGATGACTTGACAATGGAGCCGATGACAGTACAAGAATTGCTCGACGTGCGCGATCGCTTCGTCAACCATTTTCACCCCCAAGATGGTGACATTCTCGAACTAGATTTCGGCCCATTTTACGACTATTCCCCCTCCATACGCGACCCCAAAAACATCGGCAAAGGAGTACAATTTCTCAACCGATACCTGTCCAGCAAATTGTTTCAAGACTCTAAACAGTGGCAGGAAACTCTATTTAACTTCTTGCGCATTCACCACTACAACGGTGTACAGTTACTAATTAACGATCGCATAAAATCCCAAGAACAACTTTCAGAACAAGTCAAAAAAGCCCTGACTTTTGTCAGCGAACTTGCTGAAGAAGAACCCTACGAAAGATTTCGATTTGTCTTGCAAATGATGGGCTTTGACGCAGGTTGGGGAAATACCGCAGCCCGCGTCCAAGAAACTTTGGGAATTCTCGACGAATTAATTGATTCCCCCGATCCACAAAGCCTAGAAGCATTTATTTCTCGCATCCCGATGATTTTCAAAATCGTCCTAGTTTCTCCCCACGGCTGGTTCGGCCAAGAAGGAGTTTTGGGGCGGCCGGATACGGGTGGACAGGTAGTTTATGTCCTCGATCAAGCCAAGAATTTAGAGAAACAACTCCAAGAAGATATTCATCTTGCAGGTCTCGATATTTTAGGCGTCAAACCAAAAGTAATTATTCTCACCAGGTTAATTCCTAACAGCGACGGCACACGCTGCAACGAACGTTTAGAAAAAGTTCACGGCACCGAAAATGCTTGGATTCTGCGGGTTCCCTTCCGCGAGTTCAATCCCAAATTGACTCAAAATTGGATTTCGCGGTTCGAGATTTGGCCTTATTTGGAAACTTACGCGATCGATGCCGAAAAAGAACTGCTGGCAGAGTTTCAGGGCAAGCCAGATTTAATTGTTGGCAACTATTCCGATGGCAACTTGGTCGCATTTTTGCTATCTAGAAAACTCAAAATTACTCAGTGCAATATTGCCCACGCCCTCGAAAAGTCTAAATATTTGTTCAGCAATCTCTACTGGCAAGAATCGGAGGAAAAATACCATTTTGCGCTGCAATTTACTGCGGATATAATTGCGATGAATGCGGCTAATTGTATTGTCAGCAGCACCTATCAAGAGATTGTGGGTAAACCCGATAGTGTCGGGCAGTACGAGTCCTACAATTGTTTTACAATGCCGGATTTGTATCACGTTGTGAACGGCATTGAACTGTTCAGCCCTAAATTTAACGTCGTGCCACCGGGAGTCAACGAAAGTGTATACTTTCCTTACACGCGCAACGAAGACAGGGTGCAGGGCGATCGCGATCGGCTCAACGAACTGCTGTTTACCCTAGAAGACCCCGAACAAGTCTTCGGAACACTCGACGACCCCCAAAAACGCCCTTTATTTTCGATGGCCAGGCTCGATCGCATTAAAAACCTGACAGGCTTAGCAGAATTGTTTGGAAAAAGCCAGGAATTGCAAGAAAAATGCAACTTAATTCTAGTAGCTGGTAAGCTCAGAGTTGAAGACACTGAAGACTACGAAGAAGCAGAAGAAATTAAAAAGCTCTACGCAATTATCGACCAATACAACCTGCATGGTAAAATTCGCTGGCTGGGAGTGCGGCTTTCCAAAAGCCTCTCCGGCGAAATCTACCGGGTAATCGCCGACGGACAAGGTATATTTGTTCAGCCAGCCTTATTTGAAGCTTTCGGCTTGACAATTCTCGAAGCAATGATTACCGGAATTCCGACTTTCGGGACACAGTTTGGCGGCCCGCTGGAAATTATTCAAGATGGGGTAAATGGATTCTATATCAACCCGACCAACCACGATGAAACTGCCCAAAAAGTTCTAGATTTTTTCTCGAAATGCGAAAACAATCCTAACTATTGGTATGAAATTTCTACGCGAGGAATTGACCGAGTTTATAGCACGTATACGTGGAAAATTCACACCACCAAACTGCTGACGCTCGCCCGGACTTTCGGTTTCTGGAACTACTCGTCTCAGGAAAACCGCGAAGATATGCTCCGCTACATAGAAGCGCTGTTTTATCTGATTTACAAACCGAGAGCCAAAGCTTTATTGGCAGAGCACGCGAAACGATAAGCAGAAATCAGGACACGGCGGTAGAAATCAGGACACGGCGGTAGAAATCAGGACACGGCGGTAGAAATCAGGACACGGCAGTGCCGTTTCCCTACAATATATCGCGGTAGGGAAACGGCACTGCCGTGTCCTCTGTATTATCTCGGCAGTGCCTTTGTCCCTACAATTGATCGTGGTAGGGAAACGGCACTGCCGTGTCCTCTATATCCTTTCGGCACAGCCGGAATTGATATGAAACTTTGCCTCTAGTCAATAAACTTTGTACAAAACCTCTTTGTAAAGATTTGTGAATGAAAGCAGGTTTTGTATAATCGGAGTTAAGCTCATACCAATTCCCAAAAGTATTGCTACATATAAATTGTATGCAGATATCTGTATAGACATGGTAATCCTGTGTCCGGTGAGGACAATTAGGGCTTTCAACAATTGAGATAAAATCGATAATTGTAGCAACACTTTTTTGAATGGGTATAAAAAAACTGGTTTCTAGCTTTGGTAACGAAACATTTCGGAATCAATCCGGTTTCTAATGAGTAGTGCAAACTCGTCCGTAGTTCTAACTCTGTTCATTACCGAACTTTTAAATAGCTGGAGAGATACTTCTCAGAAAGCGATCCGGGTAATACAATTAGATTGAGAAACATGAAAATAGCCAAATCTTATCAAACCTCACTAACAGGATGAAACTTATGCGTGTAACTACTGTTACGATTTTCAGCTTAATCGCTTTGCTCGCTCCCGGGTTGACCAAAAAGGCAGCAGCGAATTTCGAGTCGAAACCCTTTGTGCAGGAACAATACCGTAGAGATTTTGTTGCTCCCGCCGATCCGGGTGCGTTGGCACAGCCGGATCAGAATTCCCGAGGAGATATGTTTAAGAAGCCTTTTTACGCGGGCGAGCAGCAGCCTGTGAGAAAGGAAAAAACTATCTCGGCGGGAGCTGACGGCCCAGAAGTGGCTACCATACAGCAGCGGTTGGAAGTTCACGGTTTTACGATCGGGACAATCGACGGTTCCTATGGTTCTCGCACCACATCGGCTGTCAGTGCTTTTCAGCAATCTAAGCAGTTGAAGTCAGACGGAATCGTAGATAAAGAGACTTGGACTGCTTTAGCAGCAGAGCCTCCGCAGCGAGCTTCTGAGAGTTTGCAGAGCAATGCTCCAATTCAGAGCAATGCTCCAACTGAAAAGAATGATACTGTTGCGAGCGATCGTAGAACGGCTCTAACTAAAGGGGCTGCCGGTTCCAAGGTGAAGACACTACAGGTGCGTTTGGAACTACAGGGTTACGATCCGGGCCCGATCGACGGCATTTTTGGCGCTCGCACTGCTACGGCTGTCAAGAGCTTTCAGGAGTCTAAGAGTTTGACGGCTGACGGTGTGGTGGACGACATTACCTGGAAGGCGATCGGTCAAAGCTAAGTGAGGAGTTAAAAATAGGGAAAATTGCTGTGGCGACGACTCATCAGTAAACCCGGTGTCAAAAAAAGACCGGGTTTCTGAATGTTGACGGATGTTTTATTGTGTGTTATATTAGTTGAATGTCTAAATGCGGATATGGCGAAATTGGCAGACGCGCCAGATTTAGGTTCTGGTTCCGAAAGGAGTGAAGGTTCAAGTCCTTTTATCCGCATCGCTTTATGGCTGCGCCATTTGAGGCGCAGTTACTTCGGAATTATCCAGGTTTGTGCGATCGCGATTTAGAGAATGCTTGGCGTTATTACGATCGCCACCGCGAAGAAATCGATCGGATTATTGTTTCTCATCAAACCGATGATTGAAAGGGTGAGACTGTATTCTAATGAAATTTTGGCGGTTATGAGTATAGTATATAGCTAAAAGAGGCATCTTAGATATGGAATTTAATGACTATTTTGACTTTTTGGCACCGGATGATATTCGCATCAAAGGACATCGGATCGGGATTGAGACGGTACTGTATGAATATCTGTATCGGGGACGCACGGCAGAAGAAATTCAGCAATTATATCCTTCTCTAACTTTGGCAGAAGTTTATACGACTATTTTGTATTATTTGCTGAACAAAGAATCAGTAAGTCGATATTTACAAGATTGGTTAGAGTGGTCGCATCAGCAGCGAAAGATGCAAGCAGCAAATCCCCATCCTGCTGCGGAAAGATTGCGAAGATTGAAAGCCGAACGGGAAAAGCAATCTGTTATACAGGGTGCTTAAGAAATGGCGCTGAAATATTTGATGGATGAGAATGTTACACCGATTTATGCTACACAGCTTCGTCGGAAACGCTCGGATTTAGTAGTTTGGTCGGTGGGCGATATTGGTACCCGAAAAGTACACTCGATCCAGATATTTTGGTTTGGTGTGAGGAGCATAATTTTATTTTAGTGACGAACAACCGCAAGTCAATGCCCGTTCATCTGACAGATCATATGGCTTGAAGGTAGGCATATTCCAGGGATTTTCGTTTTGAACTCAGATTTAACTATTGGGCAAAATATTGAGGAATTAATTTTGATTGCTGATGGTTCGTTCGATGATGAATACCAAGACCAGATTGTCCATCTCCCATTAACATAAACAGGATTTATGCACTGGTCAAAAACCAGGTTTATCGCCCCAGGCGTAAATCTCAGAAACCGGGTTTCTCTCAATATTTCTCGTCACCCAATCAAGGACTCGTAGAAACCCGGTTTCTTGCCCCCATGCGAAAATCTCAGAAACCGGGTTTCTCTCGATATTTATCGTCACCCAACCCAAAAACTCGTAGAAACCCGGTTTCTTGGCTCCATGCGGTTTCTCGCCTCGACAATCGCGCGTCATCTTTCCCGGAGCACCCAAATCTCTGTCAGAATAGAAACAAGATGGCGGGGAAACACACGGGGAAACAAAGGGCATGACGCGAGAGGAAGCACTGCGGCGAATTCACCGGGCGGCTGAGGAAAATTTGACGGAATTGGATTTGGCGGGGCTGGAGTTGGAGGATTTGCCGCCGGAGATTGGCAAGTGCACGCAGCTAGAGACGTTGGTGTTGGGGAAGGTGGAGAAAGGGGAATGGATTGATGGTAAATTGACTCCGAAACTAATCACCAATCACTTAATCGCACTGCCAGAGGAATTGCGATCGCTCGTAAATTTGCGATCGATCGACCTCAGTGGCAATCCATTCGGAAAAGTCCCAGAATTCCTGCTGGGAATGAAGCAATTAGAGAGTTTAAATTTAAACAGCATTGATTTAAAAGAAATTCCAAAAGAGATCGGCCAACTGTCCAATCTGACAGAGCTTTACCTCCGTCACAATCAAATAATACAAATCCCAGAAGTGCTTGGCGAACTGTCGAACCTGACACAGCTTTACCTCTTTAACAATCAGATCGCCCAAATCCCAGAAGCTATCGCTCAATTATCCAATCTGACAGGGCTTTACCTCGGTTGCAATTACATAACCGAAATCCCGGAAGCGATCGCCCAACTATCCCATCTGACAGTGCTTCACCTCTGGCACAATCAGATTACCCAAATCCCAGAAGCCATCGCTCAATTATCCAATCTGACAGAGCTTAACCTCTGGCACAATCAGATTACCCAAATCCCAGAAGTGCTCGGCAAACTATCCAATCTGACACAGCTTGTCGTCAGTCACAATCAAATAACACAAATCCCAGAGGCGCTCGGTCAACTGTCGAATCTGACAGAGCTTGTTCTCAATCACAATCAAATAATACAAATCCCAGAGGCGCTCGGTCAACTGTCGAATCTGACAGAGCTTAACCTCAGTCATAATCAAATAACACAAATTCCAGAGGCGCTCGGCAAACTGTCGAATCTGACACAACTTGTCCTCCATAACAATCAAATAATACAAATTCCAGAAGCGATCGCCAAACTATCCAATCTGACACAGCTTTACCTCAGCAGTAATCAGATCGCCCAACTCCCAGATGCGATCGGGCAATTGTCGAATCTGACACAGCTTTACCTCTTTAACAATCAAATAACACAACTCCCAGATGCGATCGGTCAACTGTCCAATCTGACACAGCTTGACCTCAGAAGTAATCAGATCGCCCAAATTCCAGATGCGATCGGTCAACTGTCCAATCTGACACAGCTTGATCTTAGAAGAAATCAGATCGCCCAAATTCCAGATGTGATCGGTCAACTGTCCAATCTGACACACCTTGACCTCAAGAACAATCAGATTGCAGCCATCCCAGAGGCGATCCGCAGCATGGAGAAGCTGGAAAAACTGGATTTGCGGGGTAATCCGATACCAATTCCACGGGAAATCCTGGGCGAAAGCCGATCCTTTGAAGATCCGGGTGATTTGCGTACCATTCTCGACTTCTACTTCCAAACCCGCGATCCCAACGATACCGAAGAACTCAACGAAGCTAAACTTTTGATTGTCGGCGAAGGCGAAGCGGGAAAAACTACCCTAGCCAAAAAACTCCTCAACCCCGACTACGAACTCGAAAAACAAGAACCCAGTACCGAAGGCATTGATGTGATGCGCTGGGAATTCACACAAGCCAACGGTAAACCTTTCCGCATCAACCTCTGGGACTTTGGCGGACAGGAAATCTACCACCACACGCACCAATTCTTCCTCACCGAACGTTCCCTCTACATCCTTCTCGTCGATAACCGCCGCGAAAACCCCAACCTCTGCTACTGGTTGAACATCATTCAACTTCTCAGCAAAAGCAGTCCCGTCTTCCTTGTCCAGAACGAAAAACAAGACCGCCACTGCGAAATCAAGGTTCGCGAACTGCGCCGTGACTTTGACAACCTCATAGAAAAACCCCTCGCCACCAACCTCGCCAGCAATCGCGGACTCGCAGCCCTCCAACGCGCCCTACAAAACCGCATCGTCACCCTCGACCACATCAGCACGCCCATCCCCAAACGCTGGGCAAACGTCCGCCACATTTTGGAAAACTATTCCCAACGCCAAACCCACATCGAAATCAGTAAATTTTACAATATCTGCATCGGTCAAGGCTTCAACAAGTCCGATAAACCCGCCATGCTGAGTCTTAGCAAATACCTCCACGACTTGGGTATTATCCTGCACTTCCAAAAAGACCCCATCCTCAAAAACATAGTCATCCTGCGTCCCGAATTGGCAACCAATGCTGTTTACAAAGTCATCAGCAAGAAAGAAATTACTGACGAAAAAGAAGTCGCCGACAACGCGGAAGTCATCGCCAACTGCGGGTATTTCACCTATCAAAACCTCAAGCAAATCTGGCGCGAAAGAGAATACCAAGACTTGCACGACGAACTACTCCACTTAATGAAACACTTCAAACTGTGTTACGAAATCCCCGGCCAACCCGGACAATACATCGCCCCGCAACTTCTCCCCCTCGCAACGCCCAATTACACCTGGGACGACATCGATAACCTGATTTTGCGCTACGAATACGACTTTATGCCCAAGGGCATCATTACCCGCTTCATCGTAGAAATGCACCAGTTAATCTACCGCCCTCAATCTTTCTTACCAAAGGGTAGGGGGGATATCGTGTGGCGCGATGGAGTCATCCTCACCGATGGTTATGGCAAAGCTGAAGTCATTGAGGATTACGAGAAACGAGAAATCCGCATTCGAGTTACTGGGAAACAGAAAAAATCTATTTTAGAGCGCATCCGCCACGAATTGTGGAAGATTCATGCTACTTATGACGATCGTCTAAAATACAAAGAATTAATCCCCTGCAACTGTTCCGAATGCAAAGGCAGCCAAAACCCTCACCTCTACGATTTTGATGCTTTGCGTCGCCGTTTGGAGAAGGGCAAGTATGACGTTGAATGCGAAAAGTCTTATGAAAAGGTCAACGTGCGCGGCTTAATTGAGGATTTCCCCGACTACTCGCAACAACGGGAAAGAGAGAGAATTTCTGAAATCGAGCGACCTGACCGTGTAGATGCTTCTAGTCCTCAGCAAATTGTGTACAACGTTAACTTAGGTGATAACAAAATGAATCAAGATTCTTCCCAAACCAACAACCTACAAGGCGCTAATCTTTCCGGCATTAACGCGAGCCAATTTAAAGACAATTCCCAAGTTAGCAATAACCAATTCAACCAAAACAATAATGCCAATACGGCAGAAATCATGAAACTGATTTCCTCGATGCGCGAAACTGCGATGCAGTTTCCCGAAGACATCCGTGAGGGTGTAATGATTGATATTGAAGATGTCGAAATTGAAGTCAAGAAACCGGAAAACGAATGGAGTAAAGCCAGATTAAAGAAAAGCTTGACTGCGATGATTGGGGCGGCTACTGCGATCGCGATTCCGATCGCAGGGATGACTGATTTTGCTAGTAGTGCGATCGACCTTGGTGCAAAAGTCGGTGTCAAAATCGAGCTACCATCGGCAAGGTAAGTTATATCCAAATCCCTAAAAACAGCCCAAAATGCTGTAGGGGCGGGTTCACCAACCATCTATGAAATTTAAAAAAAATCTCAAAAACCCGCCCCCTCCCCGCGATAATTTATATGAACATTTCACTACCAGCGATAATTTATATGAACATTTCATCATAAATTAATGGTTCATTTTATATGAATATTTCACAATAAATTTACGGTACATTTTGATTGTTCGTAGGTGGGGGCGGGTTTTTGAGATTATTCATTTCTATCGTAAATGGTTGGTGAACCCGCCCCTACAAATATGGTTGATTATAAATATAACAACCTGTCCTAATACGGGCGGTTACGATACATTCTGAGGTACATTATGGTAAAAGCGATCGCAAAATTAAAATTACTCGATGTTGTTGCCATCAAAAAAGATTTACCCGATAATAATTTAATGGCCGGTCAAGTTGGTACAATCGTCGAGATTTTAGCGCCGGAAGTATACGAAGTTGACTTCAGCGATGATGATGGTCAAACCTATGCGATGTTGCCCTTACACAGTAGTCAACTATTAAAACTAAAATATCAGTCTACACCAGAAAATACCCCGAATTAAAACATATTTTAGCAGCGTTAAATTAGATAAGTAGGCGGGACATCCCACAAATTTGTGAAAATTATATCGTTTCCGGTTGCATCGGAATTATTAACCGAAATTAGGAGACGGCAGTGCCGTGTCCCTACAATTAATCGCGGTAGGGACACGGCACTGCCGTCTCCTCTATATCATTCCGGTGC
>CASBQF010000383.1 GCA_949127775.1 Oscillatoriales cyanobacterium PMM_0080
CGGAATGATATAGAGGAGACGGCAGTGCCGTGTCCCTACCCAAAATAACATTGTAGGGACACGGCACTGCCGTCTCCTCATTTTGGCTAATAATTCCGATGCAACCGGAAACGATATCAAACCCTATCAGAGACTGTGTTGTTCCCTTAAGTTGGATAGTAAGTACATTTGTGGAAAGACGGGGCGGACATCCTCAGCATCTGTTACAAGGTGCACCTCCAGATTTATCGGAACGGGCGACACGAAAACAAGCGATCGCAGATTATAATATTTCAATAAGCCGAAAGTATCACTGCGATGATTGCTAACAAAACAGCAAGCATTTGTGGTAAGGTAATAGCCTCTTTCAGGAATAAAGACGACAAAACTATAGTAATCAGCGGATAGATAGACGTAACACTGACTACATTGGCAACTTCACCTTTGGCAAGGGCCATAAAAAAAACTAATGATGCCACAGTTCCACAAACGCCAACTATTACCGCAAACAAAATTCCCCTAACATCTCCTTCCAAACTCAAATTATTAGTTTGGACAAGAATAAATAAAGTAGTTAAAATAGCACCTATTGCTTCATAAACAAAAGCAGTTTTGTAGTTAACATATTTCGTGGCTAAATTGCCAAAAAATCCCCACAAACCATATAGTAGTGAACAAATTAAGGCGTAAATCAACCAATCTGGTACTTTAACCATTTTTGCTAGAGTTCATTGAAATCATTTTAAAATCCTATGGCTGCTGATATTCGACGCTTCATTCCGTTTTTAGACCCCACTGTATCTGAATGGGCTCCTGAAGCCCGCTGGCTTCGCTGGCTGACTTTTCTCTGGTTGTTTGTCGGGCTGACGGCATTGTTTTCGGCTTCCTATCCGATCGCCAATTCCGAATTTGGAGACGGGCTTTATTATTTTAAACGACAGCTAATCGCAGTGGCGATCGGGCTAGCCGGCTTTAACTTGATGGTTTACTCCCCCATCCGTTACCTGCTCAAAACAGCTCAGTTGGGAATTTTGTTGCTACTGGGAGTGCTTTGGTTGACCTTAGTTCCAGGAGTCGGAACCACCATCAACGGGGCGACTCGCTGGATATCTCTGGGCCCAGTTCCGATTATTCAACCTTCGGAATTGATCAAGCCGTTTTTTGTGCTCCAAAGCGCCCGCATTTTCGGCAACTGGCCCCGGTTGACAAATAAAGTGCGGCTGGCTTGGCTCGGAATTTTTGGGGCGATGCTGTTGGGTATTTTGTTACAGCCGAATTTGAGCACCACGGCTTTGTGCGGGATGACTTTGTGGTTGGTGGCTTTGGCTGCTGGCTTGCCTTACTTGCAGTTGGGCGCAACGGCTATGGGGGGAATGCTGTTGGCAATTCTAAGTATTAGTTTTCGGGAATATCAGCGCCGCCGGATTATGTCTTTTCTGAATCCTTGGGCTGATCCTCTACAAGACGGCTATCAGTTGATTCAAAGTTTGCTGGCTGTGGGTTCGGGCGGCATTTGGGGCGTCGGTTTGGGGATGTCGCAGCAAAAGTTATTTTATTTACCGATTCAGTACAGCGATTTTATTTTTGCTGTGTTTGCTGAGGAGTTTGGTTTAGTGGGCGGTTTATCGCTGTTGCTGATGTTGGCGGCTTACTCTACTGTGGCTTTGAGGGTAGCGATGAAGGCTCGGAATATTGAGAGTCAGTTGGTGGCAATTGGGGCGACGGTGGTGATGGTGGGACAGTCGCTGCTGAATATTGGGGTGGCGACGGGGGTTTTGCCGACGACGGGTTTGCCACTGCCGTTTTTTAGTTATGGGGGTTCTTCAATGGTGGCGAGTTTTCTGTTGTCGGGGCTGCTGATTCGGGTGGCTAGGGAGAGCTCGGAGGCTGAAGTGGTTTCTCTGGAGGGGCGTCGGAAAGATATTGGAAAGCCTAAGTTGCGATCGAACAACGAAACTCCACAAGTTGAATAATTTGCTTAACTGTTGACTGTAATATCAAATCCGGTGGCATCGGAATAATATAGAGGAGACGGCAGTGCCGTGTCCCTACGCCAGATTAATTGTAGGGACAAAGGCACTCGCAGTCTCCTCATTTTGGCTAATAATTCCGATGCAACCGGAAACGATATAACTGGTTCCCAGGCTTCGCAAGAGAAGGGCAAATTGGAGGCAGAATCTGGAAGTAGAATATATTATTCCGTTGAAACCGAAAACGAACATAGCGGTTATCAAGCGTTGAGGTTTCTGGACTCCCATGTGTCAGCCGTTACTCAACTAAGTGGAGATTTGCGCGCCTTGAGTATCAAGCCCGATCGCCCTGACATCAGCCTTCACCCCAAATTCCATCCAAGCAGCAGCCATTTCCTTCACAACCGCATCAACATTAGTAACATCCGTTAGCGCCAAAAGCGTTGGCCCCGCACCGCTAATTACCATTCCACAAGCCCCTGCATTCATAGCTGCTTGTTGCACCGCTTCATATCCTTGAATTAGCGATCGGCGGTAAGGCTGGTGAATCTTGTCTTGGAGGGCGCAGCGCAGCCAATCTCGATCGCCCGTAGCCAAAGCCCGCACCAACAAACCCAGGTGTGCGGCATTGAAAATCGCATCAGCCCTACTGTAATCTGTGGGCAAAACTTGGCGCGCTTCGGCTGTAGAAAG
>CASBQF010000384.1 GCA_949127775.1 Oscillatoriales cyanobacterium PMM_0080
ATTGGTAGATGCACCCTGATTAATTAACTCCCGACCAATTTTTGGCCGGGTTTTTTTTGGTCGATCCTCTGCGAGGGCTTCGCCAACGAGCTTTCGACACAAATTCTCGCAAACTGTCCTGAAACAAGCGCCCACCCACCGGAGACTAATTTAGTAGATGCACCCTGATTAATTAACTCCCGACCAATTTTTGGCCGGGTTTTTTTTGTCGATCCTCTGCGAGGGCTTCGCCAACGAGCTTTCGACACAAATTCTCGCAAATTCGTCCTGAAAGAGGTGTGGAGATACCGGAGACTTAATTAGTAGATGCACCCTGATTAATTAACTCCCGACCAATTTTTGGCCGGGTTTTTTTTGCGGCGATCGCCCGCTTACCGCCAATTCTGGCAAATTTTCTCAAACTGTCCTGAAAGATAGTACCGTGATCCTGGAGAAAAGCTTTAGTCCATAAAAGCAGATGGCGAGATGTGAAATAACTCGGAAAGTTTTTTTAATTGACCGACACTTAGTTCTCTATTGCCCATCATAACTTCGTCGATCGTCTCTTTACCCTCAAAAATTTCTAACAACTTTTCTGGCGAAACATTGTCTTCTTTTATTAATATTTTTAGCAACGCAATTCCTTTCAAGGTAGACCAAATTTCGTGTTGTTCTTCATAGTCATATACCAGCATACCCAACACCTTTAAATAATCCCGATCGTCGGAGGTAATACTTGGGCTATCGAGAATTTCATTGATGCGGTTTTGCGTGGCGATTAATTGATCATCATTAGCGATCGGACGCGGTGGAAAGGTGGTGATGAGTTCCATATAATAGTTACTAGGAGTTTTTAAACCAACTGTCATTTTTCCAATTCTCCTTGTTATATTCGGCATGAGTGAGTACGTAGCGGATGAAAATTAACTGATATTCATAATCGATAAAAGTAATGAGTTGATAGTTGTTGCCACTGATATTGAAAATTGTCAAATTTTCTACAATATCTGCCGACCTAAAAACTTGGCGGACTTCCGCTAGGTTTTTCCATGCTGCTTCGGACGTTCGCTGATACCATTGTAATAAATTGGGTTCTGCATTGGGGTGTTTTTCCCAAAATTCTCTCAGGGCTCTTTTACTAATAACTCGCATAACTTAAAAAAAACTATCAACTATTACTCTATCAAAAAAACTCGATGTATAAAATACGTCTTCTTTGAGGCACTCCGTCGCGAAAGCAAACACAGCGTGGATAGATTCTGCATTCAGGTTTGGGTAATTTCCCAGAATTTGTTGCTGCGTCCAACCTTCTGAAAATAGACCCAAAACGAACTCCACAGATAGTCGCGTTCCCTTAATTACAGGCTTGCCAAACAAAATTTTAGTATCTGATTAAATGTGTACTTTCCAGTTCATGACCAGTTCGACTCTAAGGGGTTTTCATGTACGATCTGCCTAATTAGCTTTTAAATTAACGATTGCTGTCTTTAGCACGTATTAACTTTTAATTCTATTGCGTTTGGATGACTGTTTGACAACTTCGCGATCGAACTTTCGCCACAAATTATCGCAAACTGTCCTGAAAGAGGTGGTGTCGAGGCGGAGACTTAATTAGTAGATGCACCCTGATTAATTAACTCCCGACCAATTTTGGTTGAGAGTTTTTTTTTGGCGCGATCCTCTGCGAGGGCTTCGCGATCGAGCTTTCGACACAAATTCTCGCAAACTGTCCTGAAAGAGGTGTGGAGATACCGGAGATTAAATTAGTAGATGCACCCTGATTAATTAACTCCCGACCAATTTTGGTTGAGAGTTTTTTTTTGGTCGATCCTCTGCGAGGGCTTCGCCAACGAGCTTTCGCCACAAATTCTCGCAAACTGTCCTGAAAGAGGTGTGGAGATACCGGAGACTAATTTAGTAGATGCACCCTGATTAATTAACTCCCGACCAATTTTTGGCCGGGTTTTTTTTGGTCGATCCTCTGCGAGGGCTTCGCCAACGAGCTTTCGCCACAAATTCTCGCAAACTGTCCTGAAAGAGGTGTGAAGATACCGGAGACTAATTTAGTAGATGCACCCTGATTAATTAACTCCCGACCAATTTTGGCCGGGTTTTTTTTGGTCGATCCTCTGCGAGGGCTTCGCCAACGAACTTTCGTCACAAATTATCGCAAACTGTCCTGAAAGAGGTGTGGAGATACCGGAGACTAATTTAGTAGATGCACCCTGATTAATTAACTCCCGACCAATTTTTGGCCGGGTTTTTTTTTCGTCTTGCACCCAAAACCGCAAAACTTTAATAAATCAATAATTATCTGCGTTAATTTGGGTGCATCTGCGGTTAAAAATCCAATTTGTCCTGAAAGAAGACCTTGAGAGTGGAAACTACATCAAAGATGCACCCTGATTAATAAACCCCAGCCAATTTTGGCCGGGGTTTTTTTTGATTGAAAATTGGATTAACCCATGAGGCTAAAGCGCCTTAAAAGACTGCACCTCAAGCACCGGGCCAATCATCGCAAAAGTCATCACATCCTTACGGACTTCACCTGTGACACTAACTTTCAAATCAGCTTTTTTTAACTCAGAAGGAGCATCCTTAAGTTCGTAAGTTTCCCCATCTTCGCCAACCAAAGCCCAAGTGCCCGGGCCCAATCCTTTGCGTTCAATTACACCTTTGACAGTAATACTCATGCCGATCGCACCTCTGTTTTAATTGCTAGACGCGCCAGTCCGAAACACAGCAAAGCATTGACAATCAAGAATGATTGTGCTACCAAACCAGTTCCCAATCCCCAGACTGCGGGAGACACAAAAGCATTCACTGCTAAACTGCTGGCAAAGCCGATCGAAATGGCGATCGCGATCCACTTCCACTGTTGATGTCCCAACAGCAAAGCAATCAAAATTCCTGGAATCAAAACACTCGCAAACAAGGGATTCAGCATACTGCTGCCATTAATTGCGCCGCCAAGTTCGGGAATAGAACTGCCCATCAGGCGCATCGGCCACTGCGGCAGGTCAAATACAAACAGATTTCGCAGCCCGAAGAACCCAGAACTGCCAGCAATCAAGCCGCCGGAAAAGCCCCAAGTCCAAGCGAACGGGAAATAATTCCGCAAAAAGAAAGCCAGCAGATAGGAACCGAGCACCATTCCAATCTTAGGTAACAGGGCGACTGCACCGCCGTCGATCCAGAAACGCGGACTCAGATAGCCGTTGTCGCGCAACCAGCGGAAGAAATCGCGGAAGTTGATTTGTCCGCGCTGGGCTAGCTGAACTGCTGCTGCTGCGTCCAGGTTGCCGGCGCCAAAATGGTTTAGCGGATCTTCGCTGACAACTCGTGCCGATTGCAAGAGTACGCTGCGAATTTCGTCTGGTTCTGTGATACCGGAGGCTTTAATCAGGGCTGCAACGGCGGCAACGTGGGGAGATGCCATGCTGGTACCTTGGTAGCCTTCAAAAATTTCTGCACCGGTTTCTGGGTCGATCGTACTTTGCAGAATCTTGCCATTTTCCGAACCGCCGGGGGCAGAAATATCAACTCCCGCGCCGAAGTTGGAGTAACCAGCTTTTTCGTCGTCTGGGCCGAGGGCAGAAACGCCAATGACGTGGGGATAACGGGCAGGATAGGAAGCGGAACTATCGCCGGAGTTACCCGCGGCTGCGACGATTACAACGCCTTTAGAGTGGGCGTAGTCGATCGCCTCTGCCATTAACTGACTTTCGCCACCGCCACCGAGACTCATGTTGATCACATCTGCGCCGTTGTCAGCAGCAAATTTAATTGCTTCAGCAATGTCGGAAACTGTGCCGCCACCGCTACCGCTTAACACTTTTAGCGGCATTAAAGATGCTTCGTAAGCGATGCCAGCAACGCCGTAATTGTTGTTAGTTGATTGGGCGACAGTACCTGCGACGTGAGTACCGTGGCCGTTGTCATCGAAGGCATCAGCGCGATCGTTTACAAAGTCGTAGCCCGGTACAAATTTGGTTTCTTTTAAGTCGGCGACGGGAGTAATTCCCGTGTCAATTACCGCTACTGTTGTGCCGCTGCCTTTTGTTTCATTCCAAGCCGCTTCTACGTTGATACTGCGCAGATTCCACTGCTTGTTATACAGGGGGTCATTCGGAATCTCGAAGATGTTGTAGACGTAGTTTGGTTCAATGTATTCGGTATCTTTAGCCAAATTTGATTTTCTCAGGGCGTTTAGCAAAGTGCGATCGCCCTTAACTACATATACATTGTCGCCCGCTGAGAATTCGCTGTTGAGTTGTGGTGCGATTTTGTACTGCTGGGCGATCGTTTCTACTTGTTTTGCAATCTCAGCATTACCGATATCTTCGCGGAAATCCAGCACAATCGAGTCATAAGTGCCTTGAGTAGCAAGTCCTGGGAAATTAGAAATTGCCCAGCCGAGCCCGATTAAGAATAAGCACAGAAGGAAAAATTTTTTCATGGCCGATCGTCCGTGTAGGGAAGGCTTGTTCACTACAATAACCCAATTTTAACCGCTGATGCCAGTTTTACGGGCGGCGGGGGCTGGATGACTTGCGGGCGTTTGGTATTTGGCGATGGTGGGCTGTTGGGCGATCGCCCGTAGCTCTACTTTTTCGTTTAAATTGCCTCGTCGAGTCCGAGAAGTTCAATCAATTGTATGATTAGAGTAGATGGCAAACAGAACAAGCGAGTTTTTTTAACAAGGATATTGCATGGAAAGAGGTTTAATGTGGTTGCCGCTGTTGGCAATTTTTATAGGGCTGGCTTGGGCTGGATGGAACGAGTATCAAAAGCTGGAAGCCTATCGCATCTGGGCTGAACAATTCGCTAAGGCAAAGTATGATATTTATGCTGTACTTGGTCAGCAAGAAGATTGTTTGACTTGGGGGAAACCTACTCGCAGCGGGCCTGTGAATTTGCAAACTTTTTCTTTGAAAGATGTGCAGTCTATCCAATTATTAGTTAATGGCGCTGTGGTAGATTTAGAGTTGCCGCCGAATTCTGGAAAGGCGATCGTCCTGAAATTTTTGTTAAAAGATGCGGAGGCTGTGCAGGTTCCGTTTACAGAGGTTCCTCTAGCGACTAAGTGGGGAAAGTATTTGCAGCAAGAATTGCAGCGATTTTTGTAAAATTATTCTCCGCAAAACTCTGGTTTTCGGGGACGGTTGCTGAGGTGGGAGAAAACGGGGTGCGATCCCGATCAGTCTTTTGTGATGGGGAAATGATGCGGTGGGCGATTCCCTACGGGATAGCTTCGCTTCACGTACTTTTGTGATAATAAATAGACGAAGAACTTATCTAAAAGCCTCAAGATAGCTATAAAGACAATCTGGCGTATCAGCACATTGAGATAAGTCAGAAATAATATTTCTTTTTGATAAAGATAGAACAACTTTGACTTTTTGAGTAAAATAAGGGTAGTTACCTTGGTTAGCTTCATCGCTCAGCTTTTGGAGAAAAGTGAGCAAAAATTCAATCTCAAATTTACCTCTAAAACTTTTTTGATAGCTACATCTTAACTCCGTTAGCTTTGAGTCTAACTCTTCTTGAGAGATGACGATCGAACGTGGAAACATAGTATATAAGTCATCACTTACATACTTTATTGTGATTTTATCCAACTCAATGTTTACAAAACGCGACACACTTATATCTGAAATATTGAGTTCACTAGACTTATCTCTTTGACACGCAATCCAAATATTTAACAATTCAACAGCATTATGGAACTCTTCTTGCAATTTTATATATAAAGAAACACATCTTTCAAAATTTTCATCCGACTCTATGAGCTTAAATTCGGTTCTCAAAACCTCAGAAAAACACTTGACTGAGGTGTAGAAGTTTTCTATCGAGTAACATGGAGTTTCATATATTCCGTTTAAACCCGATTCACTAATAGATTTATCAAAGTCTCTATCAATGAAATAAGCTGCTCTAATATTTGCATAATACTTTCTGGCTGAGAGCATTCTATGAATTCCTAAAACTCCTTCTTTGCCTTTACAAGACAAATAAAAATCTTTTTTAGGTCTTATAATATTTTTTATCCTGATTCCATAGTATTTACTGTCTTCTCCTTCAAAAAAGCAATATAGCGCAGATGGATCTAGTTTATATAATCGGGTGAATTGAGTAAATACGACTACCGCCTTATCTCGGGACGCTCTTAAAGTGTTTACAGACATTTATTTATTTCTCTATCACAAATGTATCTAGATCGTTAGCATTTAAATCTAGTTCGTTATCGAAGATGAATGGAGAATGAGTAACTGCTAATAGTAATTTACATTTACCTGACTTCAAAATATCTGGAAGTAAAAGCTTTTGCCACTCTATAGACAGCGATAACTCTGGCTCATCAAACAGCAAAATAAAGTCTTCAGAAGACTCTAAATAAATTCTAGAAAACAAAGATATGATTTGCTTTTCACCAGAAGAAAGATTTTTAATATCAATCGGGTTCTTGTTTCGAGTCTGAATTATTGATATGTCTACATTTGCCTCATCATAAACAATACGTTTTTTGTTTAAATACTCATTACATATTCTAGAAAACTGATTGATAGAATCGTCCTTTTCTTTTTGCTGTTCATATAAACCAACTAATTTTGATAAAAAATAAACTAATTGACTGTATTGCTTATCGGAGTTTATTTCTCCTGAACTTACCAGTTTCTCAATTTTATTTCGATCGGACCTTGTTATATTATTTTCACCAACACGGCTTAAAACTATATTGAGAGTGTCTGGTTGAATGCTGTCTCTCATTTCTTGGGTAATTTCTATGCCCTCTACAAACTGAGTTAAAATTTCACCCGTAACTTTTGAAAATAAATTAAGTGCTGAATTTTTAATTGTAGTTTTAATTTTGTCAAATCTGTCAATTACATCATTCATTCCAAATTGAATCAACTTGCCTTCTTCTTCCCCACGGCTTAACCGCTCAAACCTATCATCCTCGTATCCTAAACTTTTCAAATCTTCTTCGATTCTTCTATAAGTTGGGAAATACAAAACTGACTCGTTCAAGTTCTCTTGAATAGTTGCTCTAACTTTATCAATTTTACTTTTTTGCTCTATTTTTTTCTCACTTAAACTCCATTCTTCTATCAAGCTGTTAAAGTATTTAGGTGGAATACGTATTTCATATGTATCTATTAATTGAAGTATGCGTCTCCGAGCCGATTCAGAGGATGAACTTTTTCTGAGTTCTCTCTGCAACATCTCTATCTCTCGACTCGGCAAATAGCGTCTAAGAACAGGAATAATTTCAAAAACATCAGGATCATATAACGAATTTAAGTCACTTTTTTTGATTTCAACACTAACGCCAGATGTAAATTCAAGAACTACTGACTCAAACTCTACGGTGCTTAATTTATCAAATTTACAGGAAATTGAATAGTAAAGTGTATTGAGAATTGTAGTTTTCCCAGAACCATTTTCTGCAATTAAAATTACTGCTTCTTTATCAAAAGGTATCTCCACATCCTTAAAGCCAAATAAGCCGTTAATTGCAAACGACTTTAACTGACTTGAGTTGGGGTGTTCACCTAGTAACATAGTTAAGTTTTCCAGCTTTTGAACTTTTCTTTTATCCATCACGATCGACAATCAAAGATACAACAGTCAAGATAAATCTTTATTGCACTTCAACTGTGGTCTAATACGGCATTATAGCGCGTGAAACTAAAACTGTCATTATTTGTATTTACCAGTCTTCGTTACCCAGTCGGCGGCAGGCTAAGATGCGTACTTGTTCGTCGTCGTCGGAAACGGAGATCGATCGCAACAACGGCATAGTTCCCGGATTTTCGGGATAATGTTCGATAATCGCTTCGAGTGCTGTAAACCTGGGATTGTAAGCAAAAGAACCAGTTCGATCGTAAGAGTCAACCAAAGCCCGATCGCGCAAAAACTCAAACATTCCCGGTTCGTCTTTCCATCTCCGCATTAACTCTACCAGGGCGATCGCCCGTACCTGCGAATCCTCATCCTGCTGAGCCCTAATTTTCAGCCACTCAAAAGTATCCGGCTCATTTGTCCGCCCCCGCGCCAACTTTTGCAAAGCCATTTGTCTCACAGCCGGACTCTCATCGCCCTTTGCTTTCGCCTCTACCAGCGTCCAAGTTTCAGGATTGTCCGGCCAGTTGTCAGCGAGGGAGAGCACTGCGGCTTCCCGCACCTGCGTCGCCTCAGAATCAAGCTGAATTTTGAGCCAAGGCAAGGTTTCGGGGGCGTCTGGCCACCCCCGGACGATCGCCCGTACGAGGATACTCAGCAGATGAGAATCTGGCTCAGACTCGACTAGGCTTTTGAGAAAAGGCAAAGTTTCGCTCAGGTGACACCAACGTTTTGCTATTTCTTTCACCGCTGTTTCTCGGACATTCAGGTGTCTGTCTGACTCGGCGAGATTTTGCAACCAGCCAAAAACTTCGAGACTGGCTGATGGTAGCGCAGCCACTGCTTCTACCGCTACTTGCCGCACAGTCCAATAATCCTCGGAATCAGCGATTTTTTGCAGTAGGGGCATGGTTTCCGGGCTGTCCGGCCAACCTGTGGCTATCTGTTGCAGGGCGATTTCTCGCAGTTCGCTGTCGCGATCGCCCGTAGCTAGATTTTGCAAAAAAGGTAGAGTTTCGGGGTTGTCGGGCCAGCCAGAGACCGCTGCTTGCACGGCTGCCCGTCGCACGATTGAACTCGTATCCGACTCAACCAGAGTTAACAGCAGGGGATAAATGTCTGATTCGCCCCGCCAGTGAGATGCCAATTGTTCGATCGCGGCTGTACGTACTTCTTGACTGCTGTCAGATTGAGCTAAGGTTTTCAGCAGCAGACAAACCTCGGCTACTTCGGGCCAGCCAGAGGCTAACTCGCGCACTGCAACTGTTCGCAGAGTAGAACTTCCCGTCTGAGTGAGGTTTTTGAGCAGGGAAAAAGTGCCTAAAACGGAGTGCCAACCAGAAGCTATTTGTTGCCATGCTGCGACTTGGACTCCCAAATTTTCGTCTGTTTCGGCGATTTTTCTCAGCAGTAGCAAGGTATCTGTGTGATCGTGCCAATTAGAGGCTAACTGTTCCAGTGCACAGGTGCGGACAGCGGGGCTACGATCGCCCTCGGCGACACTTCTCAGCAGCGGCAAGGTATCGCCCATATCCGGCCAACCTGCTACCATTTCTCGGATTGCAGTCGATCGCACTGCCCAACTTTGATCGGATTTTACGAAGTTTTTCAGTATCAGGTAAATTTCTGGATTGTCGGGCCAACCGCGGGCTATGGCTTCGACTGCTGTGGCTCGCATTTCGCCGCTGTCGCTGGAGTGAGCCAGTATTTTCAGCCAAGGCAGGGTTTGCGGGTCGTTTTTCCAAGTTTGGGCGATCGTGGCGATCGCCCGGGAACGAATTTGATATGTTTCCTGCAATTCTTGGGCGCTTTGATGCAGAATCAGGAAAACCGTACCGTATTGCGATAACTTTTTTAAAGCGTTTAACAGTTTTTTTTGGGTTATTTTATTGACGCCATTTTTAACTTTTAACAAACATTTTGCTGCTAGAAACAAATTAATAAATTTTTCGGCTTGACCATTTTGATCGGTCAGATATTCTATAATTTCGTTGGCTATTTCTTGGTCTAGTTTTTCGGCAATTTCTCCGAGGACTTCGTGCCAAGATTCATCCCGCCAGTGCTGGCCGAAAACTTGTGTTTTGAGTTGGGGCCAAGTCAGTTGACCAGTTTTGAGTTGTGCGTCGATTAACTCTGCCACTGTCTGGGGATTATTTTCAGAAACAAGTTTTTTTAACAACATACAGATATTACACCCCCTGGAGTTTATTTGGATTGAAAGTCCTCGCACCAGCTCCAGTCATAGTTTAGATGAATTGATCGCGAGCGGGCGAGTCGATCGGCGATCGACTCTATTTTATCTCAAAACTACTGGCTCGCTTAGCGCACAAATGCAAAATCCGCCACCACCCATAGAAATGTTAGGTGTTGGCGGATGCGATCGCACAATTGAGCTGCGAAATCTAGCTGAGGGCGACTTGGACGCGATCGGCTACAACCCGAACCGTAAAAGTCGGAATTGTGACGGTTTCATCGTCCAAACACTGGCCCGTAGCCAAGCTGAAATTATGCTTGTAGATGGGAGAAGCAACTTTTAGGATGCCACTGCGATCGCCCACAAGTCCCCGCGACAACACAAAAGCCTTGCTAAACGGGTCATAATTGCTCAAAGCATAAACTTCATCCCCGTTTCCCACTCGAAAAACTGCCACCTGTTCCCCTGCAACTAAAGCGCAAACACCTGTATTCGGGGCGATCGCATCGAGGGAACATACATCTACCCAAGTTGTCACAGTTTCCGAAACTTGTAATGATTGAACCATTTTTTTTCCTGTTAATTTAATACAATTTTTTTTCCAATTTCCGGTTGAAAACCGCTAAATTGGTTTGTAGTGAGGACTTCAGTCCTTCTCAAATTCATGCGGACTAAAGTCCTCACTACAAACGTTATCACCGTTACTATTCCGCAATTCCAGCCAGAGCTTTTTCATGTTCATAAAGAGGGCGAGTTTGTCCCCGTTCCTCAATACGAACAATACTCGGATCTGGCAAATCTGAATTCACAAAATGCTGGAATCGCTGCACCTTTTGTGGATCTTCAATCGTTTTTTTCCACTCACATTGATAAGTGTCCACCAAATGTTCCATCTGTGCTTCCAACTCAGCACAAATGCCGAGAGAATCCTCAATAATCACCTGCTTCAAGTATTCAATTCCGCCCTCAAGCTTGTTAAACCAAGGAGCAGTACGTTCCAATTTGTCGGCTGTGCGGATGTAGAAAACCAAGAAACGATCGATATACTTGATCAAAGTTTCCTTATCGATATCCGTTGCCAGCAAAACTGCGTGCTGCGGCTTAATCCCACCGTTACCGCACACATACAAATTCCAACCATTCTCAGTCGCAATTATCCCAAAATCCTTGCTTTGAGCTTCCGCACATTCGCGAGTGCAGCCAGAGACAGCAGACTTAAGCTTGTGGGGCGATCGTAAACCACGATAGCGCAATTCAACCTCGATCGCCAAACTCGTCGAATCCTGCACTCCAAAGCGACACCAAGTGCTACCAACACAAGATTTGACAGTCCGCAGAGCCTTACCGTAAGCGTGTCCAGACTCAAATCCCGCATCAATCAACCGGCGCCAAATATGTGGCAACTGATCCACGCGAGCCCCAAGGAAATCAATCCGCTGTGCCCCAGTAATCTTAGTATAAAGCCCAAAATCCCTAGCAACTTCTCCCAAAACAATCAACTTCTCCGGCGTAATTTCTCCCCCCGGTACGCGCGGAATCACCGAATAAGTACCATCGCGCTGAATGTTTGCCAAATAGTAATCATTCGTATCTTGCAAACCAACGTGAGACTTCTCTAAAATATGGTCATTCCAGGTAGAAGCCAGCATCGAAGCAACCGCAGGCTTGCAAATTTCGCAGCCATGCCCTTTGCCGTGTTGGGCGATCGTCTCGTCAAAGCTTTTAAGCTCTTGAGAGCGCACCAAATGGTACAATTCTTGACGGGAATACTCAAAATGTTCGCACAGGTGATTCTTGACAGTAAACCCGGCTTTCTTCATCTCCAACTTAAAGATATCCGTCACCAAAGGCACACAGCCGCCGCAGCCAGTACCAGCTTGAGTGCATTTCTTGACGCTGGGGATATCAGTTAAATTGCGATCGCGAATCGCCTCACAAATCTGCCCCTTGCTGACATTATTACAAGAACAAATTTGAGCCGAATCCGGCAAACTATCCACACCAAAACCAGCAGGTGCTCCGCCTTCGCGCGGTGGCATCAACAAATCTTCAGGATGCGGCGGCAAAGCAATTTCATTTTGCATGAATTGCAGCAGAGTACCGTAAGCAGAAGCATCTCCAACGAGAATTCCACCTAAAATCCGGCTACCGTCTTGATTTAAAACTAATTTTTTGTAAATGCCTTGGAAAGTGTCAGCCACCACAATTTCTTTAGCATCAGGAGACTTGGCAAAAGCATCACCAAAACTCGCAACATCCACGCCCAAAAGTTTGAGTTTCGAGGACATATCCGCACCTGCAAAAGTGCTAGTGCAGGCATCTTGGCTGTCATCCGCTACACTGCTCAAAATATCTGCTGCTACGCTGGCCATTGTATACCCAGGCGCAACTAAGCCGTAGATCCGATTTTCATAAAGTGCACATTCGCCGATCGCATAAATATCAGGATCAGAAGTTTGGCAGCTATCATTAATCACAATGCCACCACGTTCACCTACTGCGATACCAGAAGTTCTCGCAATTTCATCACGGGGGCGAATGCCAGCCGAAAACACGATCATATCTGTGGCCAATTCCGAACCATCAGCAAACAGCATTTTTGTAACTTTGCCGTCTTCGCTAACAATTTCGGTAGTAGATTTGCTGGCGTGAACCGAAACCCCCAACTCTTCAATTTTGCTGCGGAGAATCGCACCACCAACCTCGTCAACTTGCAAAGGCATCAGCCGCGGTGCGAACTCAACCACATGAGTTTTCAAACCCATATTTTGGAGAGCATTAGCACATTCCAAACCCAACAAACCGCCGCCAATCACTACACCGACTTGACAGTTTTTAGCATGATCTGACATCGCCTCCAAATCGTCAATTGTCCGATAAACAAAAGTGCCTGTAGTATCTTTGCCTTTGATCGGCGGTACAAATGGATAGGAACCGGTGGCGAGGACAATTTTGTCGTAGGGAACCTCTAAACCGTTGGCTGAAGTGACTGTTTTCTGTTCCCGATTGATAGCGACTGCTTTGTCACCGATATGAATTTCAATGCCGTTTTCTTGATAAAATCCTGGTGCAACTAGAGATAAATCTCCCGCTGTTTTACCAGAGAAAAATCCGCTGAGGTTTACGCGATCGTAAGCAACGCGCTGCTCTTCACAAAAAGTAATTAAATTCCAGTGTTTGGCAGCATCCGAACTTACCATTAACTCTAGGAACTTGTGACCTACCATGCCATTGCCGATTACAATCAGGTTTTTTTTTGCTGTCATTAGAATCTTTTTTATCCTGTTTATCCGTCGTTACTTTTATTAGTATAAGACTTTTGTCTAATTTTTTGTATGTATGGATACAAAAAATTATTTTTTATGCAATTATTGAATGCTGGCGAGGTCATTTGTGCATGATACCTGCTGACAGTTGACAGTTGACAGTTGATAGATGAGGGCGCTGGAGATTGTTCGTTAAATATTTACTGTCCACTGTCAATTGTTAATTATCATTGAGTTTTTGTTTAGTTGTTTTGATGATGCTGGTTAGTCGTTTTAGGGGTTATTTTAGGTCGTTTAAGATTGATTCGCTTTCTTTTGAGGTGAGATAATCGGTTTCTCGCAGTAGCAATATCTAATATTCTGTTTCGTTGGATTCTTTGACAGTTGACAGCGCCCGAGATTGTTCGCTAAATATCAACTGTCCACTGTCAATTGTTAATTATCCACTGTCAACTGTCAACTGTCAACTGTCAACTGTTCATGCTCCCATGCCTGAATACTGTTTCAAACCCTGCCGCCACAGCCAGCGATTCCACACAAAAAACACCACACCCCAACCAAACATCACCAACAAACCGCGGCCGACATCTACGGGTAATCCTATCAAGATTGAAGCCGGAAAATGAATTAAATAAGGAAACGGCGTCCACGAAACAACTTCGCGCACGGCTGGCGGAAACACTTCTAGCGGTGCGATCAGTCCCGATAAAAACAGGTAAATCAAAAACCAAAATTGCTCGATCGCACTTGCGCGCTCTATCCAAAAAGAAAACAGTGCAAACGTATACTGGATCAGAAATCGCAGACAAAAAGCCAAGGCAATTACCAGCAAAAAAAGCATAAATCTGCCCGCACTAGGCAGCCAAAAAGACTGCGGGTAAAGTGCAAAAAACAGCAATACCAATCCGAATACAAACGGCAGCCTGGCAAACCTTTCGGAAACATGAGAGGCAAAGTGATGCCATACTGGATCTAAAGGCTGCAACAACTTATTAGATAAAGTCCCTTGCACTACCTGTTTTTCAAACTCCCAAATCACCCATACAACATTTGTTTGTCTGACGATAAAAGCTGCTAAAAAGTAACGGGCAAAGTCGATAGCATTCAGCCCGAATTGCCCATTTTGAGCCGCCTGCATCCACACGCCCATCAAAATAAACGGCAAAGCTCCCGACAGAACCCATAAAAGCAATTCCGCCCGGTATTCGAGCATATAAGCGTAGTAGGTAACTAACAAAGTTTTAGCAATTCTGATAATTTTTGTCATCAATCTTAGTTCTAATTTTTCAATATTAGCAACGGGCTAGAAGCCCGTTCCACAAAAACATTTAATCTCTAGTAGAACAAGCAAGATGCCTATTTTACTTTGTAACTTTAGTGGAACAGGCATCTTGCCTGTTGTACTTTGTAACTTTAGTGGAACAGGCATCTTGCCTGTTGTACTTTGTAACTTTAGTGGAACAGGCATCTTGCCTGTTATAGAGAATGAGCTTATCCAAAAATATTACACTTTCCCGGTGCGAAAAACTCGACCGATTACCTCTTCAATTGGCGGATCGGTAACAGTCAAATCTATTACTTCCAACTCCGCCAAAATCTTCGACACGCTCACCGTCAGCTCCTCCCTTTTGACCAAAAATCGTACTGAATTACCTTCAATTGATTCTACCTCGCCGTAAGCAAAAGCGTGATCTTTTGGCAGCGGATGAGCTAATTCTACCTGAACTTGTCGATAAGGTGCAAACCTGTCGAGCAATCCGTCCAAACTGCCATCATAGACTAATTGCCCTTCATGGATTAACAAAACTCGCTTGCACAAAGCAGTAATGTCAGCCATATAGTGACTTGTCAACAGCACCGTTGCTTGATAGCGCTCGTTATATTCCCGCAGAAATTTTCTGACGCTAAACTGTGCGTTTATATCCAAACCCAAGGTCGGTTCATCTAAAAATAATACCTCCGGTTGGTGCAGCAGCGCCGCCATTAATTCAGCTTTCATTCGTTCCCCCAAAGAAAGCTTTCGCACCGCCTGATTTAATTTGCCTTCTAGAGAGAGCATTTCTGTCAATTCTCCGATTCGCTGTCGGTAATCTTGGTCAGAAATTCCGTAAATAGCGGCATTGATTTTCAGAGAGTCGAGCACGGGTAAATCCCAGATTAACTGCTGTTTCTGCCCCATCACTAAGGTGATTCTTTGCAGAAAATCGGCTTCGCGGCGGAAAGGAGTGCGATCGCACACACTGACAGTACCACTCGACGGGTAAATTAAACCAGTCAGCATTTTCAACGTCGTAGTTTTGCCCGCGCCGTTAGCACCGAGAAACCCGACGACTTCCCCCGGTTCAATACTGAAGGAAACGCCCTCAACTGCTTTCACATTGCGGTAAGTGCGCTTGAAAAAGTGCTGCACTGTTCCTTTAAGTCCCGGTTCTTTGATGGCGATGGGATAAACTTTGCTCAAGTCTTCAACTAAGATAATTGGCATCGGCTTAACTTTTAACTTTTATTTTAATTTGCGATCCTCTTCGAGGGCTTCGCTAACGGGCGATCGCCCTTGTGCCAAGATGAAACTGTCTAGTAGGGTGTGATATCAAATCCGGTAGCATCGGAATTAATATGACTAACAGCCAGGAGACGGCAGTGCCGTATCCCTACAATTAATCGCGGTAGGGAAACGGCACTGCCGTTTCCTCCATACCATAAGGAGTGTAACCGCAATTGATATGAAGTGCGATCGCAAAACAACTGTGTTCTGGCGCACCCTACTAAGCTGTAGAATGAATGTAAGATATCCACGATCGCACCGCACAACACTTACAACTATGGTACTCACCCCAAATCTTTCAGGCATCCCTCGTTTGGTAGGAGACAATACTGCTGAAAATATTACACTTACACCGGGGCAACTTGCTAGTTTTCCTGGAGGAGTTTGGATGCTGGGCGGTAATGATACTGTCAGGGGCGCGTCAGATGCAGAAAGGATTTTCGGCAACGATGGTAAAGACAGTCTGTTAGGCGGTGTCGGCAATGATTCTATTTATGGTGGCAAAGATGATGACGACATTTTGGGAGAAACAGGTGACGATTTCTTGACGGGAGATAGAAATGGCGATTTCCTGGATGGCGGTGCAGGAAATGATTTACTCCGCGGCGGACAAGGTGTTGATTTGTTAGTTGGCGGTGACGGTAACGATACTTTAATTGGCGACAGAGATGTGGATATTTATCAAGGAGGATCGGGAAGTGATGTGTTTGTTTTTCGAGTCGATCAAGCTGGCATCAGAGTAGTTGGGATTGAAGTTCCTGATGCAGTAATTGTGGATTTTGATAAGTCTAGCGATTCGATTGGAATTAGTGTACCATTTACTAGCAATAATATCTCATTTGAACAGGTAAGTTATAGTTTAAACGATCCAAGACTACTATTGCTCGATCCAGGAACTGTCTCGGGGGGAACGAGTTTGTTAGCTAAGGGCGGTATTTCGCAGCAAAGTCTCGATCCTGATCGTAATGGCCGCGTGGAAGCTACTAATATTAGATTCGGTGTTACTAATGCTTTGTTGGGTACTGTGTTGAATGTGACTCCGGCAGATTTGACCGGGCGTTTGATTAATGCTAGTTCTCTGCTTTAATTTGTAGGGTGCGCACTGCGCACCTTACTAAACTTGCATTAAATAAATCTGACTTTGATAATGAAACCGCAGATGTCAGGCAGATAAACACAGATTAACGCAGATGATTGGAGAATGAATGCAATGCACGTCTACTAATGACTAATGACTAATGAGGGCGGGCACGGGGGCACCGCCCCTACTGACGACAGGAATCTCAGAATTTACCATTGGCCATTGCCCACTGCATTAAACCGGGGAATAAACGATAAGCTTCTGATGCTAAAAAGGCAGGGCCAACTATAACTTCTGCACGCTTGTTATTAACAGCATCCCAGATAGCTTTAGCAATATCTTCGGGCTGACTTGCTGCTGAAGATTTTAGCATTTCGGTCATTTGCTGGCGGCGCAATTCGACTGCGGATTCGGATCGATCGCGAAATTGAGCTCTTTCGAGAAAATCGCTGTTAATCAAACCCGGATGTACGGCGCAAACGTGGATACCTTGGGGCGCCAATTCCAATCGCAAAGTTTCTGTTAAACCCGTTACTGCATATTTGCTGGCGCAATAGGCAGTCATTTGAGGTAAGGGCATTTTGCCGCCAATGGAACCAACATTGACGATTGTACCCGTTTTGCGATCGAGAAAATGTGGCAAAAGTTCTTGAATTGTGTTGACGCAGCCCCAAAAATTGGTATTCATTAATTGCTGCCAATCTTCGGAGGTGGTTTGCTCGATCGCCCCTGTGACACAAATCCCAGCATTATTCACCAAAACATCGATGTTGCCACAGGTATCTAGGGCTTTTTGGACGATCGCCCGCACTTGTTGAATGTCACCAACATCCCCCGCAATAGCGATAGCCGAAGTGCCTTCACGCTGCACTTGAGCTGCTGCTGCTGCCAATCTTTCTGGCTGCCGAGCCACCATCACCACATCGTAACCTTTGCTGGCAAATAACAGTGCTGTTGCCTTGCCACTTCCTTGAGAAGCGCCTGTAATCAAAACTGTAGGAGCCATAGATAGTTATAATTTGTACGTGAGAAAATGTTTTTCTGCTTTATTGGAACTATAACAGATTTAAGGTGCTTTTGTGTTCTAGATCGATAGTTGTTCTTGAATATAGCAGTTTTTAATGATTGGCAATCTGGCTTTTTTTGCGAACCGCAAAGACGCGATGAAGAACAGGCGGGACGCCTGTTCCACGAAGCAAGAGATGAGAAGAGAAGGGCAGATAAAGAGTTTACAACTTATGCAAAAATTGCTGTATAAATGTTATTTTTCCCAATTCTCAATTACCAATTCCCAATGCCCAATTCCCAATGCCCAATTCCCTAAAAAATGAATATTCCGAAAAAACCGTCGAATTGGTCGATCGCCCTCGTCTTAACTATCGGCGTGTTAGCAGTCTCAACCGCATCAATCTTAATCCGGCTAGCCAACCTGAAAGCAGGCGCAGGCGGCCTCGGTTTCAGTCTGGTACTCGCCGCCTCTCGCTTAACTTTATCCGCCTTAATTCTGCTTCCCGCTTGGCCGAAAATTCAGTGGAAAACCCTGCGCCCCGGAGCTCGGCGCTATGCTGCGGCTGCGGGTTTGTGTCTCGCCCTGCATTTTGCCCTCTGGATTACCTCACTTTCTTATACTTCGATCGCAGCTTCCACAGCCCTTGTCACCACAAGTCCTGTTTGGGTAGCGCTGTTATCCCGCTTCTGGTTTGGCGAAAAACTCAGCAAACTGTCGATCGCAGGCATTACTATAGCTCTGGCTGGCGGAATGGCGATCGCCTTCGGAAGCACAGGCGCAGCCAATGCCAGCAACACTCAATTATTAGGCGATTTCCTTGCTCTGACTGGTTCCTGGGCTGTCAGCTTATATCTATTGCTAGGCCGGGAAGCTCAACGGCGGGGATTGGGAATTGGTGGTTATATTGCGATCGCCTATACTGTTGCTGCGATCGTCCTCCTACCTCTACCCCTCATCTTCAACACCAGTTATACCGGCTATCCAAACATCGTATATTTTTACATTTTATTAACCGCCGCCTTGCCTCAATTAGTCGGGCACACCATTTTAAACTGGGCTGTAGTGCAAATCTCCCCAACTCTGGTAACTCTTGCCATCTTATTTGAACCCGTTGGGGCGAGTTGTTTGGGCTATTTATTGTTCGGCGAAATGCCCGCCCCAGCGGTACTTGGAGGTGCGGGGATATTGCTAATGGGCGTAGCCACCGCCACTTTCGGAGCCCAAAAATCTTATTGACAGTGGACAGTGGACAGTTGACAGCGACCTCTACCTCGAAGGAAGAGGATTCGAGTAATGAATAGTGTTGTTTTAATCTCTCCCTAGAAGGGTTTCGGCTTTAAACCAATTATTTCTGGTAAACAAGTCAAAATCAAAAAAAGATAGCAAATATGTTCGCTTCTCAACAGTCAACAGTCAACAGCCAACCGTCAACCGTCAACTGTCAACTGCCCACTGCTATAAAAACCTACTTTCCGGCTCTAATTGTAAAAATTGCACATACCCGTTGCACTTTTTGCATAAGTTTGTCACAAAATGTAATATTTGTGACAAACTGCCCTAAAAAGTCTTGATATCTTTCTTTTGGTAGATGACGCACTAAAAAAATTGAGCGTCTAAAAAAACATATCGAGGACAGAAAAAATGTCTAAATTAATTATTGGTTTCACTGCTACTTTATTGGCATCTGGATTATTGGGAAGCTCTGCTCAATTAGTTCAACCACCTACTACTAATAATGTAATTATTGCCCAAGCCAACGAACAAGCACTCATCAAGCAAAATCGGGATCTGCTATTAAAAAATGGTCAAACAGCTAAGAATATTGCTGCTAAAGTAGGCGCAGCAGCTACCAAAGACGCAGCACCGTCTGGTAGCAATCCTTTGCAAGTTAACCAACAGCTAATCCTGCAAAACAGAGCTACTTTTACCAGTATCGCTACCAAAGTAGGCGCAACTGTACCCAGCGTAGCAGGCGCAGGGAGCGGTGACTTAGCCACAGAAAACCACAAATTATTGTTGGGTAACAGACAAATTGTCCGTGCCATCGCTGAAAAATTAGGCGTTAAACTGCCCGCTCCCCCAGAATTGAGTGGCAGCATGGTGCAGAAAAATAACGCGCTTCTACAAGGCAACCGCAACGCTTTGGGCGCGATCGCCGGCAAAGTCGGTGCAGCAGTCGCTAAATAAGAAAATGCGATCGATATGCGATATGGCCGTTGTTGCGATATCGATCGCCCTCTCAACATACTAATGCGCTCCCTCGCGCACCATAAGTCTTCTAGGGTAGGCATCTTGCCTACCCTAGCTTTTGTTTTGGATAATTTTAATTACAATCTCTTGCGAGTTTGAACAAGCGATCGCCCTTTTAGGTACTATATTTAGCACCGTATATAGTTTAAAAATCCTTTTTGGTTCGATATTTGCCACTGTGGTTATCGTGAGGCAGGATAGATATCAAGCAGAAATAATCTGGTTTTCGCTGGCATCTGCATCATATTCCAAGTCGAACCCAAAGGGTTCACAGGCGCGGTATCCTGACCTATGCAACGCCGATTTGATATCACTCGTCAGTTAAATATTGACTCAAAATTAAGAAATATCAGCATTTTTACCTTCTGCTTTCTGCTTTCTGATCCTCGGGTGCCTTTCGGAGAATAAAATTATGCTGCCAGAACAACTACAGCGCATCATCGGCTACTTTCTCGAAGAAGCCACAGAACACATCCAAATCATCGCACAAGGCTTACAGGGCCTACAAAACACCGTACAAGCTCCCCAAAGAATACACCAGCTCATCCGAGCCTCGCACTCGATTAAAGGGGGAGCAGCTATGCTCGGATTTAGTAGCATTCAGCGCATAGCCCATCGTTTGGAGGATTATTTAAAACTGCTCAGAGAATGTCCGATCGCCATTGATAGCAGGCTACAATCGTTGTTAACGGAAGTTTTTAATATTTTGTCAGCCTTGGTGGGCAAGGTTTCTAAGGGTTTTGGACTCAACCAGGAAGACGCAAACCAAATGCTGTCCCTCGCCGAAGCAGTTTTTGACGAACTCGATGCTTACCTGAGAGTGCTGATTCCCACACGCCTGACTGTGAGAGCTACTACGGACGAACATATTCACGTTTTCTCCGGTTACTGTACCTCCCTGGAAGAATTTTCCTCGGCTATTGCGTCGCACGTCGGCTTACTCGGAGGCACTATTACCCGCCACGAGCCAGAAGCCGAGGGCATTCGCCTTTATATTGACATTTACCTGCCACCTTACAGCAGGATCGAAAACATCCGCCAAGCTGTCGAACTCTCAGGCGCTATTATCGGCACTGTGCAGACACAGCGCGACTTTTCGCTACTGGCTGCGGATTATCCGGTTTCCCAAAGGGCGATCGTCCGTCCCGCAATTTGCAACGGATGTCGCTATTATTACGGCAGAAGCGACGGTGGCCACCTGCTCAACTGCACCATCCATCCGGGCGGCCCAGAAACAGAAGATTGTCGCGATCGCGAACCGGAATAACCAGTCTAAAATCACGACTCAAAACTAATATTTGGAACCAGGGAACATTTTAGCAAAAACTAATATTCTCCCTGATATTTTTAACATTTATAGATACCAACTTCTCTCCTATATCACTAAAACCTTACTCCATAACATCCGTTAAATCCGTTACAAAATCCGCTGCCGAACCTCCTAACATCCGTTAAATCCGTTACACAATCCCTTGCCGAACTTCCTTCCTTCTTCTCACAAATCCCCTAAAAGCTGATACCGAAACTCGAATTAATTGCATCATGCTGGAAGGATGTCCCACCGCCCAAACATTGATAGCTAGACAAGTGATTCCCATAGCGAGCAAGATGTATGTCGGAGGCATTACTACCCCGATCGCAAACCAGGTAAAAACATGAAATATCATTGCTGTAGCCCAAAGGCTGGCCACAACCACAGACGCCCAAACTTGCATTCGAGGTCGGTTGAGTCCTGTCAAAATCGTTGTCTGCAAAGTAGTCAGCAAGTTTGCCGGAACTAAAAACGCACAGATACCTATGCAGTAGGTATGAGAAAACTCAGTAACTGTATTGAAGTCGAGCATCAGTCTAATTATCGGGCCTGTTGGATATACTTAAAGAGCTTAACGTGACTTGACTTTCAAGTCTTGTCATCCTTACCTTAACTTAATATTTTCGTCAATGGGTCGGTCTGAAGGCACATTTCTCTCGCCTTTTCCTGATTGAGAAATTTTACCACAAACATTAATTTTAGGGAAACTTATTAAAACCACTTGAACAATGGTAACAATTGCTGCAATAATTAACATGGGGGTATAGAGCGCAATAGAAGAGCCCAGTCCGTAGACATATCTAAAAAGCTGGCGTCAGCAAAGCAGCAACACAACGGCAGGCTAATTTTCGACTCAATCATTTTCGACTCGCTGATTGTCAGATGATTGATTATCAGCGTTTGCTAAGGAATCGAAACATTGTGCGATCGAACAATATGAGCTTATAGAAAAGCCAATGTGACTTCAAATCTAAAAGATAGACAACTCTCTCGAAATTTTACAGCGGAAAATACAGACAATGGATCGACAAACCAGAATTCCAGAACTCGAAGAAGTTGACTTGACAAACTGCGACAGAGAACCCATTCACATATCAGGGCAGATTCAGCCGCACGGAGTGCTCCTTGTTGTACGAGAACCTCAACTAGAAATACTGCAAGTCAGTGAAAATACGCAAGATTTGTTAGGCTTTGATGCCAAAAGTGCGATCGGTCAAGATTTGAGCATATTACTCGATCGCACTCAGCTACAAAAACTCAAAGCCTGTTTGCAGAATGAAAACTTAAAAACCGTCAATCCCATTAAACTGTCTGTCGAAAAAGCAGGCAAATCTTTAGAATTTGACTGCATCCTCCACCGAGGAGAAGGAATTTTGATCGTCGAATTAGAATTGGCAACTACCACAGAAAAACTTTCCGTTTTCAGCTTTTATCATTCAGTGAGATCCACTGTCAGCCAAATTCAAAGCGCCAAAAATCTCAACGAATTATGTCAACTGACTGTAGAAGAAGTCAGGAGAATCTCAGGATTTGATAGAGTTATGGTCTATCAATTTGATCACGAAGGCAACGGCGCTGTCATCGCTGAAGACAAAACAGAAAACCTGAGTCCTTTCTTAGGCTTAAACTACCCCAGCACAGATATTCCCAAACAAGCCAGAAAACTGTATTCCTTAAATTGGCTGAGGTTGATACCAGATATTAATTATCAACCAGTCCCCCTCGTTTCGGCCAACAATCCCATTACCAATCAACCCATAGACCTCAGTTTTAGCGTATTGAGAAGCGTTTCCCCCATTCACATAGAATATCTGCAAAATATGGGCGTGACAGCTTCCATGTCAATCTCGTTAATCAAAGACAAAAAACTGTGGGGATTGATTGCTTGCCACAACTATACACCAAAATATCTCAACTATGAATTGCGCGCAGCCTGCGAATTTATCGGACAAGTAATGTCCTTAGAACTCCAATCAAAAGAAGGAAACGAAGACTACGACTACAAACTACACTTAAAATCCATTCAAACCCAGATTTTTGAAGACATATCTACCTCCGAAAATTTATCGGAAGTGTTAGTTAAATGCCAGCATAATTTGCTGGAAGCAGTCAACGCCCAGGGAGCAGCAATAGTATTTGGAAACAATTGCTATCGAGTCGGGCAAACACCTCGGGGAGAATCGCTCAAATACTTAACCAAGTGGGTAGAAAACCACCTAACAAAAGAAATATTTTATACAGACTCCCTCACCAAATGCTATCCAGAAGCTGAGCAATTTAAAGACACGGCAAGCGGGTGTTTAGCTATCGCAATATCGCCCACTCAGAAAATATACATTCTGTGGTTTCGCCCGGAAGTAATTAAGACCGTAAATTGGGCGGGAAACCCCAACAAACCAGTTCAGATAGATGAAAATGGCAGCCATCGAATTTCACCTAGGCAATCCTTCGAGCTGTGGAAAGAAAATGTGAGGTGCAAATCCTTGCCTTGGAAACAATGCGAAATAGACGCTGCATTGGAACTAAAAAAAGCAATGATTAATATAGTGTTGCGCCAAGCTGACAAACTCGAAAAATTAAATACTGCACTACAAGCATCAGTCGCCAGAGAGCGCGAAAAAACTGCTCATTTGAAAACAGCGATGTCCGAGCTTCAACGCACCCAAACTCAATTGGTGCAAAGCGAAAGAATGTCAAGCTTGGGACAATTGGTGGCGGCGGTAGCCTATGAAGTCACTAACCCGATTAACTTCATCTACGGAAACCTCAGTTATGCTAACGAATACAGTCAAAAACTGATCGATTTATTGCAGCTTTACGAGAAACATTACCCATCGTCTTCGCCAGAAATTCAAGCAGAAATAGAAGCATCAGAAGTAGAGTTTATAGTTGAAGACTTACCGAAGTTGCTGGGTTCAATGAAAGTAGGCGCTAACCGCATCCGCGAGATAGTTCAGTCGCTGCGAAACTTCTCTAGAATTGACGAAGCGGAAATTAAACCAGTTGACATTCACGACGGATTGGACAGCGCTTTGCTGATTTTGAGCAACCGATTCAAACCGAAGCCCGTTAGCGTAGCAGGTACGCAGCACCATCGCCCTGCGATTCATCTCATCAAAGAATATGGCTCTTTGCCTTTGGTTGAGTGTTACGCAGTTCACATCAACCAAGTATTTATGAATGTACTGACAAATGCACTTGATGCCCTAGAAAATGCCTTTGTGAACAATAATTTATCGCCACACTGGGGACACGAAGCAGAGACAGCAAAGGGCGGAAAAATTCGGATTGTGACTGAAGTTTGTCCGGGAGAAACAGCCGTATTAGTTCGGATCAAGGACAATGCTTGGGGCATGACTGAAACAGTTAGACAGCAAATATTTGAGCCGTTTTTTACCACAAAACCGGTGGGAAAAGGTGCGGGGATAGGTTTGGCGATTAGCCGCGAAATTGTAGTGGAACAACACGGCGGCAAATTGATCTGCATTTCAACTCCCGGAGAGGGAACCGAGTTGATTATTGAGATTCCCTTAAGCCAAACTCATCCCAAACCGATTGTGAAGTAAAAAAAGTGTGCTCATCGCCCAAATTCAAAAGTCCAAAATTCGACTAAAATACAAAAGCAGCTAAATAGTAAGTCAATACGGTTCAGTTAAGCCAGATCCCCCTAGCCCCCCTTAAAAAGGGGGGACAAGAACTCCATCAAAGTCCCCCGACTATCCGGGGGATTTAGGGGATCTCTGGGGAGTAAATAGTGTGAACCTAAGCGTATTGAATAGTAAGTAGATTTGAGCCAATTTTGAGGAAGCGATTGTGACTGAAAAAAATACCGCCCAATGGGATGCCGGCAGATTTGTCAAAACTTTGGCTTATTTCGGCGTGATTCCCTTCATTGGTAGCATTAGCTGGCTGCAACAATTGTTCGGAAGCAGCAGCAACATTAAAAAAGACAAACCCAAACTAATATTGGTAGCTGGTGCGACAGGTGGCGTTGGGAAACGAGTTGTCAAGCGGCTGCAACAGCGGGGATATCAAGTCCGCTGTCTTGTCAGAGATACGAAAAGAGCAACCGAAATTCTCGGTAAAAATGTCGAATTAGTCGAGGCAGATATCACTGTGGCAGAAACTCTAACACCGTTAGTAACGGATGGTGTAGAAGCTGTTATTTGCTGCACAGGTACTAAAGTTCAACCTGTAGAAGGAGACACCCCAACGAGGGAAAAATATTATCAAGGCATCAAGTTTTATATGCCGGAAGTTGTGGATGTTCCCGAAATTGTGGAATACAAAGGCCTGAATAATTTAGTGCAAGCTGTTCGCAGTCAGCTAGTTAAAGCAGGGGAAAAAGTCATTTTTGATTTCACAAAACCTACCCAAGATTTAAAGGAAACTTGGGGGGCGCTGGATGATGTGGTGATGGGTGGGACTAGCGAAAGTTCGATCGTCCTTACAGACAGTACAGCTATATTCACGGGCAATGTTTCCACCGCCAACTCCGGTGGCTTTGCTTCTGTGCGGACTCGTAACTTCGATTCTGCGCTCAATCTCGCAGGATTTAGTGGCCTCCAACTGCGCGTCAAAGGGGATGGTAAGCGCTACAAGTTGATTGTGCGTAGCGAGGCAAAATGGGATGGCATTGGCTATTGTTATTCTTTTGATACTGTTTACAATACCTGGATTACTGTCGTCGTTCCCTTCGATCAATTAATTCCAGTATTTCGTGCGAAAACTGTGAAAGATGGCTCTAAATTCGATCCGAGCAGCATTTATTCTTTTCAATTAATGCTGAGCAAGTTTGAATACGACGGCGCGCTGAATCCGAAATTTACAGCGGGTGTTTTTCAACTGGAATTAGAATCTATTAAGGCTGATGGCGGCCAGATTTTGCCACGATTTGTGATGGTGAGTTCGGCTGGAGTTACTCGCCCAGGTCGCCCAGGACTGATTTTGGAAGATGAACCGCCGGCTGTCAGAATGAATGATATGTTGGGGGGAATTTTGACTTGGAAGTTGAAAGGGGAGGATTGCGTGCGATCGAGCGGCATACCTTATACTGTTGTCAGACCTTGTGCTTTGACTGAAGAAGCGGGCGGCAAAGCTTTGATCTTCGAGCAAGGAGATAATATTCGGGGTAAAGTTAGTCGAGAAGATATTGCAGAATTGTGCGTGCAAGCTTTGTCACAACCGCAGGCTTCTAAGGTAACTTTTGAGGTGAAAGAGGGGGAAAATTCTGCTGATCCGGGAGATTGGGAGGGTTTGTTTTCTGGGGTGAAATAGGTATTGTTTGTAGGGGCGGGTTTGGTGCGTGCAATGAGATTTTGTGCGCGTTGCACACTCTACAAATGCGAGTAGAAATCAGGACACGGCAGTGCCGTTTCCCTACAATTGATCGCGCTAGGGAAACGGCACTGCCGTGTCCTCTATATTCCGGCGCAGCCGGAATTGAGTAGGGTTTGGTGCGCGTTGCACACCATGATAATTAATATCAAATCCGGTAGCATCGGAATTATTAGTAGCCCAAATTAGGAGACGGCAGTGCCGTGTCCCTACGCCAGATTAATTGTAGGGAAACGGCACTGCCGTCTCCTCTATATTATTCCGGTGCAACCGGAACTGATATAATTACCAATTACCAATTACTAATTATTATGTATTTGAATTTCTTTCGACGCTATTCGACGCCTTATTTGTTCTTGTTTCCGGCTTTGTTTATTTTGAGTTTGACTGTTTTGTGGCCGGCGGTGCAAGCTTTTTATTTGAGTTTTACGAGTTATGAATATGATTTAACTCAAATGCCGCAGTGGGTGGGTTTGAAGAATTTTGAGAGGTTGTGGCGCGATCGCACTTTTTGGCAAACTTTGACCAATACGCTGCTGTATCTCATCTGTGTTGTGCCTATATTGGTTGTTCTACCGTTGGGAATGGCGATTTTGTGCAATCAAAAGCTGCGGGGGATGAACTGGTTCCGCGCCGCCTACTACACGCCGGCGGTGATTTCGATGGTTGTCGCGGGGATTGCTTGGAAGTGGCTGTTTGCTGAGACTGGATTGCTGAATCAGTTCGGAGAATTGTTGGGTTTGCCTCCGGTTTCTTGGCTGGCAAATCCCAAGGTGGCACTCTTTAGTGTGATGGCAGTTACTGTCTGGAAAGGGTTGGGTTATTACATGGTAATTTATTTGGCTGGGCTGCAATCTATTCCGGCAGAACTTTATGAGGCGGCGGCGATTGATGGTTCGGATGGTTTGGGGAAACACTGGGATATTACTGTGCCGCTGATGAAGCCTTATTTGGTTTTGGTGGCGGTAATTTCGGCGATTTCTGCTACTAAGGTTTTTGAAGAAGTTTATATTATGACTCAGGGCGGGCCTCGCAATAGTTCTAAGACTGTTGTTTACTATCTTTATGAACGGGCTTTTAAGGATTTGGAAATTGGTTATGCTTGTACGATCGGGTTGGTATTGTTTTTGATGATTTTGGGTTTGTCGATTTTGCAAGTTAGCCTTCAGGGTTTAACCCGCAATGATTAGTTGACAGTTGACAGTTGACAGTTGACAGTTGACAATTGACAGAGAGAAGAAGATTAAAAAGGCTGTTAAAATCCCCGGTAAGCTAAATGTGACATTAAGCACAGTATATATCAGTAATAATACGTAAATACAAATTGATTTAAAGACTAAGCCAAATAGCCAATGACAAAGCTGTGAGACTTGGACTAAGGTTGAGTATGTCTGGGGATTTTTGCCGATCGCCCGCACGCATCACCCCTCTAACATAGGCGATCGACTTCCGCCCACAGCACAACTCGTGCAAATTTGCAGTCAACCCTTTAAATTCAAATTGATTAAACTATGATTTCCCTAAAAGGCTATCAAATCACGGAACAAATTTATTCTGGTATCAATACTGTGATTTATCGGGGAATCTGGGAACAAGAAAACCTGCCAGTCATTGTCAAAACCCTGAAAAGTGAGTATCCAACTCTCGAAGAGATTACCCGTTTGAGACACGAATATAAAATCCGAAAGAATCTGAGAAATCTAGAAACTATTGTCAATTCCTACCGCCTAGAAACTCATCAAAATAGTGTGGCACTCACATTGGAAGACTTTGGTGGCTTGGCTTTATCAAAATTTTTAACCACGAATAAACTCAAATTTACACAATTTTTAGAAATTGCCGTGCAGCTAGCCCAAAGCTTGGGTGAAATTCATCAAAATCAAATAATTCACAAAGATATTAAGCCGCACAATATTATCATCCATCCCGAAACGTATCGTGTAAAAATTACTGACTTCAGCATCTCCTCACGCTTGGTTCGAGAAAACGCAAGTCCCAGCTATCCCAATTTGCTCGAAGGCACGTTAGCTTATATTTCGCCGGAACAAACTGGTAGAATGAATCGGGCGATCGACTATCGCAGCGATTTTTACTCGTTAGGTGTCACTTTTTACGAGATGCTGACTGGTGAATTGCCGTTTAGCGCGATCGACCCTTTAGAATTAGTTCACTGTCATATCGCCCGCATAGCACCGCCTCCTTGCAGTTTAAATCCTGAAATTCCCGAAGCAATTTCTGGTATTGTGATGAAATTGTTGGCCAAGACGGCGGAAGATAGGTATCAAAGCGCCGATGGGCTGAGGTTTGATCTCGAAACCTGTCTCGCACAACTCCAAGCTACTGGCAATATATCTGATTTTACTGCCGGAAATGCCGATCGGGCCGGTCAACTCCTCATCCCCCAAAAACTCTACGGTAGAGAAGCCGAAGTCGCCGCTTTGCTAGCCGCCTTTAACCGAGTTAGCGGTGTCGAACCCCCAGGGCTGTTTGATTCTCAGAAAAATCAGGATTTTGTAGGGGTTGTGCCCCCGTGCCAACCCTCCGCTCTCCAAGAGGGCAACCACGGGGGGATTGCCCCTACAAAGAATGAAACAGCCCTAGTCGAAAACAAGACAAATTCCCATACGGGAGTCGAAATGATCCTGGTTTCCGGTTACTCCGGCATCGGAAAATCCTGCTTAGTCAATGAAGTACAAAAACCAATTGTCCGACAGCGCGGCTATTTTATTGGTGGCAAATTTGACCAATTCAAACGCAACATTCCCTACGCTTCCGTGATTCAAGCATTCCAGTCATTGATTCGGCAGTTGCTAACAGAAAGCGCAGCATCTATCGAGACTTGGAAACAGAAATTGCTAGCTGCTTTGGGAAGCAGCGGTAAAGTTGTCACCGACGTGATTCCAGAAGTCGAACTAATTATCGGGAAACAGCCGGAAGTCCCACAATTAGGGCCGACAGAATCGCAAAACCGATTTAATCGAGTGTTTAAACAATTCATTAGCGTGTTTACCGCGCAGGAACACCCGCTAGTTGTTTTTCTCGACGATTTGCAATGGGCAGATTCGGCATCGCTGAAATTAATTGAACTCCTGGTGACTGATGCAGAAAGCAAGTATTTGCTGGTAATTGGAGCCTATCGAGATAACGAAGTCAGCGCTACCCATCCGCTGATTCAAACCATCGAAAATATCCAAAAAGCTCGCGCAGGACTACCCGAAAGAGTCAACAATATTGTTCTCACTCCTCTAGAGTTGAGTCATGTTCAACTCTTAATATCCGAAACTTTGAAAACCAGAGTCTCGGAAAAAGTCAAACTCTTTTCCGAGCTACTTTTTAACAAAACCCAAGGAAATCCCTTCTTTTTAACTCAGTTACTCCGAACTCTTTATCAAGAAAATCTGTTAGCTTACGATTTTTCATCCAGTGCGTGGCAGTGGGATCTCGGACATATTCAAGCAATTGGAATTACTGACTGCAACATCGTAGAGTTACTCGCTAGAAATATTCGGAAGTTGCCTGTTTCGGCGCAGTCAGCATTACAATTGGCTGCCTGTATTGGCAACCAGTTTAATTTAGAAGTGCTGGCAATTGTTAGCGAAAAATCTCAGAAAGAAACAGCATTAGCTCTCTGGGATGCTCTTCAGGCAGGTCTAATTTTGCCGCTGACCAACGATTACAAAATTCCCCTGGTTTTTGAGGGTTCGGAAACCGGACTGTCGGGGCTGCAAGATGTCAAGGTTAGTTACAAGTTTTTGCACGACAGAGTGCAGCAAGCAGCTTATTCTTTGATTCCCGATGGCGAGAAACAAGCAACGCACGTCAAAATCGGTCAACTGCTGCTCAATAATACTCCCGCTTCGGAGATTGAAGAAAATGTCTTTGATATTGTCAACCAACTGAATTTTGGTGTTGAATTCATCGCCGAAAAAGCAGAAAAATATGAATTGGCAAAACTGAATCTGATCGCTGGGAAAAGAGCTAAAGCATCCAATGCTTACGAAGTCGCTGTCAGGTATTTGAATCTCGGCCTGGAACTGATTAACTCCCTTGGCGCGGTAAGTGAAACGGGGTCAAGTTGGCAGACTGATTATGACTTGACGCTGAACCTTTATGTAGAAGCAGCGGAGGCGGAATATCTAAATACTAACTTTGGGCGATCGCAAGAATTAGCTGACATCGTGTTACAACAAGCTACAAATCGGCTCGACAAAGTTAAGGTATACGAACTACAAATGCAGTCTTATATATCTCAAAACCAGATGATTAAAGCCATTGATACTGGTTTGAAAGCTTTGGAGATATTGGGATTTTCCCTGTCAAAAATTCCCCCAGAGGGCTTGACTGGAGTTAAGTTACCTCAGCTTGATGAACTAGAAAATGTTCCGGTAATGACTGACGACTATGAGTTGGCCGCAATGCGGATACTCTCGGCTGTTGGTTCTTCTGTTTTCATGGCAAAACCAGAACTATTGCCGCAGATTGTCTTCACAATGGTTGATTTTTCGATTAAACGGGGTCATTCAGCACTTGGGGCGATCGCCTATAGTTGGTATGGCTTGCTGCTGACTGGGGTATTAGGAGAGGTAGACGCTGGATATCATTCTGGACAGCTAGCTTTGAAGTTATTAGAGCAATTCAATGCTAAAGAACTTAAATGCAAAGTTTACACTATGTTTAACACTTTTGTGCGCCACTGGAAAGAACACGGCAGGGAGACAATCGCACCTTTGATTGAGGCGATACAAAGCGGTCTAGAAACAGGAGATTTAGAATATACTTCTTATGCTACAGACACCATTTTTTGTTGTTTATTTTTGATTGGAGAACCATTAGACAGTGTGGCACAAAAACAAGCAGATTACTTTAATTTAGTGCAAAATTTAAAACAAGAAGTTGCAAAAGAGTTTCTGGAAATTTCGGATCATATAATTTTAAATTTGCGGAAAAAACCAGAAAATAGTTGTCGCTTTATAGGTGAAAATTTCAGTAGAAGAGAAATGTTGCCTAGGCTGCAAAGAACTAATAACAAAATGGCAATTTTTAAGTTTTATTTGGCTAAACTTCTGCTTAATTACTTATTTAAAAATCCAGAAAAAGCAGTTGCTGACGCATCTTTGGCGGCAGAATATGCACCAGCGGCAATTGGCTTAATAATTATCAGTATGCACAATTTGTATTATTCGCTGGCACTCCTGGCTGTGTATGCAACTGCTGACAGTGCAGAACAAAAAAAATACTTGATGCAGGTAGCAGCGAATCAGGAAAAAATGCAGCACTGGGCGCACCACGCACCGATGAATTATCAGCATAAGTATGAGTTAGTTGAGGCTGAAAAAGCGCGGGTGTTGGGAGAAAAAGACCGGGCGATCGATTATTACGATCGCGCAATTCAACATTCCGGCGAACAGGGATACATTCAGGAAGAGGCTTTAGCCAATGAATTAGCCGCCGAATATTATCTCTCTCTGGGCCGGGAAAAGGTGGCTAAGGTTTACATGACAGATGCTTACTACGGTTATATCCGCTGGGGCGCGAATGCGAAAGTTGCTGATTTGGAGGAACGATATCCGCAGTTAATTGTACGGATGCCGGAAAGTGATAGTCTCACAATTAGCATCCCGACTCTGACTATAAGTTCTGCAACCCTTACCGGTAGTCACAAAGCTTTGGATTTCGCTACCATCATGAAAGCCTCTCTGGCTATCTCCGGCGAAATTGTCCTCGATGCTTTGCTGGCAAAATTGATGCAGATTTTGCTGGAAAATGCGGGGGCTGAAACTGGGTTTTTGATCGCACCAAAAAATGGTGAATTTGTCATTGAAGCTGCGGGAGAGGTGGGCGGCGAGGTGCGGGTGCTCTCCGGCGCGGGCTTGGATTGTGCGTATCCGCGATCGCTAATCAATTTTGTCGATCGCACTCTCGAAGATATTGTCCTCCACGATGCCCGCAGCGAGGCTATTTTCAACACAGACCCCTACATCCTGGAGCGCCAGCCCAAATCGGTGTTATGCGCGCCGATCGTCTATCAAGGCAAATTAACCGCGATCCTGTATTTGGAAAATAACTTAACAACGGGCGCTTTTACAGCCGATCGCCTGGAAGTTTTGAAGCTGCTTTCTTCCCAAGCTGCGATCGCCCTCGAAAATGCCCGTCTCTACGCCAATCTAGAAACAGCTAACCAACAATTAGCCGAGTCCAACTTGACTCTAGAAGCAAAAGTTACACAGCGCACCCAAGAATTATCAGAAAAAAATGGGCTGTTGTCTCAAGAAATTCAAGAAAGGCAAAAAGCCGAAGCCGCAGCACAATCTGCCAGTCGTGCCAAAAGTGAATTCTTGGCTAACATGAGCCACGAATTGAGAACACCATTAAACGGTATTTTAGGTTACGCTCAAATCTTCCAGCGAGATAAATATTTAACCGAACAGCAACAAGATGGAATTCGCGTCATTCACCGCTGTGGCGAACATTTACTCGCTCTAATTGAGGATATTTTAGACCTTTCTAAAATCGAAGCGCGCAAAATGGAACTAAAACCGACAGAGTTTGATTTTGCTGAATTCATTCATAGCGTAACAGCCATTTGTCGCATTCGGGCTTCCCAAAAGGGAACAGCTTTTAACTGTGAATATCTATCATCTATTCCCAAAGCGATTGCGGCTGATGAAAAGAAGCTGCGACAAATTTTGATTAATTTAATTGGTAATGCAATTAAGTTTACTGAAGTTGGTGG